>NZ_CP058349.1:963000-1284000 GCF_013395055.1 Pseudomonas sp. ABC1
GTGGAAGGCTGTACGCTGATACCCAGCGATTGTTGATTCCATGTTCCAACAGCATCGGCCGTAACGCTGGTAATCGGAGGGTTTTCGTAAACCAATCGTTCCTTCAGATCGTTCGGAGCAGCCAGGCTTGTACAGCTATCAACCGCAGCAGCCCAACCGGCAGTTCCCCAATGCTCCAGAAGCAAAGGAACGGTACCCGTACTGCCAGTCGGCACATTGATATTCTCACTGCGGACACGTCCAAGCCGGAAGGCGCTGGTACTGATCGCAGCTACGACAGGCACACCCGTCGTAGCCAAACCGCGTGCTGCCACGCTCTGCGTGATATCGGTACGTTTGAAATAAACATTGTCCAGATCATGCCAGTCCCATACGGCCAACTTCAGGCTGAAAGGTGTATCGAGCGCACTCGGACTGAGGGGCCGGGTATAGCTGTAGCTGCCGCTGGGAAGGAAAGATGCGCTGGCGGACGTTGCAGCAAAGGCTGGTAGCGGAATGACACGCCCGGCAATAGCGGACGCCTGACCTGATTTCGGGCTGGCTGATTCTTGATAAAGTTCGTAGCTCAAATTTCCACTAAACCGCCAGAAGTCGCCTATATAGTTTTTCGTCTCATCCCCAACGCGATTCTTACCGATAACCTTAAGCGCCCCGCTCAGCGATGTGGTCTGGCCCTGGTAAGTAAAACCTGATGGGTTTTGGCAACCGACAGCCTGACTGAGCGTTGCACCAACTTCCAGCCAGGCGGGGATGATACGACCGACTGCCCCACTGGCACTGACGGCATGCCCCATCGACTCACCCAGGTAGTTCGGCGGCGAGGCAATAACCCTGAAGATACCGACTTCACTCAGTGTCTGAGTCAGTGTCGTCACACCTTTTCCCTGAGCATATTCGGTCGCCCCCAAAGCACCGGATTTACCATTGCTTGGTGCGATAACTTCGCTTTCCAACGCAATCGACGCCTGCTGGTAGTTGGGCGTGACTGCATTTGAACAGAGGCTCACACTGCGGCGATCCGTTTCTTTTCCATCGGTACTCGACGTCCAGATCACGGCCTTCATTCGCTGCTCGAATCCATCGCCGGCCTTGGTCAAGATCTTATCGGTCGCTTTATTAGTGACGCTCTTATCAGTATCCGTTTCGAGACAGAGTCCCCAAGGACGGGAAACAAAACTCGTCTCTCCCGCCAGAACTACTGCAGGATGATTGCCCTCGGCAGGCAAAGACAGCTCCGCAGTCACCTTTACTTTCCCGGCATCCGAATACGCCATTTCCAACTTTTCGGAGACACCATTTTTAAATGTCAGCGATCTGCTCCCGGGAATCGCGTTCTCACCAACCTTGAACGTCTGCCCCGCCACACATTTATTGGGGTCAACACAGGAGAAATCAAATGAAACACTCTTCTGACCTTCAACCCTCGCTTCGCAGGCTTTTGTGTCTGGATTTGTAGTAATTGAATGCAAGTAGGCATCGAAAGGCTTACCTGCAATCTGAGCGGGAATTTTGGTCAGCGCACTTTTATCACCCGAAATAAAAAGTACAGAGTCCTTGAAATTTATTGAGCAATTGGAGAAGTCACATACTAGAGGAGTATCCGATGTAATCTTCGAGAGGCCACCATTCGGATTCCTTAAAAACGTCTTACCCTGACCACTTGCATCAATAGCCACGACAGAGTTGACAAAAGAACCATTACCTACAGCAAGAGAGAAAGATGCCGGCCCCGGAAATACTTTCGTACAACTCGAATCAGCACAGGCCTGCACAGAAACTTCAGTAGCCATGCAGCTTATTGCGGAACCAGTGTGATACAGACGCAGATGATTTATTTTTATACTACCCGAGCCATCGCACAAACTAGCGGGTGTCGAAAGGGGTCGAGTACCACCGCTAAACCTCTGACACTCTCCAACAATACGGCTAGATGAGTCACCAGTAATCAACGGACTCCACTGACCATAATCTGGCACATAGACAGTGCCATATATAGTACTCCCATTCAACTTAACATTGGCACTACCGTTAACCCTTATATTAACCGGATTCGAGTCAGACCCAATAGTACTATTGACAAAAGTAGCTGAACCAGCAACCCCAATGGAATTTCCCGAGGTCATTTTCACCCCTTCAAAGTAGCCGGGATTCAAATCAGTGAATGTGTAATCACCTCGAATCTCTGTATTGCCATCACCTTTGATGGTCATACCTGACTGCGCTGTCGCCCCACCATAGAGATTAGTGCCATTGGTCGATATACTGCAGCAATTAGTTTTGACAAGTTTCGCAACACTACCTCCGATCAATTCAATTGACCCACTTGTACTGGTCAACGCCCCCCTAAAAACAGTACCTTGCGCAGAAATTTTGGTTGCCGTAACAACCACATCATTCTCAACCGCCCCACCAACCAAACTAACCCCACCACTACTAGAATTTATATTCGCATAAAACACCGTATCTTCAGCCGAAACTCCATTATTGGCACTGACGTTACCATACACACTAGCACTCGCAGAGGAAAAACTCCCCGTCACACTTACAGAGCCTCTTACAATAGCCCCACCCTCAAGTCGAACATTATTACTCTGCCCGTAGATAGAACCATTTAGCTCCACACCTACAAGCCTTGTCGTATTACTTCCTTGCGCCTCCAAATCAATGGTATAACCAGCACCACCAATAACAACTTTACTTAAATTAAAACCACTATAAGAAAGAATACGTATATTACCACCTGATAATAATTTATCCCCAGGCTCCAGAGAAAACGGCTGATGCCAAGCACAAACATAAACACTGCCACTCCATGTCCCAGCGTTACCATTACACAAAGCTGGCGTTTGTGGCGGAGCCAGATTATAAGTAGCTGCTTGCACCCACCCACAGAAAGAGAGGATGACAAAAGAGAATACAGCGGCACACGAATAGATTTTAAGCTTTAAGATACTATTACTCACTTTCAATCACCGCCGTCAATCGTCTATAGGCATAATCCGGAGAACCAGAAGCACCATATTCAGCCGTAGAAGTAATTTCATAGATCGTAACGCTGCCACTTTCTTCTTCTGGCACCAGAATCGTTTCGTTCGTG
Source organism: Pseudomonas sp. ABC1 (assembly GCF_013395055.1). Classification (NCBI taxonomy): domain Bacteria; kingdom Pseudomonadati; phylum Pseudomonadota; class Gammaproteobacteria; order Pseudomonadales; family Pseudomonadaceae; genus Pseudomonas; species Pseudomonas sp. ABC1. Next base: position 966,098 of record NZ_CP058349.1, read on the forward strand.
CAACTTATTTCCACGTTAAATCCGCTCAAATTCGGAAACTCCTTCTTCTGAGCAGAGAAATTACTGCAACCCGTCGTCTCCACCGCTCCAATACCCCACTCCACCCCCGCCTTTGCCGCCTGATAAGCGCGGGCCTGTTGCAGGGCAAGGACGACCGTGCCGTGCTGGGTGGTTGCCAGTTGCATCATGGCGGCGATGGCTCCCGCGACGATCAGCATGACGAAAATGGCGGCAACCAGGCCGAAACCGGCCTGTGAGCGATAACTCAGGTCAGGGCGCATTGTTCACCTGTACTTGGCGATACAGGGTGACGGACTCGCCATCCTGCTGGAGTTTCAGTTCGATGGTTACCAGGCCATTACGCTCCAGGGTGCCTGCATCGTAGTGAAAGCGGCAGGTGCCGACGCTGTTGGCCAGGATCGTGGGTGTGCCTTTTGTGAACGTCACATCCGGCGCTTCATGGCGACTCAAGCGACTACCCGCGCACTGGTAACGCACCGTGTCTTTCGCCATATAAAGGCGATGCTGAGGCGATGCATTAGGAAAGAGCACTTCCGGGGTACCAACACCCTTGCTTAATTCGGACGTTACGCTATTCCAGGCAAAGGCCGCCTTGACGAGAGAGTTGCCCCAGATATTTTCTGGCCGGGTGTTGTAGATGATCAACCAATAGCCCGTCGTTGAAACGGAAGGCACCTGGAAAGGCCCCAGAATCGGAATGGTACATGCTCCTGCTGGACAGCGCGGAGGGTCAAAGCGCTCGCCATTAGAAACAATGGTATTGGCCCGATAGCGGCCCGCAACCTCGATCAGCATAAGGTCCAGCGTCGTACCGCCGGCACCGGCAACTCGCACCGAGTTGGGCACGGCCAGGCGTATATCCCGCGCCATACGGTCCAGCACGATGGCGGCCTGGTCGGTCAGCGACGCCCGCAGGCGCTGGTCGGTAAAGGCCTTGAGCGGGCGGTTCATTGCCGTGCTGACCAGCACGACGACGATGGAGGCCAGGACGATCACCATGATCATCTCGATCAGGGTAAAGCCTTGCTGGCGGGTGGGTTTGCGGAAGATGAGCATTACTCACCCTCCCCATAGTGACGATAGCCCGTCAGGCGGATGTCTTGCCCGTCATTGGAAACGGTCACGGTGAACGATGTCAGATCGACCGAATCCATGCTGATTTCATTGCGTTCAACCTTTATCAGGTAGTTCTGCAGGATCGCCATGGGTTGGTCGTCGATGGGGTTGAGCAATGTCCGGGCGTTGATGTATTGATCGGCATGCGTCTTGGCGTCACCTTCCGACATGGCTTGCAGGGCTTCCAGCACACCCTCGGCGAGGTACAGGCCCTGTTGCTGGAGCAGCGGGTCGACCGAGCGGCTGATAATGCTGGCCTGGGCAGCATAGAGCGCCACCAGCACGATACCCAGGATAACCAGGGTCATGACCAGTTCGATCAGTGTCATGCCGCGTTGCCGGTGTGGAGAGTGGCGCATGGGCGCTCCCTAGTCGATAAAGCCTTGCGGGGTCACGGTAAAGCTCAGTGAAGCGCCTGTACCGGTTACGGTTACGGTCACATCCGCAGTGGCGTCGACCACCTGCCCCAGCGAGCCGAAAACCAGCGGGCCTGACAGGCTTGCACCAATTCCCGTAGGGGCGGTGCCCTGGTAGTTATTGCCGCCGGGATGGTAAACCGGCGCATCGTTACACCCTGAAGTTGCCGGCAGACCGGTATATCTCAGGGAGTAATTACTGCCGACGGCAGTAACCCCTACACGACACCCCGTCGCCAGCGCCGCCTTCTGGGCATAGCGCGAGGCACTGATCAGCTCTTCATAGTAGAAGCGCTGGTCGAAATCGCTGCGGTCGAAAAAACGCGGCATCGCCACTGCGGAGAGAATACCGAGCAGCACGATGATCATGATCAGCTCAACGAGCGTAAAGCCTTGTTCATGTGACTGCATCCGGCCTCCAGGTATGCCGAAGGGGCTTATTGACGACAATCCGCCGCCGCCACGGGAAAGCTGCTGCCGGGCCAGGCGACGAATTTGAAAGAATCACCCGTATTGGCCGGGAGTTGATACATAAAGCCGCAGGTACCGGTCGCCATATCGTGGGCGTTGCGGTGCACGATACCGCAATAAGGCGTTTGCGCTGTATTGCAAACACCTTCGTCATCTTCATGGCCCGCACCGACGAAATCATCCAGCAGGTTGGCGGCCAGCAAAAGCGAATAGCGATTGGCCGGGTAGCCATGGCGCACGCTGATATCCGAACCCCGGAAAGACATCGTCTCGGCGGTCGCCCCCATGCCCTTGCCGCTGATCATGGACTGGCTGTGCACGGCAGCCACGGTCACCCGCACGGCATCCAGCGCCGCATTGACCCGAGCAGCCCGCGCCGGGGCACCGAAGTCGTACATACGCGGTATCGCCACGGCCCCCAGGATACCCAACAGCACGATGACCATGATGAGTTCGATCAAGGTAAAGGCAGATTGCCTGGTAGACAGTCGGGGCATGAGGTTATCGGTCACGGCAATCGGCAGCGGTGACAGGGAAATCGCCACCGCCACGCAAGGGCTTGAATTCAGGGAAGGTATTGGCCTGGGTTGGCGCGCTGTAGGTAAAGCCACAGCCGGTATTGCGGGTGCCCAGGCTGTCTTTCAACGCAATGCCATTCGTGCCATGGCCATCGAAGTCCGTTTCCAGCCCGGCAGCTCGCAACAGAGCATAGGGTGTGGCCGGGTAGCCGAACACGACCTGCACCTCGACACCTTCGAAGGCGATCAGCCTGCCGCCGGCATCCAGGCCTTCACCGCGCATCTGGGCAACGGCGTTGACCAGCCTGACTGCCGTTTTCGCAGAGCCCAGGGCCGCATTGACCGTCGCCGCACGGGCATCGGCCTGCAGATCGCCAAAGCGCGGTAAGGCCACGGCAGCCAGAATGCCCAATATAACGATCACCATGATCAACTCGATCAAGGTAAAGCCGGATTGCTTTGGGGGCATATTCCTTTTCTCCCGCCGAACAATAAACGACCCGGCAAGCCGGGTCGTTTATTTCACCAAGTAGGATGGGTTGAGCGTAGCGATACCCATCATTGTGGGTTGCCTATGATGGGTATCGTCGCGATGCGACTCAACCCATCCTACGGGCTGCCGGAGTCAATAAATCAGAAATCAGTTACTACCACCGCACTGAGCAGCAGTCAGTCGCGCAGTTCCAGAGGCCGAGGCTGTACCATCATCCCCCACACCGGTTACAAATGAAGGAGCCGTAGTTGCCGATGTGGCTGCACTATAAGTAAACGAGCAACTAGAGAGATTAGTAGGATTGCCTCGCTGGGTAATAACACCACTAGATATCGTGTAATCACCTTCCAATCCAGCAGCCCTCAAGATACCTGCCGCGGTTGCAGCTGGATAACCGAAAACCAGATCAATATTCTGTCCCTCCAAATCTATGGTCAGACCGCTTCCATCTTGTGCCTGAGTTCCTGTTGTCCCCTTCGCAGTGACCATAGCATGAACGATAGCACTAGCGGACTTGGCAGCTCCAAGCCCGGCGTTAATCGAGGCCGCACGCGCATCTGCCGACAAATTACCAATACGCGGCAACGCCACCGCCGCCAAAATACCGAGAATCACGATAACCATGATCAGTTCGATCAGGGTAAAACCGCCTTGTTGCTTTTTCATCATAAACCCCTTTATTTCCGGGCGACCGTCATAATTCCGTACGCCATAAAAATGACGACCGGACTCTTTATTTATCAGAGCGACTATCGTGCCCGATAAAATTCTGTACTGCGAAGGCCATTAGCCATCGCTCCATCTGTAGTCTACTTCACCCGTTTGGCTATTGAAATAAATAAGCCCAGCGGTCTTGTTCGACTTATATATGCATTGTACGCCGCTCAATTGCGTCTGCCAGTCCTGACTGTCGTCCAGACCGATAGTCGGCGCAGGCGCATGCAGTAAAGCGCGCCAGAGACCGATGCAGTCATCGGCGCTTTCCAGCGTTTTCCTGTCTCCCGACCCGATGGGCCAGCCCTGTTCGTTGAAGACCAGGCGCGCTTGCTTGGGCGTGCCATCGAGCCGCTCCAGATAACTCGGCAATTGCCGCTGTTCATGCGCCATCAAGACTGCTCGCGACAAACTGCCCGCGGTGAACTTGAGTGCCAGGCGGTAGGAATTCTGGATGGTGACCTGGAAATGGTACAAGCCCACCGCCAGCACGACGGAGAAGATCAGAATCACCACCATCAGCTCGAACAAGGTAAAGCCCCGTTGCGTCCTGTCCATCAGCCCGCCCTGGATGCCGCCGATGACAGTTCCCACATCGGCAGGAACACGCCGAGGGCCAGCACCAGCACCATGATGCCCATACCCACGATGAGGATCGGCTCGACGGCATCGGCCAACTGCTTGAGGTCGTAATCGACCTCCTGCTCGTAGAAGTCCGCCACTTCGATAAACAGGTCGTCGAGGGCGCCGGTTTCCTCGCCCACGGCCATCATCTGCAGCACCAGTGGCGTGAACAGACCGCTGTTGGAGGCTGAGCGTGTCAGCGACTCTCCGCGTTCGACACTCTCGCGCATCCCCAGGACAGCCTCGCCGATATAGCGATTGCCGACACTGGCGCTGTTGATGGAAAGGGTCTGCAGCAGCGGCACGCCGGCGCGGTACATCATGGCGAACGTCCGGGTAAAGCGCGCCAGGGCGATACGCTCGAAAATCCCGCCGATGATCGGCAGCCGCAGCTTGATCTGGTCCCACTTGCGCTCGCCGGCCTCGGTCGCGGTCCATCGGTAGAAAGCATGAATGCCGCCGAAAATCCCCAGCAGCAGCAACCACCACCAATCACGGGTGAAATCGGAAAAGCCGATCAGGATGCGGGTTGCCAGCGGCAGTTGCGCATGGAAGGAGTCGAATACCTTGGCGAAGGCCGGAATGACGAAGATATTGATCACCCCCATCGCCACCGCCATCGCCACCATCACGAAGATCGGGTAGCGAGTGGCCTGCTTGATGCGCTTGCGGGTTTCGCGCTCCAGTTCCAGGTAGCTGGACAACTGGCGGAAAGCCTGGTCGAGCTGGCCGGTGTTCTCCCCCACGCTGATCATGCTGATGAACAGGCTGTTGAATACCTTGGGATGCTGATTGAGGGAGACAGCCATGGATTGGCCACTCTCCAGCCCGGCACGGACATCCTGCAGCACTTCGCGAAAATACAGGTTGCGGTTGGATTCGCCGAGGCCGGCAATGGCACGGATGATCGGCACACCGGCCTTGGTCAGGCTGTACATCTGGCGGGTGAAGATGATCAGTTCGTCCAGCTCGACCTTTCTGCGGCGCAAGCGCTTCAGCAGGACCGCCAAAGCATCTTCGCCGGACTCCACCTTGACCTCGTCGATGGTCAGCGGGGTGACCCTTCTCGACAGCAGTTCGCTGGCTGCGGCATCCGCACTGACGGTTTCCAGGGTGCCGTCGACCTTGGCTCCCGAGCTGTCGCGGCCGGTATAGCGAAAGCTGGGCATCAGGGGCGAGCCTCGCAGGCGTTCATTGCAGCACGTCCTCGTCACTCAGCGTCGCGCAGACTTTCAGCACTTCATCGACACTGGTGACACCCGCCATGGCGTAGTCCAGGGCACAAGCAGCCAGCGGACGATAATGCGGTTGCTGGCGGGCCGCTTCGGCGAAGCTCTGTGGATCGCCCCGGCGCAGTGAGGACACCATCGCTTCGTTCATTTCCAGTAGTTCGAAAACGCCGATGCGCCCACTGTAGCCGGTGTTATGGCAGTGGTGACAGCCGCTGCCACGCTTGAACACGGCCCCCGCCAACGAGCCGCCATGCAGAGCCTCCAGCCATAGCCGCTGCTGCGGTTCGGGCTCATGGTCTTCCATGCAGTTTTCGCAGACACGACGGATCAGTCGCTGCGCCAGCACGGCATTCAGCGCCGTAGCAACGAGGAAAGGCTCGACGCCCATGTCGATCAGGCGCATGGCCGAGGTCAGGGCGTCGTTGGTGTGCAGTGTGGACAGCACCAAGTGACCGGTCATCGCCGCGCGCAGGGCGATCTCGGCGGTTTCCTGGTCACGGATCTCCCCCACCAGCACCACGTCCGGGTCCTGGCGCAATGCGGCGCGCAGGACGCGGGCGAAGGTCAGGTCGATCCGCGTATTGACCTGCACCTGGTTGATACGCGGCATGCGGTATTCCACCGGGTCTTCCACGGTGATGATCTTCAGCTCCGGACTGTTCAGTTCGGCCAGGCCGCCGTAGAGCGTGGTGGTCTTGCCCGAACCGGTCGGGCCGGTCACCAGCACCATGCCATGGGGCCGCTGCAACAGCCGACGAAAGCGTTCGAGAATACCCAGCGGCATACCGCTGCCTTCCAGCGTCGACATGCTGCCGCTCTGGTCAAGCAGACGCATGACCACCGACTCGCCGAACTGCACCGGCATGGTCGAGACCCGTACGTCGAAGTTGTGGTTGCGCACACGGATATTGAAGCGGCCATCCTGCGGCAGACGCTTCTCCGAGATATCCAGCCCGGACATGATCTTCAAGCGCATGACCAGCGCCGAAGCGATACGCTGCTCCTTCATCACCTGCTCGTTGAGCACACCATCGATCCGCTGGCGGATACGCACCACGCCTTCGTCCGGTTCGATATGGATGTCCGAGGCCTTCATCTGCACCGCATCTTCGAACAAGGTCTGCAACAGGCGCACCACCGGTGCGTCGCTGTTGCTGTCGGAGCCGAGGCGGGACAGGTCGAAATCGCTCTCCTGCAGCTCGCCTTCCAGCTCCCCGGCCAGCGAGGCGATCTGGCTGGTACGCCGGTAGACGCGATCGAGGGTGTCGAGCAATTCAGCTTCGCGCACCACCGCCGGGTAGACACGCTTGCCCAGCAAGCGCTCCATTTCGTCCTGGGCGAACAGATCGAGCGGATCACTCATGCCCACCAGCAGACCGTCGCCCTGGCGCGACAGGACGATAACGCGGAAACGCCGCGCCACGGCTTCCGGCAGGCTCTGGGTCAGGTCGCTGTCGAACTTGTAGTGCTTGAGCTCGACGAAGGGAATCTGCAACTGCTCGGACAGCGTCGACAGCAGCCGCTTCTCGTCGATGAAGCCCAGGTCGACAACGGTACGCCCAAGCTTGGAGCCGGTGCGTTTCTGCTCCTGCAAGGCATGCTGCAATTGTGCTTCGGTGATCAGCCCGGCCTGGATCAGCAGGTCGCCGATCCGGACCTTGCGCTGGCGAATGTCCTGCGGGTTCATGGCCTGCCTCCCAGTGCGCCAGCGCGTTCGTTGGCGAAACGCCGCGCACTGTCATCGAGCCCCTGCCCTTGCAGGGCAAGGCGGTAGTGACGACCGGCTTCGCCAGGCCGGTCCAGTTGTTCCAGGGCGATGGCCAGGCCCAATTGCCAGGTGCCCTGCACCGGACGCAACGCCACCAGCGCCTGGTAGCTGGCAGCACTGCCACGCCAGTCGCCGACCTGCTGGTACAGCGCCGCCAGCAAGGCATGGTAGGCCGTGTCGGCTGCCAGTGCGGGCGGGTTCTGTTTCAAGGTCGCCAGGGCAGCCGCTGTATCGCCTGCCAGCAATTGTCCGCGCGCCAACAACAGGCGCAGTTCCGAATCCTGGGGGCGCTGCTGCAACTGCACGGGCAACCAGCCCAGCAGCGCCGCACTATCGCCTTCGGCCAGGTAGGCACGTGCCAACCAGCGGGTCACTTCGCGGTTGCCCGGTTGCTTCGCGTGCAGTGCCTGCAAGGCCTCGATAGCCCTGGCATGGTCACCGTCGTTCAGCCACTGGCGCGCCTGCGACAGAGGGTCAGGGGTATGGTTGGTGATGCTGACGGAGGTCGGTCCGCGCACAACGGGCGCGATAGGCGCCACTGCGGGCGGTGGCGCCAGAGCTGTTTCGACGGGGCGCGCCGGCCTATCGGGGGCAGGTGCGGTACGGGTGACCCAGTCAGGCCATTGTGTATCGGCCAGCGCAGCCGGCTCGGCCTGGGGCAGGTCGATATCGGTGACGTCGGGCTGCTGCTCCAGCGGCACTTCGAGCCAGAGCTGCCAGCGATCGCCCATCGACTCCAGGCGATCACGAACCTCCAGGCGCTCACCCAGCCCGACGAACTGCACGCGTACTTGCTCACCCTGCTGTTCGACACGCCAGGACAAGCTCTGGCCGTTCTTGTCGATACGGCCATTACGGGTTTCACCACGCAAGCGCACCTGCTCCAGCAGCAGATCGACCACGCCCTGCTGATCCGCACGCTGATAGCTGGCCGAACCATCCAGCAGCAATTGCAGTACGAAACGCCGACCATCGTTCTGCGGCAACACCTCGACCAGTGCAACCTCGGGCTGCGCGGGCACGACCGGCTCGACCGGCGCCAACTGCGGAGCCGGCTGCGAAATGACCGGCTCCAACGGCGCACTGCCCTGCCGCCAATACAGCAACGCCGCGATCAGCAACACGACGACCAACAACCCGGCCAGCAGCCCAAGCAACTGCCAACGCCGGTATCGGCTGATACGACGCTCATCCACAGCCTGCATATCCGCCAGCCGCTCCCGCTCCGCGGGCGAGGCGCGACGGGCCTCCAGATCGCGCAACATGTCGTTGACCAGGCTCATGGCAGCACCTCGCGCACCTGCGCCAACCAGGGCCAGCCGAGCAACAACAGGCCGGCAACGACGACGCCCGCCAACAGCCACCAGGGCCAGCGCGACGACACACGTCGGGCGCCCTCGGTGTCCTTCAGCGCTCGGTGCACATGGCGCGCACTGATCTGCCGCGCGCCGTCGCCATAAGCGGCCATCAGGCATTTGTTCGCCAGGATATTCAGCAGCCTCGGCGTACCGACACTGCCACGCACCAACAGGCGTACCGCCTTGCCTGCGAACAGCGGCTCGCCGCGATAACCGGCGACCGCCAGGCGCTCTTGCAGGTAACGGCGCGCATCGCGCACATCCAGCGGGCGCAGGCGATAGGAAAAGGTGATGCGCTGGCGCAGTTGGCGAAAGTCTTCGCGAGCCAAGGTCGCATCCAGTTCGGGCTGGCCGAACAGCACCACCTGCAACAGCTTGCGCTGCTCGGTTTCCAGATTGGTCAGCAGGCGCAGCCCCTCCAGCGTCGCACTCGGCAGCGCCTGGGCTTCATCGATCAGCACCACGGCACTCTTGCCGGCGGCCGCCAGTTCAATCAGGCGTTCGTGCAGCGCGACCTGCAAGGCATGGTTATCCAGTTCATCGACATTGGCGATGTGCAGCTCATGGGCCAGCGCCTGGCGCAGCCCCATCGGGTTGAGCGCCGGGTTGGGCAACCAGGCGACCTGATAGCGCTCGGCATCGAGCTCGTTGAGCAAGGCACGGCACAACAGGGTCTTGCCGGTCCCGACCTCGCCCGTGACCTTGATGAAACCCTCACCCTCACCGAGGGCCACGCGCAGCAGGTTCAGGCAGGCCTGGTAAGGGGCCAACTGGACCAGAAAGTCGGTGTTCGGCGTCAGCGCGAAAGGCTTCTCACGCAGGCCGAAGAAGGCTTCGTACATGAACCCGGTTACCTCGTCTGCTGGAAGGATTCGGCGCTTTTACGCAGCTCGTCCAGCCAGACCTGGTCGCTGACCACCTGCGGCCGCATGAGAATGACCAGTTCAGTCTGCTCCAGCGCCTTGCGCTGCTGCTGGAACAACTTGCCCAGCAGCGGCACCTTGGATGCCCAGGGCACATTGGAGTCTTCATTGGTGTTGCTGTTTTCCAGCAGACCGCCGATCACCACCACCTGGCCACTGCGGGCACGCACGATGGAGTCGGACTGACGGGTGGTGGACAGTGCCAGCGGCAGGTTGAAGACGTTGTCCGCACCGCCAAGCTGAATGCTCTTGTTCTGGTCCGACACACGGCTGACGGTAGGCCGCACATGCAGGGTGACCTGATCGTTCTCGTCGATCTGCGGCGTCACATCCAGGGAGATGCCAGAGAAGAACGGCGTCAGGGTGATATTCATGTCTGGCGACGTGTTACCCCCGGACAGCGACGTGGTGGTGGTAGAAACGTCGGTGACAAAGAACTCGTCCGTTCCCACCTTGATGACGGCCTTCTGGTTATTGAGCGTTGAAATGCGTGGACTCGACAGAACCCGCACCTGCCCTTGCGTTTCCAGAAGCTGGACGACCCCTTCGAAATTGCCGAAGTCGAATGTCATGCCGAATACACCACCGATCCCATCTGCCCCACTGAGCGCACTGCTCGGGGTGTTGAGGGGGATGTTCGGCGTATTCACACCATTGGCGGCGGTGCCGAAACCACCCAGGCTGATGCCCTTCTGCCCTTGCAGGTAGGACCAGTTGATGCCTGCCTGGAAGCCATCGGACAGGCTCACTTCAAGAATCTTGGTTTCCAGGATCACCTGGCGTTGCAGGTTGCTTTCGATCTCACGGATGAACTGCTCGACCTTCTGCTGCTCCAGGGACGAAGCACGGACAATCAGCAACCCCGACATGGAGTTGAAACAGACACTGCCATTGGCGTCCTGCCGACAGTTTCCCGTGGCCGCAGTCGCACGCGCAGCGGTGGCAGGCAGCACGCCACCCAACGCCTGCGCCAGTGCCGGATCCCCGGTAACGACCTGTTGCGGACTGACCTCCGTCAGATCACCGATACCAATGATCATCGCAACCGCATCACGCACCGTCACCCAGACATCGCTGCTGTTGCGCGTGGAAACACGGCTGGCGTCCAGCGTCACGCTGGAAGACGAATTGGTCGTACCGCCCGCATTGGCGGACGTACTGTCCGAGGACACCATCTGCCCCGAGCTGACCCTGGTATCCGTGGTGCCCTCACGCTCCAGATCGAGATAGTTCAGCTTGTAGGTCTTCACATACTTCAGGTTGGGCAGGATCTGGTAGCCGTAGTTGGTGCGGCGGAAATCGTAGCCATAACTGTCGCGAACCGCCGTCAGCACTTCATCGAGGGTGACGTTGCGCAGGCTGAAGGTGATCTCGCCGCTGACCTGCGGATGCACCAGCAGGTTCTGGTTGGCGCTCTCGGCCAGGCTCAGGAAGAACTCGGACGCCGGCATGCCATGCACCGCCACATCGAAGCGCGGGCCTCGACCAGTCGCTGGCAGGCCCATGTCCAACTGCGGGATCAGCGCCGCCTGCACCGAAGGCGGCGGCACGACTTTCGCCTGCTGGCTCTGCGCCAGGCTTTCGTCGAACAGGCGGTCGCTCTGCTCGTACAGCCGCTTGTCCCCATCCGTGAAGGACTGGCATGCGGTCAGCAGACCGATCACGCCCAGCAGACCGACGTGCGGGAAATTTTTCAGCATCATGGCTTGGCTCGACTCGGAGTGATGACCGAGGTGGCCAGGCGCAGCGTCTCGCGCCGGCCCTCCCGCTCGATCAGGACGGAGTGGGAATAAATGGCGAGCAACCGGGCATCGCCCAGGCGTTCGCCCGCCTTGAGGGATTTGCCATTGATGACGGCGCGCGCGCCCTGCGGCGAGCGCATGATCGCCTGCAGATGCAGGTTGGCCGAGGCCGCGACGGCGCCCGCTGGCGTCAGGCTCGCCGGCGGCTGGGTCGGATCACGCGCCAGCACCGAGGTGCTGACGAGCAGCGCCAGCGACAATGCGAACAGGGAATATCTCGACAGATCAGACACCCAGCACCCCCGGATCACGGCTCAAGGTATGCAAGTCGATGATGATGCGCGCCTTTTCGTTGCCCGCTTCATTCACACGGTGATCGAGGCTGTCCCAGTGCAGGCGCCAGCCGGAGATCTGCACCGTGCGCAGGTAATCGAGCAGATCGAAATAGCTGCCTTCGAGGGTCAGTTTCAGACCATGACGATACAGGGTGAGCGGTGCCACGGGCGCCGCCGCTCCGGGCTCGGCAGGAGTGTCGCCCGGCATTGCCAGGGGAGCGCTGGAGGTTTCCAGGTTGATCAACTTGAGGCGCGGCTGTTTACGCAACAGCTCCTGCAAAACGTTCTTCATCTGGGCCGGCGGAATCAGCGAGCCGGTTTCCTCGTCGATGCGGCGCAGTGTCTCGCTTTTCGCATTCTCGGCGGCCCGCAGCGCATCCCGATAAGGCAGGTTGGGGTCAGCCGCCATGCGCGCTTCCAGATCGATACGGGTCGACTCGGCCTCCTGCATGCGCGCCTCGGCCTCCTGGCGATCGCGCTCATGGGCCTGCTGGCGCTGCGCCATCGGCTCAGCCAGCAACAGGTAATAGAGCATGACCAGCAGTGCCAGCCCGACCAGATAGCACAGCCATTGCTCTCGGGACGACAGGGCGCGCCAGCGCTTCAATAGCTCATTCATCGCGCGCCTCCTCCGCCAGCCGTGAAGCCAGACGGAATTTCAACAAGTCATGCGAATCACGCTCGATCTCGAAACGGGCGAACTGGCGCCCACCGAACACCTCGCTGCGCCCCAGGCTCTCCAGATACAGCGGGATAAGTTCCTGATTCTGGCTGAAGCCATGCAGCGCCAGCTCGCTACCGCCATCCAGAAGATGGATGCGGGTCAGCCAGAGGCCGCTCGGCGGATGCCGCTCCGCCAAGGCAGTGAGATGGGTGACGAATCCACCACGACGCTGCTGGTCCAGCTCACGCAGGTAGTTCGCCATGCGTTGCAGTTGCTGGCTCTCACGCTCTCGGTCAACGACCTGCTGGCGCAAGGCCTCATCGAGTACCGGCTCGCGGTACACGGCCTTGAAACTGTCCAGTTGCTGCTGGGCCTGCGTCGCCTGTTCCTGGGCGAGCCGCGCAGCTTTTCCGGCCTGGTGGATATTCCACCCTTGCCAGGCGACATGCGCCACCAGCAGCAACGCCAGCATCAGCAGCCCCGTCAGCACGGCGCGCGGCTGGAGACCGGCCTCGGTGCGTCGTTCGAGCTGATAAAGGTTGATGTTCTGCATTCAGTCGGCTTCCTGACGCAGGGCGGCACCGACCGCACCCAGGCAGAACGCCTGGTGTGCTTCGTCCAGCTCGGCCTGCGGTTGCCCGGGGAAAAGTTCGCGCATGTCCAGCCGCTGGAGTTTGACCGCCAGATCACGCACCAGTGCGTCATGGGTGCGCTCGCCGTCCTGCTTCATCGGCAGCAACAGCAGGCGGCTGATATAGCCCTTGCCCAACTGGCTCTCGAAGTAATCGAGGGAGCGCTGGATCTCCAGTGTCATGCTCGACAGGTCCTGTTCGGCGCGGGCCAGGCCGTGTTCGATACGCCGCGCCATGTAGAGGTCGGCGCCGTTCTGGATGGACACCAGCCCTTCGCTGGTACGCAACCGCAGCAACGCCAGGTTGATGCCTTCGGCCCCCGCCAGCAGCCCCAGGTTGCGAAAAGCCATTTCGGTGATATCGATGCTCGCCAGCCTCAGGCCGGACTGGCGCACCAGTTCATCGCACTTGAGCATCCGCGCCTTGTTGAAGGCGACGCAATAGACCATGCGCGAGCGTCCACGGTACGCATCTTCAGGCAGGGTAAAACAGTCGATGACCACCTGTTCCAGGGGCTCGCCGACCATGTCCTTCATGCGCCAGCGCATGGCATCGCGCAGCTCTTGCGCCGGAACGTCGGCTGCTTCCAGCAGGAACATCTGGTACAGCGAAGGATGCAACAGGAGGTTCACCGGGAGGCCTTGCCAGCCGTTGTCGGCCACCAGTTTCTTCAGGGCCTCGGCCTGCCCGTCGGGCGCCACTTCACGGTAATCGCAGTGCAGTAGCTTGACGCCGTCCGGGGTTCGCTCGACATGGGCGACGGCAATACCCTGCGGGCTGGTTTCAACCCCCAGCAGCCCGGCAGTCCTTGTCTTCGCCCTTCGAGGGAAAAATCTCACAGCCTTGAAAACTCCACTGGCGAAACGGCCCGAAACCACATCCGGCCGTATGACATGAAACTGACACCGAACCACGAACAGTGCGGCTAGATAACGAAGTGATATTAAACACTAAAACATCGCCTTGGATATCACGACGAATAGAGTAACGCCCAATCCTTTTTGATAAACGTCAAATAATCATCATAAAACCCGAGCCCCCGCCGTTCCTCGGCGCGCCACGCCTGCGCAAGCCTACAGAAAAGGCTATCGGGACCGTATTCTCCCTTGGGCCAACCCTGACTGATCAGCCAAAAATATGACGGCGATTGGCTCACCTTCCTCCGAAGAGCACTCCGGTCAAAACAAACTCAACTGTTCGAACTCTCCCCGCAGATCGACCAGGCGTACTCCAACGCCGATCAAGCGCACCGGAATATCGCGACGCGCATAAGCCATCGCCAGCAGGTCACGGTAGTGCTCCAGTTCGAGTCCTGCACCCGCCTGCTCCAGGGTCGTCTGGGTAAAGTCGTGGAACTTGAGTTTCACGAACGGCTTGCCGGGGCGGTAGCTCTCGTCCAGACGAGCCAGGCGGCGCTCCAACTCCTCCAGCAACGCGGGCAACTGCGCCTCGCAGGCCTGGAGATCGGGCAGGTCGCGGTCGAAGGTGTTTTCCACGCTCATGGACTGGCGCCGATGCTCGGCCGTCACCTCCCGCTCATCGATGCCCCTGGCCAGCCCCCACAAGCGCTCGCCAAAGGAGCCGAATTCACGCACCAGCGCCAGCCGTTCCCAGCCACGCAAATCTTCACAGGTCGTCACCCCCATCCGCCCGAGCCGCTCGGCGGTGACCTTGCCGACGCCATGCAGGCGGGCGACCGGCAGCGCTTTCACGAAATCATCCACCTGCCCTGGTGTGATCACGAACAACCCGTCCGGCTTGCGCCAGTCGCTGGCGATCTTGGCCAGGAACTTGTTCGGAGCGACGCCGGCCGAGACGGTGATGCGCAACTGCTTCCATACCCGGCGCCGGATGTCCTCGGCGATGCGCGTGGCACTGCCGGAAAACTGCGTGCACTGGGTGACGTCCAGATAGGCTTCGTCGAGGGAAAGCGGCTCTATCTGTTCGGTGTAGTCACGGAAAATGCCATGGATCTCGCGGGAGGCTTCGCGGTAGGCCTCGAAGCGCGGACGAATGATCAGCAGGTCCGGGCACAGCTTGAGCGCCTGGGCCGAGGCCATGGCGGAGCGCACGCCATAGGCACGCGCCTCGTAGTTGCAGGTCGCGATCACCCCACGTCGCTCCGCCGCCCCGCCTACGGCAAGAGGACGATTCGCCAGTGAGGGGTCGTCGCGCATCTCGATGGCCGCGTAGAAGCAGTCACAATCCACGTGGATGATTTTTCGTTGATCCATGGCGCCATGATACTGGATCGCGGCGCCAGGCCGCCCATGCGGCATCACGTACGACGCAACGCCCGACCGCCCATGAAACCTCCGGAGCGGCCGAGCGTATCGACGGTCAGGCCTTGGCGCGTTCGGCGGTCAGGTCGATGAGGGTCGACCAGTTGCTCATCGAAATGAAGTGGCTATACACCAGGTGCAGCCAGCCACGTTCGCGCCAGAGCAGGAAGGTTTCCTGCGGCAGTTGGTTGAAACGCGCCTCGTCGATGACCTTGAAGCCGCCCAGGCTGAGTTTTTCGCCCGTGGCCAGCGAGACATCAGCACGGTTGTCGGTCAGCAGGTCGGCCTCGCCCAGCGCCGCCACGAACTGCTCGGTGAACACGTGGTGGCCCTGGTAGTCACGGCAGAACGCCAGCGCGTTTTCCAGCAGCGGCGTCGGCTTGCCGTCGGCGAACAGCGGACGGCCTTCCTCACGGACCACACCCTCGGCGGCGTCATCGATGCACAGGGCATATTCCGACTTGTCCGCATTCTCCATGAATATGAACGGGTAGCGGCGCACGTAGGCCGGCACATAGCTGGAGTTCCAGGCGCCCTCTTCGTTGACGAAGAGGTTTTCCCCGCCGCGCAGGCCGAGCAGGGCCACCGGCTGCGGCTTCGCGCCATCGGCGAAGAGGATCGGGTAGTGCTTGCAGGCCTGGGTGAATTCCGCAGCCGCCAGCGGCACCGAGTTGCTGATGCTGGCGAAGCTGTAGTCGACACGTTCGAGCAGGCCCAGCGTCGCGTCCTGTTCGGCGCGCAGAGGGCGTGGCTGCTTATAGAAAACGGGTTGTGCCTGGGTCATGTGATCACTCGTCATTTCGTTCATTGGGTCAAATTCTGTCACGCCGCCCATTACAGGCGGCATGTGGCGCCATCGTCTACACAACCGATCTCCGGATAGCTCTCGCTGGTCAGTACGCCGGGCGCCCGGTAGGCGTCCAGAGCGTCCCGAGCCACACCTTCCGGCCGGACTTCACGGTCGAACAGCGAGTCGGCACGCCACGATCTAGGCGATATAGTCATCCCCGCCCCAGGGTGTTTCGTTGATGAAGTAAGGCGAACGCTTGAGCGGCGAGTCGATATTGCGCGCCACTTTGCGGCCACCCACGCCACCGATGCTGCCGAACAACCGGGCCGAGACGGCATTCGGCACGGTCAGGCGGGCGACCTGCAGCAACCCGCGGTTGTCCGCAGTGCCCCAGGTGGTGCCGATGTTCAGCGCGCCAGTGCCGGAGGCCAGGGCCAGCCAGGTGTACGGAGCATACAAGCCTGGCATGACGATATTGCCGGCCGTCGTGAATACCGCCCGGGTCGAGAGGATATCGGGGCCTGTACTCGCACCTCATTCCCAGAAAGATCAAGCGCCGGAATAACAGCTTGTTCATCCAGAGGGAGGTCCACGCACAGACAATAGCTCTTGGCCACTAGCCTACTTAAATCACCGCGCTTGAATCTGAGCAAATCTGAGAAAACCTGGGCGCATACTCCAATCTGCGGTCAAAGCCTGCGAAGCAGAGCCTGTGCCACTGGAACTGCCTCCAGCAAAGAAATAAAACCGAAAGTCACATGATTAAATAGTAAATTTCATTTGGAACGCACGAGACAAAAGCCTAAGATTCGCCAACACAGCCTCCAGAGCCACTTGCGCCACATGCCCATCCAGCACCTGTTCCGCTCCGACCTACGCCGCCTGATCCTGCTGCTGACCATCATCAGCTCCCTGGCGACCCTGGCCAACGCCCTTCACGCAAGCTACCGCGTACAGCGGCAATTACTGATCGACAACACACTGGAGGCCAATCACGCCTACGCCGCCAAGCTGGCCAACAGCACCGAGGACTTTCTCAAGGCGACACAGCAAGTGCTGGCCTACAGCACACGAATCCTGCGCAAGAACATGGACGACACCGAGCAATTGCTGGCACAGGCCTCACGCCTGCGCCTGCAATTCAACAGTTTCAACTCTGTCGTCATCACCGATGCCCAGGGCTGGGTGCTGGCCACCTCGCCAGAAACACTGGAAATAAAAGGCCGACGCCTGACGACCCCCGGCCCGATCCAGGCCTTGCAGGAGCGGCGCCCACTGATCAGCGATCCCTATATCGCCATCACCGGACGGCTGGTGATCTTCATATCGAGCCCGATCTTCGATGACGCGGGCGAATACCTGGGCCTGGTCGGCGGCACCCTCTATCTCAACGAAGGCAACATCCTGCACAACCTGCTCGGCAGCCATTACCACCGTGACGGCTCCTACCTCTATGCCGTCGACCGCAACCGCACCCTGCTCTATCACCCGCAACCGGAACGGGTCGGCAAGCGTGTAGGAGCGAACCAGGCCATCAGCGACGTGATCAACGGCAAGGATAGCGCCTCGATCATCATCAACAGCGAAGGGACGGAGATGCTGGCGGGCTATACGCCGATCGGGCTTTCAGGCTGGGGTATCGTTGCCCAGCGCCCGATGGAGGCCACCCTGGCGCCCCTGCACGACCTGATGCTCAAGGTGCTCAAGAACTCCGCCCCACTGGCCGTACTGACGCTGCTGCTGGCCGGCATCCTGGCACGCAAGATCTCCAAGCCGCTCTGGCAGTTGGCCAAACACGCCGAGGAAATGGACCACCCGCGCAGTTCCGACTCCATCCAGCGCATCCGCTCCTGGTACTTCGAAGCCGCCGAACTGAAGAAAGCCATGCTGGTCGGCATCAGCCTGCTGCAACAGAAAATCGGCAAGCTCAATCTGGATATCCAGACCGACCCGCTCACCGGCCTGCAGAACAGACGCGGCCTGGAAAGCGCACTGGAAAGCTGGGAAGCCTCGGGCCAATCCTTCGCCGCCATCGCGCTGGACATCGACCACTTCAAGCAGGTCAACGACACCCACGGGCACGACATCGGCGACAACGTCATCACCCACATGGCCGAACTGATGCGCAGTTGCTCACGTGGCGACGACATTCTCTGCCGCAGCGGTGGCGAGGAATTCCTCATGCTGCTGCCCGGTGCCAGCCCGGAGATTGCTGCGATGGTGGCCGAACGGCTGCGCAGCAAGGTCGAGTCCAACCTCATCCCCGAGGTCGGGAAAATCACCGTCTCGGCCGGCATCGCCCTCTGGCCCAATGGCGAGGCAACGCCCAAGCGCACCCTCAAGCTCGCGGACGAAGCGCTCTACCAGGCCAAGCAGAGTGGCCGTAACCGGGTCGTCATCGCCAATGGCCGCGACGACGTCGATCAGGCCAGTGCCCGGCCGTAACCCTCGACGAACTCCGGCGGCATACGCTTCGGCTTGCCGCTGGACAGCTCGATACAGACGAACGTGGTTTCCGCACGCAACAGGACAGCGCCATCCGCCGGCCTGAGCAACTGGAAACGACGCTTCATCTTCAGGCGCTGGTCGGACTCGACGATCCAGGTCCCCAGTTGCAAATCGTCACCCAGGTAACCTGCCGCCAGGTAATCGATCTCATGCCGCAGCACCGCCATCGCCCGATTCAGGCGGCGGTAGTCATCCAAATCGAGCCCCAGGCTGCGTGAGTGAGCCCAGGCGCAACGCTCCAGCCAGGTGACATACACGGCATTGTTGGCATGTTCGAGTTCATCGATATGCGCCGCCTCGACCCTCAGGTCGATGACGAATGCGCCTGGCCGATCCCACACCATGCTGACCTCCCAATACACCGGCAAACGACAGACCCCGGATGGCAGCCTGCCGAGAAAGATCATACCCGTGAAAACAAAAAGGGCCATCTCATGCGAGATGGCCCTCTAGTGCCCAAGATGGGCAATCAAAAATGGCGTCCCCTAGGGGACTCGAACCCCTGTTACCGCCGTGAAAGGGCGGTGTCCTAGGCCACTAGACGAAGGGGACGAAACCTTCGATGAATGAATCGCAGCCTGCGACTCACCGTGGAATTGGTGGAGCTAGACGGGATCGAACCGTCGACCTCTTGCATGCCATGCAAGCGCTCTCCCAGCTGAGCTATAGCCCCGAATATGGCGTCCCCTAGGGGACTCGAACCCCTGTTACCGCCGTGAAAGGGCGGTGTCCTAGGCCACTAGACGAAGGGGACGCTAACCCTTCTGCAACTCGCCGGCTGGAATCGGCGAATCGCTAAAACTCATTGAGAGATTTGGTGGAGCTAGACGGGATCGAACCGTCGACCTCTTGCATGCCATGCAAGCGCTCTCCCAGCTGAGCTATAGCCCCTCTCAAGGACGGGGCGCATATTAGGGTCAGGCCACTGCCCTGTCAACATTATTTTTCGCGCACCGCCAAGATTTTTGAAATCAGAACAATCACTTAAGCGTATCCGCCTACCACCCAGTGGGGCCCGCAGGCTAGACCGACAGATCGATCTGCCGAATCAGGCCGGCCTGTCCGCTCTCCGTCAGGTACAAACCCGTTTCGCGCAGTTGGGCCTGGGTGTTGTTACGATCATCGGTGAAACAGCGACGGCTCCTGCAGATCGAGACCTGTGCGGAAGCTGTCTGCATGAAGACCCCGCCCGAATCAGTAGACATACCTTCTGATCAGCACCGCACCCGATAACTTGCCCCTGAGCCTGAGCAGGCTTACATCATCTAGAAAAGCGAGGGCTGGCCGTTGCGATGATCTGCCTCCATTGCTCCAGCGCCCCCACCCTGCGCGGAAGGATTGGAAAGATGAAAAATCCGCGCATACCGGATGCCAGCCCACCTACAGCACCTCGGCAAAGAGGTTGAAATACATGGAACTGAATGCACAAAAGCCCGGCACTCACCAGCAGTACCGGGCTTGGATCTACCTGGAGCACTCAGCCTGCGGCAGGCTCCACCTCGGGGCCAATGGCAACCCAGGCATCACGAATCTGTACCAGTAACTCCAGCACTTCATTCAGGCTGCCCTGGCTCGTTTCCACAGCCACACCGCCCAGACGGCGAATCATATAGTCATAGAGCACATCCAAATTCTCGGCGATAGCACCACCCAACTCCTTGTCAAGACTGGCCTGCAAGACACTCAGGATATCCAGGGTAGAACCGACAGCCAGCCCCCGCACGGCTGCATCTCCCTGCTGCTGCGCCTGCCGAGCTTGGTATACACGCTCTATGGCACCATCAAGCAACAACTGCACAGCTCGGTAGTTGCTGACTTCCTGACTGATACTGGTCTGCCTGTAAACATCGATGGGACTGGTCATTTATGAGCTCTTCTTGACGACACCGGGCAAGTTGGAAAGCGCCGAGGCCAGGCTATTACTGGTGTTGGTGAGCCTAGCTACCATGCTGTCCATGGCGTTGAATTGAGCATAAAGGCGCTTGGTCATGCTCTCGATACGCAGTGTCAGCTTCTCACGCTGCGCCGTAATGTCCTTGTTGCTGGCTTCAAGCCCAGAAACCCGTTGTGCGAGCACACCACCGGTCTGGTTGAATCCATCGACCCGGTCATTCATCCGAGTCATCAAGCCATTCTCACCCGCGAAAAAGTTACCGACAGCATCAAAGTTCTTTTCAAGAGCAGCCTTGAGCTCATCATCCTCAATGCCCAGCGTGCCATCCTGCTGGGTTGTAATACCAAGCTGGGACAGCAGACGTACATCCCCCCCCGCGGCAGACACCAGTTCGTTTTGCAAGCCGGACAAGATGTTGCGAACACTGGAGTCCCCTACCAGCCCACCGGTCAACGGCGTCCCATCCTCGCCGACCTTGGTTACTTTTGTCAGTGAGTTCGCAGTCTTGACCAGATCGTTGTAAGCACTGACGAACTTTTTGATGTTGGCCGTCACCCCTTCGATGTCCTGTCCTACGGTGACAACCGTTGTCTTGTCCTTATCCGCCTTGGCCAGGTTCAGGGTTACATCGGGAATAGCGCCTTCGACCTTGTTGGTGGCACTTTCGAGCGAAAGACCATCCACAGTGAACTTGGCATTTTGGGCACGCTCAAGCACGCCCGCACCTGGTCCGGCCACATTGTTCGAGCCGATGTTCAAACGGCTATCGACGCCATCCGCCTCAATGAGAACATCCTTGTCTGCCCCTGTATTGGTCGAGGACAGTACCAGGCGTGTCTCGCCATTGCTCGGATTGGTCAGCAGGTTGGCACTGACCCCTTTGTCCTTCAGTGCCGCATTGATCGCATCTCGTACGTCACTCAAGGATGCGCCTTCTGCGATGTCTACGCTGACACCACTGTCGCTGCTGCCGACCTTGACGGTCAACTGCCCTGCTGAGCCTGTCTTGAAGTCATCATCAAGCACAGCTGTCGCAGTCTTGCTGCCAGTGGCTAGCTGCTCCACTTTGACGGCGTAACTACCAGATTGCGCTGTTTTGTCTGCTGTGACCGTCAGCAATTCTTCATTGGATGACTTGCCCGAGCGGTTCTGGAACAACTTGACATCATTCAGGTCCTTGAGCGCGCTCTGAAAAGAAGTCAAGGAATTGCGGAGGGTTCCCAGCGCAGTGATCTTTGTGGTGTTGGCAGTGGTCAAGCGCGTCAGTTGGGCTTCTTTAGGTGCCTTTTCTGCTGCGATCAAGGTCGAGACCATCGTGTCGATGTTCATTCCTGAACCGATGCCTGTAATACCTGCCATTTCACCACCTCGTCATGGAGTTGACACTTTAGTTTGCGTGAGAATACATGAAGCAATAATCAGACCGAGGAAAATGGCTCAGGCCTTGGCCTTGAATAACAGGCTACGTGCCTCTTCCAGGTTTTCAGCCAGACGCAGCGCTTCTTCAGACGGAATCTGGCGAATGATCTCGCCAGAGGCCCGATCAGTCACCTTGACGACCATCTTGCCACTGGAATCGTCCAGATCAAAGTTCAGATCACGACGGATGGTCTGGACAAAATCCTTGATGCTGGAAACAGCCTCTTCGACAGATTCGACGCGCGCAGGTTTTTCCTGGGCCACGCTGGCTTTTTCAACACCCGCCACGGTACCTGAGTCAGCTTGTCTGGCTGCGGTACCGCGCAAGCCATCCTGGACAGCCTGAGGGGCTGGTGTATTGCCGGGCAGGCGGTTGGAAAGTGCAATATCCATTTCATCACCTCACAAAGGCAAAACGGGAGGAAGCGCCAAGCACTTCCCCCCGCAGTCATTGCAGACCTTGTTTCAGTTTACTGCAGGAGGCTGAGCACCGCCTGCGGCAACTGGTTGGCCTGGGCCAGAATCGCAGTACCGGCTTGTTGCAGGATCTGGTTCTTGCTCAGCGCGGCGGTTTCAGCGGCGTAATCGGTATCCTGGATACGACCCTTGGCTGCCGCAACGTTCTCGCCGATATTCTGCAGGTTGGCGATGGTATTTTCGAAGCGGTTCTGCACCGCACCCAGATCGGCCCGCTGGTTATCGATCTGCTTGATGGCATCGTCGATTACCAGAACTGCAGCCTGAGCCCCGGCGGCATTGCTGATATTGATATCTTTCACCCGATTCGCCGTAGCAGCTACCGGCTGCGTAGTGGAAAGATCCTGTGCTATACGGGCAGCACCTGTCGCAGTCGCGGGCGCCGGAGCGTCGGTGAACGCACCAATGTTCGTTACCGCAATACCACCTTCAGAGTCTGCCTTGACGACAGCCTTCCATGCACCACTTGCATCCTTACTGATACCAATGCCCAGGTTGGCATCGTTGATGGCCGCCGCGATTTTCTCTGTTACGACAGCTGCAGAGTCGCCCTGTTTGAGTGCAACATCCACCTTGACGGTTTTGGCCGTACCACCACCCGCGGCTGCCGATGTTGTAATTTCTACGGTGCCCACTCCGCCACTTGCCGTAGCGCCAGCAGTGGCAGCCGCGAAAGACGCCTCGAAGTAGTTTCCTTTCAGGGATTCGGTGTTCATCTTGTCGATGCCGACACTGATGATTTCGTTGGCAGCAGCTCCCACCTGGAAACTGGTGGTTCCGAAAGTGCCATCCAGCAACTGACGACCACCGAAGGTGGTGGTATTGCTGATACGGTCCAGCTCTTTCTTCAACTGGGACACTTCATCATTCAGCGCGGTGCGCTCGGACTTGCTGTTGGAGCCGTTGGCTGCCTGCAGGGACAGGTCACGCATACGTTGCAGGATATTGGTGGACTGCTGCAGAGCACCCTCGGCGGTCTGAGCCATGGAGATACCGTCGTTGGAGTTCTTCACCGCAACGTTGAGGCCGCTGATCTGGCTGCCCAGACGGTTGGCGATCTGCAGGCCGGCGGCATCATCCTTGGCGCTGTTGATGCGGCTACCGGTGGACAGGCGCTGCATGGTGGTGTTGAGCGCGTTGGACGAGTTGCTGAGGTTGCGCTGAGTGTTCAGGGAAGCAACGTTAGTATTGACGGTCAAAGCCATGATGTTTGTCCTCCATCGGACCTAGCTTGTTTGCCTGGTTGCGAGCTCGGTGAGCGCTGTAACCAGGCACCATGAAGTTCGCATTCAAACTTGTTATCGGCGCATTTCCGTCGAGCTTTAGGGGGCCTTGAGATTTTTTACCGCTCACCGTTTCCGGTGTGCGAACCCCGCAGCCACTCGACGATCCTGCTTGATAAAGCTTTCGGCTCTCCCCGAGATTTCTTTAGTGCCACGGGGTGCAGCCCCCTAAACGCTTCATGAATAAACCGCCAAGATGACTCACTCTGGCGACCTGCTCAGTCCGGCAACCAGGCCTTGCGCCAGTCTTCCAGATTTCCTCCTTCCAGCATCCAGTCACGCTGCACCGCCGCACGCAGTGCATCCCCGGCATTGGCAGCGGCATCCAGATCATGGATATGTGCCCGTATGGCATCGACCCAATCCTTGAAGCGGTTCTTCACCCGCATCACAGGCAAGCGGTCATCCTGATAACAACGCACATCAGAACAGATGACCGGGAAACCGCAGGCACCGTACTCCAGCAAGCGCAGGTTGCTCTTGCACTCGTTGAACAGATTCTGCTCGACTGGAGCCAGTGCCAGGTCCAGGTTCAAGCCCGCCAGCATCGCGGGGTACTGGTGGATGGGCACCCCGACATGGAACTCATGGATATAAGGCCGCAGGCTGTCCGGGCACATGCCGAAAAAGACCCACTCGACCTCCTCGGCCAGTTCCCTGACCACATCCACGATCAGTTCCAGGTCGCCGGTATGGCCAACTCCACCCGCCCAGCCGACACGCGGCTTGCTACCAGTACGCCGCTCGCTGCGCAGTCCTAACCACCAGTCCAGCGGGAGGCGGTTCTCGATGACCCGGATATCTCTATGCAAGCCTGAAAAAGCCTCCGCTAGGGGCTGGGTCGATACGACGAAACGATCGACATGCCCCAACGAGCGCCGAAGGCTACGCAGGATATCCTTGGGCATATGCTGGCGATAGATGCTCTTGAGCGGTAAGTTGGGCAGGTAGTCGTCCAGCTCGAACACCTTGAAGGCCTTCGAAAAGTCTTTTATCCGGCGCAGCGCTTCCTGCTGCGCCTCCCCCACTTGTCGCTGCAGCAGGATCACGTCCGGCGTATAGCGCTCCAGTTCGGCGGGCGACAACAGCTCCATGGACAGATACCCGTCGATCAATCCGGCATCCCGCACGGTATTGAACGGCTGGATCACCCGGTAATGGCCACAGCCTTGGCGATCGGCATAATGCCCCAGCACCACGGGCAAGGGCCGCCAGGATTGCAGGGGCTGCCAGGACAACTGAGGATCGGCCAGTTTGAAGCCCTGATCGGTCTGCAGGCTGAACCCCGGGTTATACGCAGGGTCGCGAGCAAGTAATGGAAGCCAGCGCGCATACATCGCATCTTCTTGCTCGGACGTCGCCGGCACCTCGGACGCAGCCTCCATCAACAGTTGCACCCGAGGCGTCCAGACATTCAGGTAGCCAGCCTGCTGTAGCCGCAGGCAGAGGTCCACATCCAGCCAAGGCGCCAGCAGAGGCGCTTCATCGAAACCACCGACCTGCTGGAAAACCTCGCGATGAATCATCAGGCACTCACCACTGAGGGCCGAATAGTTCTGTTCGACCTGCAAACGCTGCATATAACCGGGATCGTCGAACGAGGCGCCCTCGAAGGCACGCCCCGCAGGCCCACAAAGACCGAGCAAAAATCCGGCGTGGCGCACCTTGCCATCCGCCGAGAGCAACTTTCCGCCCACTGCGCCAACCTCCGAACGCTGGCCGTGATTGAGCAGTTGCTGCAACCAGTCATTGTCCATGACTCCCGCGCCATCGCCCAACCACAGGAGAAAATCCCCTCTCGCCTGCTGAGCTGCCTGATTGCACAGGGCCGAACGCGACAAGGCAGAACCGAAGCGAAACACCCGCAGCTGATCTGCACCCATTGCCTCCACACCTGCCAGCCACTCGCGCATTTCCGGAGCTTGGTTGCCATGATCGAGTAACAACACTTCGTAATTGGTGTATCCGGTATGCTCCAGCAGGGTTTCCATGCAACGCTGTATCTGCGGCAAACGATCTTGGACCACGATCAGGATGCTCACCGAGCCCAACTGCGCATGTCCGTAGTCCAGCTCGTAACGCCCCGGAAGACGACTGCTCACTCGGGCCTGCTGATAACCGCGAGCCTGCAGATAACGCTCGATCACTGCTCGCTCCTGCAGACTATCCCGCAACGCGAAGGCGTCACTGGTCAGAAGAGGCTCACTGATATGGCCGATACAAGCCAGGCCATGGCATTCGATCAGGCGCAACTGATAGTCCAGCTCGAACGCCTCGTCACACTCCGCCGCAAAACCGCCTTGCTCCAACAGAACGTCACGCCGCAGCAGCCAGTGCCGGGAAAGTCCCGCCGGGAAGCTGAGCAACAAGTCCAGGTTCAGATCCGGGCGCAGGGCAATCCCGTGCTCACCATCCTCCAGGCGCATCAGCTCATCGGCATACACCGCCAGGCAGGAGTCTGGCGCCCCCAGCAAATCCAACGCCGCAATAAGCAGCCCGCTGGTGGTAAATTCAACTCCTGCCTCCACGGTCAGCAGCCAATCAGCCGTACTGGAGACCGCCGCCGCATTGAGTGCCGCCACCTCCTGGCCATCGGCAAGCGGTAACACTTCGGCCCGTCCTTCGACGCCCGGCAAAGCCACTGGCGAGAGCACCCAAACGTCCAGATTGCGATATCGGTTCTTGTTTTCCAGGCTGAGCAGCGTCCGCTCGACTGCCTCCACCTCGCCTTTGCCATCGAGCACCACTACCGCAATGCGAGGTCCGCCAGCATTGGCTTGCAGACGCTGGTCGATCAGCCCCTGCTGTACATCCTTGGGCCACCGCTCACCCAGCCAGGCAGACAGCGGCACACTGCCCAGGCCTCCAGCTCGCTGAATGGCCGAAAGCACATTGATGGGCTTGAACACCCGCGCCTTGAGCTGAGTGATCGGTGCGACCCGAACGAAGCGGTTATCTCCGGATGCGCGATACCAACCCAGGTCACGAATCGCCTGGCGGAAGTCTTCATGGCCCTGCGCGCCGATACCGGGCTGGTCACGGCCTTGCTGGCTGAATTGCTGACGAGAAACCCGGAACCTAGTCAGACGCGTGGAGAGAAAGGCCAGATTGCCGCGCTGCAACAGTTTGGCGTACAACGCCAGATCACCAACCCAGTGGATCGCCTTGCCATTGAGGGACATCAACTGGTCGGCAATTCCCAGTACATCATCACGCCGCGCCAGGATACAGCTGGGCTCGCCGATAAAATTGATGGTGTGATCGGCGAGAAAAGAAACCAGTTCCTTACCATCGATGATCACATCACCCGCAAAGGGAAAACAGCTCGCCAGAATATCAGGCAACGGTTCGCCGTGCTCATCAATACGCTGTCTACGGGAAGAAGCCAACACGATGTCCGGCTCGTTCTCCATCACCGTGACGAGTTCACGGATGCAATCGGGCTCCAGCAGATCGTCATCATGGAGGAACTTGATGTACTTTCCTTGCGCCAGGCGAATGGCCTTGACCGTATTATCGAGTTCGCCCAGAGCGGTCTCATTTTTGAAATGGCGGATCGGAAATGGCGATCGCCAACGTACACGCTCAATGGCATCTGCAACATGGGAGGTTGGACTGTCATTGCAAATCACCACTTCCAGGGCAGTATAGGTCTGAGCAAACACACTGGTCAGCACTGACTCAATATACTCCCGCTTGAATGCAGGAATCACAACGCTCACCAGCGGATCACAGCCTTTCATTCCAAACACACCTCTCGCTGATCGACAGTATAAAAAAGGCTATATCCCCACTAGCTGTTGTTGCTCCGAATTACCTCACAGCGGCGCAAATTTTCGGATCAATCCGCGCCTACAGATGCGCAACAACCCACAGCGACATAGTTATAAAATGCCTTGATCTTTTGTTTAGCACAAACGTTGGACAAACCACATATCAAGACGACCATCAATATCAGGACGCAGCGACTTTACGAACGATCACACTCCCCGAGCAATCAGCCACAGGCACGATATACTCCAGCTTATCCGAAAAGAACTCATCAATTGCCTTCTCGGCACCCGGCCAATACAGGCTTGAATAATCGTGCATGATGATAAAGCCTCCGGGGGACATGAGAGGGTAAAAATACTCGAGCCCAGCCAGCATAGGCGCATACAGATCACAATCCAGATGCACAAGAGAATACTGAACATCATTCGGCAAGGCGGATCGTGTTTCCGGAAAAAAACCTTTTATAAAGAACGCACTTTCCTCGCCTACCAAAGCCTTGACCTTTTCCAGGCTCGTGTCCTGAAACTGAATGGCCTGATCACGATCCGGCCCAGTTAAATCATCTCGGGAAAAGCCTTCATAGGTATCAAGGAAATATGCCTGGCGCCCCAACCTTCTGGCGAAAGAGGCAATCACTGCCGCCGTATTACCCTTGTACACTCCCAACTCAGCCATATGGCCTGTAATCCCCTCTTTTTCAATCTGATCGAAGATCAAACAGAAGTTAAAAAAACGAGCCATATCCAGCGTATTGTTTTCATTGCCCTCGATGTAGGGTTTCACATCCAGCGCAGGCAGAATTTGTCCTGCAGCAGCTATATATTTTTCATAATTCACGAAATAGCGCTGCGGAAAGCCGGCCATCAACGCTTCAGGCCAAAGTGCACTGATGACTCCGGGATGAGACCGCCCCCCATCACTTGCAACCTTACCGATCATAGGCATTATCCGAGCAGTCGAGGACTCGCCCCCCGGCAAACCATGGAATGCACGCAGCCCATCCAGAAAACGACAGTTTCTCAAGCCAACAGCATCACATATGTCAACGGCCCACTTCCAAGCCTTGCTACTCACCGAAAAATCAATGATCAGCGCATCTGGATATTCTCTTGCCTGAGCCAGGAACTGATCACTGCTCCAGCGCGGCACGCCACACAGAAGTGCATCCTGGCACCAGTCATCGACCACAGCGACGACATTGCCATAAAACGCCACGACACTATCCACATAGATTCCGCCCAACCGTGACATGGGAGCAAACAAGAAAACCGCTCCCTCACGCCTGTTTTCTCGCGTATCCCCACCTTTAAGCTCAATGACTCGACCTTGCCCCTCCAAACGCCGAACCCGACTCTCCAAGCGGGCATTTTCCTCCTTCAGGAACGTGACATTTCTTCTTGTTTCAATCAGCTTGAACATTAACCGCTGCTGGGTGACGGCAGCGATATCAACTCGTCCGATAGGTTCTTCACGTTCACTGAGCAACTCCCTGACAGCCGACATGAACGGCACCGTCAGATTCCCAGCAAGAACAGGGAACAGCTCGTTCAGTACCACCAACGGCTCTCGCTTTTTGCGGCAGGCAATATTGAGCGCGATTGCCACCTGCTCAGCATCCTGAACATACATCCAGCCATTCGAGGCGTCGGGAATATCGGACTCCCACGTATCAAAATCATCGAATCCCAACACGCCAAGCATTTCCGACAATGTTTCGCGTGTGTACCCGTAGCGATGCGCAGCAAGTTCACCGCGGTAAGGCTCACCATACATCAGGCCAAGGCAGAAGGCTGGGTTCACTCCATTCATGAGCAGGGAGCAGAGCATTTTCAGGTCTGGCACGGAAACCTTGAGCACACCGCCCGGTTTCAGAACGCGCGCCCACTCTGCCAGTGCTTTGTAACTATCCGGCCAGGCGAGGTGCTCCAGGACATGGCTGGCATATACCTCATCCACCGTCTCGCTCTTGATCATGGAAAGGCAACACACATCTGCCACGATATCAGGCGTATAAGACCCATCCAGATCGACGGTCAGATAACCCTCTGGTTTGTACTCCCTGCTTCCCATGTACAGTTTCATCACACCTCCTCAGTGTCACCCATAAAAACTAACGGGGCCTGAAATCATTCGCCACATGGCCCGCAAACCAAAAACATTACAATGTCAACCGCGATTGACAATAGCTGAACTTGTTTTCAATGATATGGGATGACCTGCACATTCCAGCCCTGAGAGAAAATAATTTGGCGGCACAAAAATCCTATCCACATATCCCGGGACATCCTGGAAAAGATACTTGTATCTCGAATGTACAAAAAATGCATTACTGCCCGTAATGTTGCAGCACACAGGGAAGTAGCCATATTCCGAGAAAAGATCAAAAAAAGAAGAGAAGCCGGCACCAAAATAGTCATCAAACGTCCACTGATGGGCCCTATCATAATCCATCACGAATCTTATCGGAGGAATAAACTTTGCATTATATTCAGTAACAAACAGGCTTGGACGAGTCCCCGCATCAAGCAACGCCTTGACAAAATGCCAATCATTACCGTCGACATCCATCGAGATAAAATCGCAATCCCGTTGTCCTATCAGACTCAAACCCGCCCGGTAGATATCAACGAAATTATCCAGGGTAATCCCGCTCTTTGAATATAGAAAACCAGTTTCTGGTTTACGGGATAGAGAGAATGCCAGCCCCTCATTACTTGCTCCCCCTTACAACCACAAGCCAGTAGCGCCAATGTGTTATTTTCTGCTCCATACTCAACGCCATATTCAAAAAACACACCTTGCCGAATACCTATCCTCCGCAGGATTTCAAATATGATTCCATCTTCCTCATTCTGCGAATAGACCTTTTTACCAAGACTCATGATGGGGTTTGCATTGCGCTCAACCTCCACCGCAGACCATGACCTTAGCACCCTGAGAACATCAAAATTATATTTATCTTTCTGGGGCCTTGCCGGCAGCGACATCAGCTCTGCTTTCACAACATCAAAATCACAACACTCCATCCCTGCGGATGAACACAGCCGACCGCCCCATTCATGACCTTTTTGGCTGACAGACAGATCTATAGCAAGTGCATCGGGATATTGACTTGCGCGAGCCAGAAATTGCTCCGCTGTCCATCGAGGAACGCCATGAATATGTGTACTGTTTCTCTCATCATCAATAGCCGCAATCACGTTAAAAAAGCTAGAGGCAATCAGCTCCCCACAGACGGAACCAAGTCGAGACATCGGCGCGAGTAAAAATATGGAGCGCTGCTGCATGATTGATACCCCCTTAGCCTATTAGCCCAATGAATTTAAAATTAGCCGCCAAGTACGAAAAAGCCCCCCATATCAGGCAAGGCCAACCCCCCTCTTACCCCTTGAATAGCTGTGCTTTATCCGCCGTCAAACTCCTGCACTACTGCATTGAGCAGAAGGACATTCGTATTTCAATGCGGAGCAATTCAATAGGCTCCTTCTGAAAAGATCGTTGCTCGTTCCTACACGGCTCTAGTACCAAAGGGCTTTCTCAGTATTTCCCCATCACTGAGCAACGAACATATGCTCGCATTCGCTGGAGCCGGATAACACCTTCAACTCACGAGCAACGCTCTCGAAAATAGAAATTGCCGAATGCTCCATGCAGACAGGCTGCTCATGCCCAGCCGGGCATTGGTTATACCACTCCCGCGTCGTCCACCAGCAGTTGCCACAAGCAGCTGGCGGCACGTTCAGATTCTGCGGATAGCCAAACCAGCCTATGTTGGTCGGGCCAAACATGACGACCGACTTCACGCCCAGCGCAGCGGCATAATGAACCAGCCCACCTTCTATATCGAGGTGAAGCATGGAACCGGCAAGTACCGCCAGCGAACTCTGGAAATTCGCCATGCCACGGTAATTCAGATCCACACCGTCAATGTTCTTGCCGAAGCCACCGCCGATCTGCACGACCAGAATATCCGGGAACGCTGACTTGATAAGAACGACCAATTCATTCCAGAACTCGAAACGCACGGACTTTGTCAGTCGCTCCATCTGTGCCCCCGAGTTCTTGCCCCAGCCATCGTTCAGCGTAATGTACCGACGCCCGGCAAGCTCCACCGGCCGGGCGGGCAGGGACATGGGATAATGATCGCCACCGTAGGCGATACCGCTCATGGCATGCAGGGACTTTCTGCGTGTACGCCCGCGAAAGACTTCTTTGTGCGCATAGGCACCATCAAGGCAAGGGGCATTCCTGATGTAGGGCTCGACCACATGCCAGATTCTGACAATGGCACTGTGAATGGAGCAGACCAGTTGCCTGGCGCCCTCGCAAGCCATGATACGTTCCCACTTGATATGTTCTTCGTCGAAGCTCACACAGGTAGCGCACACTAGGATGAAGTCATAGTCGCCCTTGTTATAGTTGAGCAGGGTATGCGGGTGGACACCGCCCACGCCCTCAAGCGCGGCAAAGAGAAAACCAACCTGCTCGCTGGGCACACCATCGATGTAAACATCTACCTGCGCCGCCCCGGCAAAGGCGCTCTGCAGATCACGGACGAATCGCGCGCAGACCAGCATGTCACCCAACCCACCGCCCAACTGCACGGCATAACGCAGCGACGCCACTTTTTCCGTTACGCCCTCGCGCTCTTTCGCGGTAGCAAGCTTCTGCGAGCGCACCAACCGGCTCAACTCCCGCAATACCCATTCACCGGAATAGCCTTTAGCGAGCAGGTCGTACAAATATGCAAGTTCAGACATTCCCTACTCCTACCTTATCGGCCTGACGCATTCATTGAATCACCCTCATATATCCGGTCGTCCTCAGACGCCTGGACAACCAGGCTGAAGACATCAGCAACGGAGACATTCGCCACACAAGGAAAAGCATCCCCCTCCAACCTCTCGTGCCGGCAGTGCCAATTGCACTGAAAGCACTCCATCTGTTTCATCGCGATCAGCGGCCTGCGGCCAGGAAAACGCTCGGGATAGGGCAGAAAGGCGCCATAGTGCCCACCACCCAGAATACAGACGGATGCCGTCTCGACCGCCGGGGCAATATGAATGGCCGAGGTATCGTTGCTGACCAGAACCCTGGCGCCGCGGACCCATTCGATCAACTCGGCCAGTGTCGTCCTCCCACCAAGATCCACCACATCGGGCCCCAGGGCGCTTGCCACAGTCGCACAGAGCGCCTTCTCCTCCTCGCCGCCACAGAGGACGACTGTCCACCCGAAGCGCTGCTGGAGGGCTTGGCCTAACGCAGCAAAGTGTTCTGCCGGCCACCGCTTGTAACGCCACCCCGCGCCAGGAAACAGGATGCAGTAGTCTCTCTGCGGCAGTGCCACGCCGTAGGTTCGCGGCAGGCTTGCAGCATGCAGTGTTCTCCCGAAAGGCGAGCAAAACACCGCATGCTGGAACATCTGGTGGGCATAGGGTTCAAGCCTGGTCGAGACCAAGTACGTATACCAGGCATCCCCTTGCCTTTTCTGTTCGCTCGTCATCTCCAGAGACTCATCCGCACAACCGATACGGACAGCTGCGCGGCTTGAGCGGATCAGGTCATCGCCATAGACGAAACGAGGCAGCATTGCATTGATGGCAACCGAATATCCCGCAAGCCGCATACGCCACTGGATCGCCCAACGATAAAGCAGCTCACTGCTGAATCGGTAGTGATCGACCGCTATGACCTCGTCCCACCAAGGCAATGTGGCCGCGTAATCCGCCCAGGCCGCATAGGCGAACAACACGATCCTACTCTCGGCATAATGTTGACGAATGGAGGGGACGCCATGCAGCCAGATCATGAAGTCCCCCGTACCGTCCAGTTTGATCAGTGCGACTTTTCCACTCTGCGCGGACGGCCATGGGAAAGTGGCAATGATCTGATCCATGACGGATACCAACCTGTGAAAATACCTCCCCCTGCTTTTCCGGGCTCGCTCGCCAACCAACGCGTGATCAAGGGAAAACACCTCCAACGCTTGTGCGTAATCGATGCAGGCCACGCCGGCGCTGCGGCACAATTGCTGGAAATACTTTCTCGGTGCAGCTCGCTCGCAGGTATTCACGGCAATGATGCCGGGAGTTGCCGAGGCCATTTCCCGCAATGCCTCGGAGCTCAGCAATGGAACACCGAAATACTCCGGGGAACTGCTCGCCCGAAAATCGTCCACGATAGCGACGAGACGGAACGGTCTTTTTTCGTGGGGCAAGCACAGTAATCGATTCCCCATACCGTGCGTTCCCAGGATTACGACTTTCGTGTCTTTTCCCCCATCAGCAAAGATGGCACGCGCCCGTCTGGCAGATCGCGACAAAAACCTGCTCATGGCGTTCACCATTAACTGCCATAGACACATATGGGTTCGTCGTAGCGCAGGTCATAGATGGTCTTGTCGGCGACATCGGCGTCATAGCGCCTGGGCCATCCCAGTTCCGCCCCCTTGCCCACCTTGACTCCGCTACCGACCACCGCTCCGCTACGAATGATCGCATGCGCCCCCACGACCACCCGGGCGCCGATCTGCACGCCAGGCTCCACCCAGGCGGATGAGCGGATATGGCTGTTGCCGCCGATATTGGCTCCGGCATGCACCACACTGTTGTAATCCAGCCGGCTGCCATGGCCGACAATCGCCAGTGGCCCGACGAATACGTTCTTACCCACCACGACATGCGTCGCGACATCGGCACGCTCACTGATGAAAGGCTGCAGGGAAAACCCTCGCGCCAACGCCGCCTGAAACAGCTCCATACGCTTGAAATTCCCAAAACGCTCGTCAAAGGCGATGAACACATCACCCTGCGCCGGGTTCAAGGCATCGAGCGCGCGAAAATCAAATTCATAATCTGCGCCCTGGGCAACCTCCACTCGTTGCACATGCTCATGCGGCCTGGCTCCGCGCCATGCCTGGAAGACCAGCTCCAGGTAATCCCCCCCTCCGACGATCCACCTAGAGTTCATGCCCGGTCTCCATCAGCGTGGCGTACCAGCGCTCGATCTTCCGATTGGTACTCTCGTACGCCCCCTGCGTGGGAATCGGGGCATCATCGTGCAGTACACTCTGTATCCGTTCCAGCATTTCGATGTCTTCGCTCAGAATCTTCTTGCTGTAGTGCATGTTCGCCAGCAGCACCTGGTATGAGGCGGCGTAGGGCGCCTTCCTCTTCGCGGTGACGAAGTAGATTTCCACATCGGTTCTGTCAGGCGCCACAGGCACATGATGCTCAATGGTGAAAGAATAGCCACCGTTGCCAGAGGCGATATGCAGGTTCGGGTAGGCCAGCCAATTAAAATAGGCATCCTGCGAGCCCCAACGCTCCACCCTTTGCAACCAGGGAACGTCACGTATTGCTTCAATCACCCCCTCAGGCCCGCCGTAACTGAATGGGCGCATGGTCTTGCGCAAACCGGCAGACGAGATATCCATCAGCGGCTCCAGCGCCTGCTCAGCACTCCCCTCGGCCAGGAAGGGAAAACTGGCCACACTGGCCAGGCTCTTGCCATGAAGGTACTTGACGTGATTGAAGTCCCGCAGGTTCTCATAGACCAGTTTCCAGTTGAAACGACCATGCCAGGTGGTCACCATCACCTCGCTGTCGAAGGACTCCGCAGCGCTTTGCAGGGACTCGACAAACTCCGCCTGGAACTGCTCCTCGAATGGCATGGGCTCATCAGCCAGATTGATGAACAGCAGGCTCCCCACCTGTTTCAGGGCAAACTCGCGCAACTTCAGAGACTGTTTCTCCACCTCGCCGAAACCGTAGATCGCATCGCAGTCAGGTATGTTTTTAGCCCTCCCCGAAACGTCATAGCTCCAAGCATGATAGGGGCATACCAGAGCCCTCCGTCCACAGAACCCCTGCTGTAGCGGAGCACTACGGTGCAGGCAGACATTCTCGAAAGCCTTGAGCTGGCCGTGGAAATTCTGGATGACCACGGGAATTCCGGCGGTCTTGCGGACGATGAACGAGTTGTTGTCAGGCACGAGAGAAGTCAGCCCGGCGAACAGCCAGAGCTTGCGGAAAATCTTGCGCTGTTCGCGCGCAAAGACATCCTGCGACAGGTAGTAGCTGGGTAGCATGCGCGACTGCATGGCGAAACTTCCTATGAATACGCGGCTAGAAAATGATGCGTGCAGGGTTACCGAAAACTGTCACTCCGGCAGGAACGTCCTTGACGACCACCGAGCCAGCGCCAACCGTGGCACCCTTGCCTATGCTTACGCCCGGAATAATGGTGGCGTTGGGGTAGACAATGGCCTGATCGCCGATCTGCGCCCCACCGCCGATGAACACCATCGCGCCGATCTGCGCATAGTCGCCGATACATACGTCATGGCTGATGATGGTTGCACTGTGGATATTGGCAAAATCGCCAATATGGACATCGGGGCTGACCTGAACCCGATGTGACAGAATCGCCCCCCGACCTATCCGCACGCGCACGCTGATCCAGCCCTGGGGAGCATCATGCAACGCTGGAAACTCTCCCCCCTTATTCAGAATCGGGCACACGAACTGCTGGCGCCCCTTAGGCAGGCCAACAGCACAAACGAAAATGTCGTCCTCCTGCGGCTGATGACTCAGTGGGTTACCCACAATAGAGAAGCCACAGTCGATATCGTCGAGCATGTGCGGGCGCGTATCGAGAAAGCCGGCCAGCATCCACTCCCTGTCATAGTCAGTATGATCCTGCAGGAGAACCAGGACTTCCCGCCCCCAGCCGCCAGCACCGATTATGTACAACCTTTTCATCAGACAGTTCCGCCTCCGTTGACCGGCAGGTTGATACCTGTAATCCAACGGCTGGCATCCGACAGGAGGAAAGTGATGGTATTGGCGATGTCCGGCCAAACAGACTCATCTAGCCGAGACGAAATACCATTGACGCGGATACCATGCCCAGCCTGCTCCAGCGCCAGACACCTGATGATTCCCAGCAGACCCGCCTTACTCGCCGCATAGGCGCCTCGCCCCCGCTCCCCCCTTGCGGCCGACAGCAGGAATACGATGGATGCCTTGTTGGCCATACTTCCTTGCAACAATTGCTGTGTCAGCATCACCGGCTGTACGAGGTTGGCTTGTAACACCCGTGTCAGGCAGGAAACGTCAAGATCGGCAACCTCCTGCCATGATGGCTCATCCACGCAATGCACCAGACCATGGATCAACTGGCCTGGATGCGGGGCATGCATGATGGTTGCGCCACGCTGCATGCAGGCCTCAGAAATATACCTGCCCGGACTCGAGTCGATACCATTGATGAGTATCATCTTGCCATGCAGAGAAAACACGCTCGACGGCAAATTGTTCATGAATGAATGTCCAGGGGTATGCTCAATCCACCATCCACGATGGTGTAATTGCTCGTGAGCCCACGGCTGGCATCCGAAAGATAGAACACCGAGGTATAGGCAATGTCTTCCGGTTCGCCCATGCCGAGCGGGGTTCTGGCAATCAATTCGGCCATGTTCGCACCACCCTGCCCAAGCCCCTCCAACATGGGGGTTCGGACATAGCCCGGAGCAATGCAGTTGGCACGTATACCCTGCCTGCCAAGCTCGATTGCAAGAGTTCGCATGGCGCCCAGCAGCGCCGATTTGCTAGCAGCATACGCGCCTGTGGCCATCGCGCCGCTATGAGAGGCCAGCGCAGAGATGAACAGGATGGAACCCTGCCGTGCGATGCATTTCCTTGCAAGCACCGCTTGAGTCAGTAGCAACGGTCCATAGGTATTGGTATTGAAAATGGTCTGCAGGTGACTGGCATTGATCAGGCGAAAAGGCACCAGCCGAGCAATACCGGCAGCGTGAACCAGGCCATCGAGTGCTCCGCTTTCGTTGGCGACCCGCGTCACACCCTCCTCTGTGGATAGGTCGGCGACGATCAGAGCATGGTCTTCACCGTACAACTCAGCAAATGTACTCTGCAGACGCTTGGCATCCCTACCACAGATCACCATCTGCGCCCCCACCTGCGAGCAGGTAATCGCAATCTGCCTGCCAATACCGGACGATGCCCCTGTGACCAGCACTCGCTTGCCATTGAGCGAGAACGGATCTGACTTGGCCGTCATGAAACGATCAACTCCGGGAACACGGCACCTTCCACATCGACGATGGCACCTCCCCACGAGAGCCCCACGCCAAAACCGCACAACAATAAACGTGTTCGCCCCTGGGCCAGTGCATCGCGCAGACGTACCGTTACCGTCACCGGCAACGAGGCGCCACTGGTATTGCCGAACTCGCGCAAGGTCGAGGGCACCTTGTCCTCAGGCAGCCCAAGTTTCTTGCGGATGGTTTCATTGATCATCCTATTAGCCTGATGAAAGACAAAATGATCAATCTCGCCCTTGGTAACACCAGCATACCCCAGCAGATTTTCCACCATTGGAGGAACACGCTGGGTCGAAAAACTAATGATCGCCGGACCATCGAGAATCAGATCAAGGTCAGAACGCCAAAACCCATCCTCCCCCTTACGAGCGATAGCATGCTCCAATTGGAAGGGGCTACGGTGCCCACCAACCGGTACGATGATCGCCTTATAGCCACTGCCGTCACTGTTCAGATCGAAATACATGGGAGCAGCATCCTCGCTATATTCCAATGCAGTTGCTGTCCCTGCATCGGAAAACAGCGGATCTTTCAATGGATCCTTGTGCTTATAGCTGGAGCGATCGCCCAGCAATATCAGGCCCTTGCGTATCACTCCGGAGGCAATCATGCTGCCAAGGATTTGCAAGGCGAACGGATAAGCCGAACAGCCAAGGTTGACGTCAAAGGCAATAGTGGAATGCGGCAGCCCCAGTCGGTCCTGCAATATGATGGCTGTGGCAGGCACCAAGTAATCGGGAGACTGGGTCACCACGATCAACGCACCGACGTCCTCGCGTGCCCATTGCAGATCATCCAGCAGTTTCTCGGCAGCATCGTATGCAAGGTCGGAGAAGCACTGCCAATCAGGACATACACGCCGCGTCTCAATACCGATATTACGCACCAGTCGCTCACGCTCGGCGCGCAGGTGCGGCGAGACATCATGAATACTATGAACGACCTGCTTTGGTACACAGGTCGCCATACCGGCAAAACGGACATTCCGCAACGTTGAAGTGGACATGGTTACAGTCCCGTCAACGTGTAGAGGCCACCGAGGGTCTGCTCCTGTTTCAGGTCTGCTCCGGTGATGGTCTTGCCATATTCCATGTCGAACATGACGATCACAGCCAAGGCGGCAATCGAATCCCACTCGGGCAGATCGCGCAGAGCAGTATCCATCGTTACCTCGACCGGCTTCAGAAAATCGGTAGCGAACAGGAAACTCTCGATGAATTGCTCTTGACTCATGACTTGATCCTTCTGTGGCGTTAATGCGTTATCGGCATGTGGAGGCTGGAGCTTGAGAACATATCAGCGACCTGCTCCGGAAATCACTTCAACAATGGATTCTACCTCCTGCCGACTCAAGCCCGGATAAATAGGCAAGCACAAGATTCTGGCCGAGACAGCGCGCGCAACCGGAAGAGTCTCGGCAGTTGCAGACGGCAAACTACTGTACATGGGAAAGTCGCTGATCAGCGGGTAGAAGTAACGACGCACCAGAACATCGTGCTGACGCAGGTGGTGGTAAAGACCATCCCGGCCCAGCGGGAAGCCCTCCTCGACCAGCACCGGGAAATAAGCATGGTTCGAACAGCCCTCCTTCCCAGCCTGCAGGCAGCGTATTCCGGGAACATTCGCCAGCAACGACCTGTAAAGCTGGTCGATTTGGCGACGCTGAGCTAGGGCCTTGTCGATATGCTTTAGCTGCAGCAGACCGAATGCAGCACTGACTTCATTCAGTTTCCCGTTGATTCCTGGCATCAGCACCGTAACCTCGTCGAGAAAACCGAAATTCTTCAGGTGATCGATACGCTGTTTGGTCTTTTCGTCCGGGCAAATTATTGCGCCACCCTCGAAGGTGTTGAAAACCTTGGTGGCATGGAAGCTCAGGATACTGAGATCCCCATGGCGCAGGATGCTTCCTCCCCCTCCGTCCTTCACCCCAAAGGCGTGGGCGGCATCGTAGATGACCTTCAGGTTGTAGGTATCGGCAATGCGCTGGATTTCACGGGTCGCACAGGGATTGCCATAGCAATGGACAGGCATGATGGCCGTGGTCTGCGGCGTGATGGCAGCCTCGATCTTCCGAGGATTCAAGTTCAGCGTCACAGGGTCGATATCGACGAAAACCGGCTTGAGCCCATTCCAATTCAGGGCATGACTGGTCGCAACGAATGAATAGGGAGTAGTGATCACTTCGCCAGAAATGCGCAGCGCCTGCAAGGCCGTAATCAGCGCCAGAGTGCCATTAGCAAACAGGGACAGGTGCTCCACCCCCAGATAGTCGCAGAGTTCCTGCTCCAAGGCCTGATGCATCGCCCCACCGTTGGTGAGAAAGCGGCTCTGCCAGATTTCCTCCAGATAAGGAATGAACTCTTCCAGAGGAGGAAGCAGAGGACTTGTGACCGGTATGACTTTCTTCATAGATTCCTGATCATCAGCCCCTGAAGGTGCATTGCGTAACGCAATTCTCAGTGTCCAATACTACTGGTACAGTACCCTGGATAGCAGGTGCGGGCATGGCAAGCCACATGACTGGCGACTCATAATAGCAAAACGATATCCAGCACCCTAACCCGTCACCCAGATGTTTGTCCCTAGTCCATTTGGACCGACCAGCCTTCATGACACTATAGACCTCATACCTGCTCCTATCAGGAGTACAAGCGCCCTCTCAAGGTCATGTGATATGCACACCCTGACCATTCAACGCCTGCCCGCAGAGCAGCAACCTCTGGTGAACGACTTCTATAAAAGCCATAACAGTCAGACGCGGGCACCAAAAGGGCTCAAGCCAGGAAAGACGGAATAGTGGCAGCCTGCTGCCTGACAGCAGTGCCCGGAGGGTTCTGGTTGACAGGGCTCTTCGTCGCACCGAGTGAGCACAAGAATGCTCGCAACAACCCGCCGCTGAAGCTCTCGAAACCTGCAGTTAGCGGCTGTTGCCGTTTCGTCGCGACCGAGCCGCCACCCAGATCACCCTGCCGCCCCTTCAACGCCCAACGCAACAGCATCACATCTTGTTGAACAGGCTCAACTGAGAGATACGCACGAACGAGGACTGCGCCGCCTCTAATTTGCTCTGCTGAAGGAGCAATCGTGAAATAGCCTCGACCATGTCGGTGTCCCGTATGGATGACTGGTTGCTGGCATTGTTGATCTGCAGGCTTTCGTTCTCGGTGGTCAGCGTCTCGATGACGTTCAGGCGCGCACCGATGGAAGACTGCGTGGCCAGGACCTGGTCCCTGCCGTTATCCAGGTTACTGAGCGCAGAGGCCACGGCATCTCGCAAGGCCAGACGTGCGGCCGGATCCCCGGTGACAGGCGTCTTGAGCACGGCACTGAGATTACTGATGGTCTCAAACACACTCTGGGCTTCGGGCGACTGCCCTTGTACGACGAAGTAGTCACCTGCTGCTGCACCTGCGCTGATCTGCAACTGAGTGCCAGCAAAGCTGATGGTCTCGGGATAAGTACCGGAAAGCGAACCACTGGCAATCGGCGCGCTACCCGCCCTGAACGGTTGTGCATAGACCTCGTAATCGGTGGCACTGGTAAAACGAATCTGTGCCCCCGCGCTTGGAAACTGGGTCGTGTAGGCAGTCTGGTTGACCACAGCCCCCGAAGTCAGTTGAGCCGCCGATGTGTTGCTGGAGTTGCGCGTCACCGATATCTCAGGGACAGCAGCGCCAAAGGTAAAGCTGTAACCGGTCAACAGGCTGTCCAGGTTCTCCTTGTCATCCCCCTCCTGCAAGACCACATCCAACTCGAACGTAGCACCACGAAGACTGATTTTCGTGGGATCCAGATTAGTTGGATCGAACGTTCCCGCCAGCGTGGAGGCCTCGCTGGTCACATCATTGCCGGCACCGTCCAGAATGCGAAATTGCGTACTGCTGAGCAACTCGACTGTATAGGGCTGCCCATCACGAAAATTCTTGTTGTACTGAGGCGTGTTGCCTACCAGGCCTTGTGACAGGTAGACACGCTGGCCACCGGTAGCAGGGTCATTGGTCAGACTGGACTGCGTACGGCTGGCGTTGGTGACGTTCTCGAAAATACTCCAGCCCGTATCATTCGCCGCCAATGCACCCGATGCCGA
Organism: Pseudomonas sp. ABC1; assembly: GCF_013395055.1. NCBI lineage: Bacteria > Pseudomonadati > Pseudomonadota > Gammaproteobacteria > Pseudomonadales > Pseudomonadaceae > Pseudomonas > Pseudomonas sp. ABC1. Next base: position 1,007,768 of record NZ_CP058349.1, read on the forward strand.
AACCTGCAAATCGAGGCTGGTCTGATCGCCCTGATGAGAGACGGAACCATCGGGATTACGAATGAAAGGAGGGATGCTGCTGTTGGCGCCAGCGAACACATAGTTCCCACTGGCATCTTTGCTGTTCATGATGTCCAGCAATTGATTCGTTATCTGATCCAGTTCACTGGCGTTCGACTTGCGATCTTCGTCGGACAGCGAGCCCCCTCCCGATCTCACCGTCAACTCACGCGCACGCTGCAACACGTTTTTGGCGGTTTCGAGCAACACATCTTCCTGGGTCAGCAGGTTGGTCGCCGCTGTCATGTTATTACTGAACTGCTTGAGCTGCGCACTCTGCTGTTCCAGTTGCAAAAGTCGCGCGGCACCTACCGGGTCATCGGCTGGCGTCTGTATCCGCACACCACTGGATATCTGCTGCTGGGTCTTGACGGCATCGGCATACCCCTTCTGATAGCCAGAGATGTTGGAGTTGAACATCTGTGGGGTCGAGATACGCGTACTCATATCGTCATGCCTCAAAAGCTATTGATCAGGGTATCGAACGTAGAGCGTGCAACTTGAATAATCTGTGAGGCCGCCGTGTAATAGTGTTCGAACCGAATCAAGTTGGCCGCTTCCTCATCGAGGTTCACCCCCGATAGCGATTGCTGGCTACTGACCGCCTGGGTCAGGATGGCTTCGGTAGCAGCCGCATCGAGCTTGGCCTGATTGGTCTTGGCACCTACTGTCTCGATCAGGGAGCTGTAGGTGGTAGTCAGGCTCATGCCACTGCCGCCATTGACCGCAACTGTATTGGCCGATTGCAAGTCTGCCACTGCCAATGCGTTCCGGTTGTCATTACTGCCATTGATGTTGAAAGCGACCGTCAGGCTGTCCCCCGCTGCTGGAGAGCCTGCCAGTGTCATTTCGAACGAATAGCTGACAGGCACACTGGGAGGATTGGACGGAACGGTGACGCTTATTTTATTACTCTGCCCCGGCACGATACTGCCCACACCAATGCTGCTGCCCGCGGCATCGTAGAGGGTATAGCCCTGGGTGCCGCCACTGGCCGCGTCGTATACCAACTTGATCGGCGTCCCGTTCTCGAGGCTGGCCTGCATGTCGGCTACCGCAGCACCATTGAGGCTATCAATCTGCGTTGTGAGGATCGGCTGGGTGAGACTGCCCGTACCGACATTGCCTGTCGACAGCGAGCCCTTCAACGGAGCAGCAAAGGCCAACTGATTCGAATCAGTCATCTTCACGGAAATATCGCCCGCGCCCGAACGGGTCGGCAGGATAGTGAATGTATCGCCCGCCGCGACAGTACCGGCATCGATCCGTAGGGAAAAACCTTCGATCACGGGCGTCGGACTGGTAGTCAGATCGAAATTGCCTATGCTCTTGCCGTCCGACAAGCGCCGTACCGAATATTCACTCGCACTGCTGAACGTCACCTCATAGTCGCTGGTGGTCAGTTGACTGGTATCGGCGATAACGACACCGAGGTTGGCTGTCGTATCGCTGTTCCCGACCCGGGCCAGACTACGCTGCCCTTGCAAAACAGGGTCGTTGACATCACCGAACAGCATGGCACCGAGCTCACTGTTGAGGTCGAGCCCCTGCCCCAGCTGGCTATTGATCCGGTCAGCCGCAACCAGGGCCATACGCCCGAGATCATTGCGCGTGCTGTCGAGCACATCGTCGCGATAGCGCAGCAAGCCACCAATCTGCCCCCCATTGGCTGCCGTGCTGATGTCCAGTGTCGAGTAGCCATTCTGTGTCATGTGCAGCGCGAAGCGCGACGGGTCTTCCGCGCTGGGCACGGCACTCAGTTGCGAGGCGGAGCTACCCACGACCAGAGGCTGGCCATTGCCGATGAAGAGGTTATAACTGTTGCCCTGCTCGACGACCGTCACACCGACCAGTTCGGACAACTCGCGAACAGCCTCATCACGCTTGTCGAGCAAGTCATTGGGGGATGAGCCTGATGCCGCTGCGGTAATGATGGACTGGTTGTACTGGGCTACGCTGGATGCCAGGCTGTTGGCCTGCTGCGTCATACTGGACAACTGCTGGTTGATATAGCCGTTCTGCTCGACCAACTGGCTGTGTATCGAGTTGAAACGCTCTGCCAGAGACTTGGACTGGGTCAGCAGCAACTGCCTGGAGGCGGTATCCGTCGGGCTGGCAGAGGCCGTCTGCAGTGACGCGAAAAAACTCTCGAGTACCTTCGTGACACCTGTCGTGCTGTCAGCCAGCATCGAGTTGACCTGATTGATCTGGGTCAGATAGGTCTGCGCTTCGCTATCCAGTGCCGTCGACGTCCGCACCTGGGTAGTAAGATAGCCACTGTACAGGCGCCGTACATCCGTGATGGTCGAGCCGCTGCCAAGGTAACTTGCGCCTAGCTGCTGGGACGAACTGGCCACCTGCACAGCCCGCTGGCGTGTATAACCAGCAGTATCGGTATTGGTGACGTTGTTACCCGTGACCGTCAGTGCCGTCTGGCTCACGCGGATCCCGGAAACTCCGATTGCAAGAAGGTCAGCCATGAGTCACCTCGGAGTCTTCTGTTGAAAGCGCCACGCGCTCGCACAATGCCTCTTCCGGGCTGGATCGGTGCTGGCCGGAGCCAGTCATGACGATATAAAGCAGCTTGTTCACACCAACCTCCAGCTAAAAACGACACCCATGCACAGTACGACGACACACATCAAAGCCTTGCCAATGAAAAGAATGCCTCCGGCTTCACGCAGGCACTCCATCCTACTCATCAACGGATATTGATGATCGTCTGGGAGATGGTGTTCTCGGTTTCGATGGTCTTGGCGTTCGCCTGGTAGTTGCGCTGCGCCACGATCAGATCGACCAGTTGCGAGGTCAGGTCAACGTTCGAGTCTTCCAGTGCGCCAGCGGCGATGGAGCCTAGCGTGCCGGAGCCCGGCGTTCCGATGACAGGCTCACCCGAGGCCAGGGACTGTTTCCAGGCCGTACCGCCCACCGGGACCAGACCCTGCATGTTGGCGAAGGTCGCCAGCGCGGTCTGGCCGATCACTTTCGACTGCCCGTTGGTGTAGGTGGCGAACAGCTGGCCGGTCTCATCGACCGACAGACCGGACAACTGCCCGGTCGTGTAGCCATCCTGGTACAGGCTGTTGACCGCGAAGCTGGTGTTGGTCTGGGTCATCTTGCGCATGTCCAGCGTCACGCCGGTGCCACTTGCTTCCGCCCCATTCTCGCCCCAGGTGACAGGACTGGTCGTGGAATCGGTGATCGCCGCCGGCACCCAGTTGGTCAGGCTCAGGGTGCCATCGGTATTGACGGTGAAGTCGGAGGAGTCCAGCGAGGAAAGATCCAGGCTGCCCGCCGTGGTGAAGGTCAGGTCGGCCGTATAAGGCGTGGTACTGGTCGGATCCTGCGGGTTTCGCCCGTCGATCAGCACGTGCATGGTCCACTCATTGCCATCCGTCTTGACGAAGTACTGGCTCATGGTGTGGGCGTTGCCCTGGGAGTCGTACAACGAGACGGAGGTCGACCAGTTGTACGACGTGGACGTCGACGGGTTGAACGGCGTGGTTGCCGGCACCTTGGCCGCCGAGTTGAGCGCCAGCGACTGGGTCACGGTAGTGGTCGCATTCGGCTCCTGGTTGCTGGTATCCACCACCAGGTTGGTCAGCACGCCATTCACCAGGTTGCCGTCGGCATCCACGCCATAGCCCATGAGGTTATTACCGGAGCTGTCGACGACATTGCCCTGGTTATCGACTTTGAAGGCCCCGGCCCGGGTGTAGAGCTGCGAACCGCCGTCATTGACGATGAAATAACCGCTGCCGTTGATGGCAAGGTCCAGGCTGTTGTCGGTATAGCTGATGTTGCCCTGCGTGAATTGCTGGGCGATATCGGCGGTGAGCACACCGCTACCGACCGGGTTGCTGCCCGTACCGAACATGGTGCTGGCATACAGGTCAGCGAACTCCGCACGCGAATACTTGAAACCCGTCGTACCCGTGTTGGCAATGTTGTTACCCGTCACGTTGAGGTGGGTACTTGCGGCCTTCAACCCACTAAGCGCTGTATTGAACGACATATCCGAATACTCCCGCGTGCAATTCCGTTACTGACCGATACTGATGACTTTCGACAAGGAAAGGCTGCCAGCACCTGCAAGATTCAAATTCATTTCTCCACTGCCGATGGTCACGCTGCTCACTTTCGCTGGCAGGTGAGTCGTCAATGCCGTGGTAGTGCCATCCAGCGAGCCGCTGGCCTTGAACGTATAGGCAGCGCTCGCCATCGCATTGCCATCCTGATCGGTGCCATCCCAAGTGAAGTCCACGGTCCCGCTCTTGCTCTGACTGTCGAGGGGGATCGTCTTGACCAGGCTTCCTGCGGAGTCATAGACCTTCACCGATATCGAGTCGGCGGCAGAAGGAATCACGATAGAACCCTTCATTTCAGTGCCAGCCTCGACATAAGCAGTTCCTGTCGAGACGATCACGTTGCGCCCGACCAGTGACGAAGCCTGCAAGGCCTGCGACGACTGGTACGAACTCACCAGGGTATCCATCGAGGTGGACAGGTTGGACAGGCTCTCGAGGCTGCTGAACTGCGCAAGCTGGGCCACGAACTCACTGTTGTCCTGGGGATCGAGCGGATTCTGGTTATTCAGTTGCGTAACCAGCAGCATCAGGAAGTCGTTCTTCCCGAGGCTGTCATAACTGGACTTATTGGTCGTGGAGGTCGTGGTACCGGAGTATTGAGACAATATCGAATTGCTGCTGGATACACCGTCAGTCGTACTCATTGCCTACCTCCTTCACAGCCCGAAACGAGCACCTTTTGAATAGTTTTAGCAATAGATGTGCCAACTCTCGAATGGCCCATTCTGCGGCCTTGCGCCCGTCTCCCCGAGAAAAAGCGGCAAGCCATTGCCGCCAGGGGGCAAACAGCGGCAATGACGGCGGCGACATGGCTTGCGCAAATCATCCCTGGAGGTGCAACGCCCGGCGCAACCGGGCCAAGGGGGCTTTATCGGTTTAGAATGCCGCCCCACGCCACGTTAACGACCTCGCATCAAGGGCCATGGCATGCACACGCTGAGCATTCAACGCCTACGCGCAGAACAGCAGCCCCTGGTGAACGGCTTCTATAAAAGCCATAAAAGCCCGACACGGGCGCCAAAGGGCATCGAATACTGGATCGCCAGGAAAGGCGAAATCGTGGCGGCCTGCTGCCTGACGGCAGTGCCAGGAGGATTCTGGCTGACGGGCCTCTTCGTCGCACCGGGCGAGCGTATGCAAGGCATCGCCAGCGTACTGCTACGGGAGCTGTCCTCCCGCATTCAGGCCCCGGTGTGGCTGTTCTGTCATCCATCACTACAGCCCATGTACGAGAAGGCTGGCCTCACCCCTTGCGACGAGCTCCCACAATCACTCACAGAAAGACTGACCCGCTACCAGCGCAGCAAATCACTGATAGCCATGAGCAAGGCCCCGAACATGAATACATTGAACATCGCCAGCGCATGCCTGCTGGACAGCGACAACCGACTGCTGATCGTGCGCAAGCGCGGTACGCAGCTTTTCATGCTCCCTGGGGGAAAGGCAGAACAGGGCGAAACGCCGCTGCAGACCCTGACTCGTGAGTTGATGGAGGAGCTGGGAGTGCAGATGACTCCCGAAGACTTCCGTCTCCTGGGGCACTTTCAGGCAGAAGCAGCCAACGAGCCGGGCTTCACGGTCCAGGCCACTGTATTCGTTGCCAGGTTGGATATGCCCGTCGCAGCGCAGGCAGAACTGGAAGAACTCGAATGGCTGGAATGGCCAGGCAGCGCCCCGGAAAGACTGGCACCCCTGCTCAGAAACAACGTTCTGCCAGCACTGCTCGAAGAGATGCAAAAGACCGGGCACGGCACCAGCGCCTGAATTGCGCGCATAAAAAAGGGGCGGGGAAACCCCGCCCGCCTTCTTCCCTGTCCCTTGGTTCCTGTCATCGTCCTGATGAATCTATTCCCTGGATTGTCCCTACCACTCAATCCTTGAGCGGTTGCGCCATCCTGAGCACGGAACCGATGATAATGATTCCAGTGAGGGGCACAACCTCGCAAAAACATCGGACACCCTACGAGGCCATCGCCCTAGGAACGCGAACCCTTTGCAAATCAGTCAGTTAAAAATCCCCCTGGGAAAACAGCCAGGATTCATATGGTTTTTTCAGACATTACTTACAACACCTGTAAGCGAATGCTTACACGAATAAGAGCAGACCTGCCCAACCTTCGCGACAATAGCGATCCTCCCAATGACACAGGGCGCCATCCGCATGCGGATGGCGCCCCGATAGTCAAACGACAGCAAAGGCCTTGTACGAACCGCTAGCGAAACAGGAAATCCCCGGACAACCCATTGCGCTCCATGATTTCCCGCAAGCGCTTGAGGGCCTCGACCTGAATCTGCCTGACACGCTCACGGGTCAAACCAATGGCTTGCCCGACCTCCTCCAGCGTACAGCTGTCATGCCCCCGCAGGCCAAAGCGGCGGATAACCACATCCCGCTGCTTTTCGTTCAGGTCAGACAGCCAGGCATCGATACTGCTCGCCAGGTCATCGTCCTGCAGCAACTCACAGGGATCGTTTGGCGTTTCGTCTTTCAGCATGTCGAGCAACGTCTTGTCGTTGTCCGGCCCAAGCGAGACATCCACCGAGGTGACACGTTCGTTGAGCCCGAGCATGCGCTTGACCTCTGCGACTGGCTTGTCGAGCAGCTGTGCGATCTCTTCGGGGCGAGCCTCATGGTCGAGCTTTTGCGTCAGTTCGCGAGCCGCCCGCAGGTACAGGTTGAGTTCCTTGACCACGTGGATGGGCAGTCGGATCGTACGGGTCTGGTTCATGATCGCCCGTTCGATGGTCTGCCGTATCCACCAGGTGGCATAGGTGGAGAACCGGAACCCCCGCTCCGGATCGAACTTCTCGACAGCGCGAATCAGACCGAGATTACCTTCCTCGACTAGGTCGAGCAGCGAAAGTCCCCTGTTCAGGTAGCGCCGGGCGATCTTCACGACCAGGCGCAGGTTGCTTTCGATCATGCGCTTGCGCCCTGCCGGGTCGCCCTTCTGGGCGAGCCTGGCAAAGTGCACTTCCTCGTCAGGCGTCAGTAGCGGGGAAAAGCCGATTTCATTGAGATAGAGCTGGGTCGCGTCAAGCGCACGGTGGTATTCGATGGACGCATTCTGCCGGACGGCGGGCTGTGCTAGCGAAGCGGCAGGACGCCGCTTGCTTCGGGTCTGGAGTGTGGTTGACTCCATGAGTACGACGCAGTCATCCACGTCAAACTCCGGCGCTTCTTTCTTGAGTGCCATTATTGTTTTCCCGTTCTGAGTTCGACCACAGACTCGGGCAACACACATGATCCTTGTCATCACCCGAGCCTCCCTGTGCGGGAGCGGGTGGCCATGAATCAGCGCTTGGGCAGATAGTTCTGAGGATCCACAGGTTTACCCTGACGGCGTATCTCGAAATGCAGCTTCACCCGGTCAGTGCCCGTCGATCCCATCTCGGCTATGGTCTGCCCAACCTTGACTCGTTGGCCTTCCCGCACCAGCAGCCTACGATTGTGGCCGTAGGCGCTTACATAGGTATCGTTGTGCTTGATGATCACAAGTTCGCCGTAACCCCGTAGACCACTGCCGGCGTACACCACAGTTCCATCAGAAGCAGCCAGGACAGGCTGTCCCAATTCCCCCGCGATATCAATGCCTTTATTCAAACTGCCGTTTGATGAAAAACGCCCGATGATCGTACCGCTTGCAGGCCACGCCCAGCCGCTCGATGAGCGCACCTGAGTCGATACCGGCGTCTGCACGGGGGGCGTCGCAGGCGTCTGGACAGGCGTGACGGGCGGAGGGACGGGAACGGTCGAAACCACCACCGGCGAAGATGTCGTCGTGCTCTGCACGGGCCGTGAGGACGCCGATGGACGACTGCTGGCCACGGCCTGCGAAGCCCTCCCATCGAAGCGGATGGTCTGCCCCGGGTAGATGGTATAGGGCGCGGGAATATTGTTGCGTTGCGCCAATGCGCGAAAATCCCAGCCAAAGCGGAATGCGATCGACCACAGCGTATCCCCACGCCGTACCACATATTGCCCCGAGGTAACCGCCGGCCTGCTGTTGCGATCCACGACCTGGACATTGCCCGGAGCAGGTGAAGAGGCACAACCGGACAACAACAGGGCTGCCGCGAGCAGCGCCACGAGAGTCGGCATCGATGACAGCAGGTGGGGATTCAAACACTCACTCCTTTGTCCGTTGCGGCAGATGCTGGCTACCCTCGCCCAGAACCACCTCATCACGCACGGCCAGGCGCTCCAGACCGAGCACCAGCACGACGGCGGCCAAGGCCAGGGAGATGGCGATCCACAACTGAGGATCGTCTCCGATGACGCTGGCGTAGTCCCAGGGCAGCAGGTTCTCCTGCAACAGCGGGAAAGACTCGCCCCGGCTGTTGGTCTGCCAGGTCAGCGTCTGCTTCCACGGCCATACCTTGCCCAGCGAGCCCAGCATGATACCGGTCAGGAACGCCAGGGTAACGTCACGCACATGCTGCAGCATCCAACTGAGCAGCCTGGAAAAACTCATCAAGCCAATCAGGCAACCCGCACTGAATACAGCCAGTGTGCCGATCTCCAGTCCTTTGACCGCGCCAAGCACCACGGGATACAGACCAAGCAACACCAGAATGAAGCTACCGGAAATCCCCGGCAGGATCATCGCACTGATCGCCACGGCACCCGCCCAGAACAGGGTGAACGGGGTCGCCGTCAGTTGCAGGGGCGCCGCCATGGTGATCCACAGCGCCAGCGCCAGGCCAGCGGCGAAGAACATCAGCCTGCCGAGGCTCCAGGCTGCCACCTCGCGCCCGACCAGGTAGACGGACACCAACACCAATCCGAAGAAGAAGGCCCAGAGCAGTACCGGATGCGCCTGCATCAGCCAGGTAATGACACGCGCCAGGGTGAAGACGCTGGTCAGAATGCCGACGATCAGCACCAGCAGGAAGGTGGCGTTGCAATGCGCCCAGGCATCGCGGAAACGGCCACGCAGGAACATCAGCAACGCAGTCGGGATCGAGGCCATGGACTGCAGCAACTTGTCATAGATGCCCACGACCAAGGCGACAGTCCCGCCGGAAAACCCAGGCACTACATCGACGGCGCCCATGGCCATGCCCTTGATGTAAAGCAGGAACGTGTTTTTCATGAATTCATCCGCTGAATCTTCAAATGACAGGCCCGTTGAGCAAGGGCACGAAACGCACGGTATCGAGCAAGTGACGTGAGAAACCACCCTCCTCCCGGACAATCAGCATCAATTGCTGCACATCGCCCGTACCGACCGGTATGACCAGGCGCCCGCCCGGCGCCAACTGCTCCAGCAGCGCCTGTGGCACATCGGCCGCTGCCGCCGTGACGATGATGCCGTTGTAAGGCGCCAGCGCAGGCCAGCCCTCCCAACCGTCGCCCCAGCGAAAGACCACATTACGCAACCTGAGTTCGGCCAGACGCTCCTTGGCGCGATCCTGCAGCGCCTGGATACGCTCCACCGAAAACACCCGCTCGACCAGTTGCGCCAGCACGGCCGTCTGGTAACCGGAACCGGTGCCGATCTCCAGCACCTTATCCAGCGGACCATCCGCCACCAGCAACTCGCTCATGCGGGCGACCATGAAGGGCTGGGAGATCGTCTGGTTATGGCCGATCGGCAGTGCCGTGTCTTCATAGGCTCGGTGCGCCAGCGCTTCGTCGACGAAAAGGTGCCTGGGCGTACGCCTGATGATTTCCAGCACATGGGGATTGGACAACCCCTCCTCATAGAGCCGCTGGATCAGGCGATCGCGTGTGCGCTGGGAGGTCATGCCGGTTCCATGACGCAGAAACTCTTCCTGCCGACTGCTCACATCAAGCCTCCCAGCCAGCTGTCCAGCCCCTGGAAAGCTTCATGGAAGGTGCGATCCAATTGCAGAGGCGTGATCGAGACATAGCCCTGCATGATGGCGTGGAAGTCCGTTCCCGGGCCGCCCTCTTCCGCGTCACCTGCAGCGGAAATCCAGTACCCCACCTTGCCACGGGGGTTGGCCTGCTGGACCGGAGGCTTGGAGCGCTGCCGATGCCCCAGCCGCGTCAGCTGCATGCCACGAATGCGCTCCAGAGGCAGATTGGGAATGTTCACACTCAGCACGGTACGCGCCGGCACGTCGAGCGCGGCGTGATTCTGGATCAGGATGCGAGCGATGTGCGCGGCGGCCGGCAGGTTGTCCGGCTCACGCGAGACGAGGGAGAAGGCGAACGCGGGCCGCCCGGTGAAGCGCCCCTCGATGGCGGCGGCCACCGTCCCCGAGTACAGCACGTCGTCGCCCAGGTTGGCGCCCAGGTTGATCCCGGAAACCACCATGTCGGGTACGTCGGGCAACAATCCGTTGATCCCCAGGTGGACGCAATCGGTGGGCGAGCCATCGATCCCGATGAACCCGTTGGGCATCGTCACGGGATGCAGGGGACGGTCCAGCGTCAGCGAACTGCTCGCGCCACTCATGTCCCGGATAGGTGCAATCACCGTGCAGCGGGCATCGTCGCGAAGCGCGCCATGAAGCGCGGCGAGCCCGGGAGCATGAACCCCGTCGTCGTTGGCGATCAAAATATGCATTCAGATGTCCGTCTGCCCCGCCAGACTGACCAGTTCACGCACCACGGCTGTGGCAAAGCATCCGGTCGGCAGGACGAATTCAAGTTGCAGAATTTCAGGCTCGGGATAATGCCATGACAAACCGCTTATGGGGAGGCGCAGAATGCGTCGCTCATGTTTCATGCCCGCCGAAGACAACCAGTCGCTCAACTGCCTGGCCTTGTCGGCCACCGCCTGCTCCGCGCTCTGCACCGCACCGGCTGCGGGCGATGGGCCATCACCCCACAGCGGGCCACTGGGATGCAGGTCCAGCGCAGCCAGGCGTGGGTCCTGACACTCGGGCTCGCCTGCGGGAAAAAAGCTGCGACTGTCCGTGAACACGAGCAAGTCCCCGACCGTTGCGCGATCCCAACTGCCATCGGCAACCCGCCCCGCCAGCACGTGATTGAAGAGATAGCTGCGCGCGGCGGACAGTGAACGGGAGCGCAGGTTACGTTGTTCCGGCAATACGCCAGCCTGCGCGAACTCCTGGGCCCGAATCAGATTGGAACCGGAAAAGCCGAAACGCTGCATACCGAAATAATTGGGCACGCCGGATTGGCGCACACGCTCCAGCCGCTCATCCAGGGCCGCGATGTCCGCTTGCAGATGCCGCAGGCGCAAACGGAAGCCATTGGCCGAATGCGCGCCACGCTGCAGCTTACGCAGGTGCCGGGTCTGCTCGAGGATGCGCAGCGTCTCGCTTTGCAAGGAAGAGAGGTCAGGATCGGCCTTGCCGGGAAGGTGCAGGCTGAACCACTGTCGGGTCAGCGCCTGTCGGTCCTTGAGCCCGGCATAGCTGACGGCCCGCAACGGCACACGGGCGGCCCGGGCGATCTGCCGGGCGGCTTCTTCGGTATTGAGGTTGCGCTTCTCCACCCACAGCCAGAGATGCTCACCCTCTCCTGCCAGCGGGATGTCCAGCACCTCGTCGACCTGGAAGTCCTCGGCAGTCTCCTTGAGCACGGCGCTGCCGCACGGCCCGCCATAGGCCCATGGCCCCAGCAACTCCTGCTCGGTCATGGCTTGAGCAACAGGGTCACGGCGTGCACCGCGATACCTTCCTCGCGCCCGACGAAACCCAGGCGCTCGGTGGTGGTTGCCTTGACGTTGACCTGATCGATATCGAGTTGCAGGTCTTCGGCGATGAGCGCACGCATGGCGTCGATATGGGGTGCCATCTTCGGCGCCTGCGCCAGGATGGTCGCGTCGACATTGCCGATCCGCCATCCCTTGCCCAGTACCAGCGACACCACGTGCCGCAACAGCACCCGGCTGTCGGCACCCTTGTAACGCGGATCGGTGTCAGGGAAATGCCGACCGATATCACCCAAGGCACAGGCACCCAGCAAGGCATCGCTCAGCGCATGCAGAAGCACGTCACCATCCGAGTGGGCCACGAACCCCCGGTGGTAAGGGATCTTCACCCCTCCCAGGACGAGATGATCTCCATCACCGAAACGATGCACGTCATAGCCATGACCGATACGCATAAACTGCCCATGTCCCGAATCAACAAGCCGCGGATTCTACAGGAAACGACAGCCGGCGGACGCATCGATGCCTACGCGCCCTCCACACCGGCCTCCTCCTCACGCTCGGTGAACAGATCCCAACTGGCCATGAACAACGCGGCGATCAACGGACCGATGACAAAACCATTGAGCCCGAACAACGAAAGACCGCCGAGGGTCGAGATCAGCACGACGTAATCCGGCATCTTGGTGTCCTTGCCCACCAGGGTCGGACGCAGGAGGTTGTCGACCAGGCCGATCACCAGGATGCCGTAGGCAATCAGCACCACGCCGGAAACGATCGACCCGCTGAGCAGGAAGTAGATGGCCACGGGCGTCCAGATCAAGCCCGCCCCCACCGCCGGCAGCAGGGACAGCAATGCCATCAGCACACCCCACAGCAATGCGCTGGGAATACCCAGGATGGCGAAGATCAAGCCACCCAGCGCGCCCTGCACCACGGCGATGATGATATTGCCCTTGACCGTGGCACGGACCACCTGGGTGAACTTGCTGAACAGCTTCTTCTTCTGATCGCCGCTCAGCGGGACGGCCTGATAGAGGCGCTTGACCAGATCGCGCCCATCGCGAATCAGGAAAAACAGCAGGTAAAGCATCACGAAGAAGCCGATGACGAACTGAAAGGTACCCTGCCCGAAGCTGAACGCCTTGGTCGCCAGATACTGGCTGCCCTGCAACGCGCTGCTGCCGAGGCGCTCGCGCAGATCACTCATGTCGCTCAGGCCGAAGCGCTGCAGATAGCCCTGGATCGAGGCGGGCAACATCTCCTTGACCTGGATGACATAACTGCCGACGTCCAGCTCGCCACTGTTGATACGCGCGTACAGCGTGGTTCCTTCCTGCACCAGCAATCCCGTGATGAAAATGACCGGCAGAACAGCAATCAGCAGGCTGGCCAGCAAAGTCGTCAGGGCGGCCAGGTTGCGCCGGTTGTTGAAGCGGATCAACAGCCGGCGCTGCAGGGGTGAGAACAGGATGGCGAGAATGACGGCCCAGAAGACCGCACCATAGAAGGGCCAGAGTATCCAGCCGAACGCCAGCGTCACCAGCACCAACAGACTCAGGAACACCTTTTGTTCGAAGATCAGATTGCCCATGGGGCCTCCTTGTTTTAAACCGCCCAGGAGCACTCATGCTCCAACCCCGGAGCCTACACAGACTCATATGAAAGCGGGAACGTTCAATGCCATGATCGGCGCCAATCAGAACATGAGCGCACTGGCAAATACATCGAGCCAGACGGAAAATGCACCCGGCCAACGCATTGGTCGCCTTTACCAAGCCTTTACCCATGCCTGACCACGCTTGACCTTGCCCTCCCTAGACTGTGTACATCCGGTTCGGCAAGCCTGTCGGACAAACGCCAGGCAACCAGACAACCGGGAGTCATACACAGGAGAGTCCATCATGCGAAAAACCCTTATCAGCCTGCTGTTCGTCGCCGCCCTGCCAACCCTGGCCATGGCCTCGCCCGAAGGGCACCCGGCACGCCCCTTCGAACACCATGGCAAACCGCCGCTTCACCAACTGGACCTGAGCAAGGAGCAGCAGAAAGAAGTACGCAAACTGATCGGCACCCAAATGAAGAATCGCCACGAGATCACCCAGCGCTACCTCGATAAACTGCCGGAAGCCGAGCGCAATGCGTTCCAGAATGAACTGAACGCCAACCGGGAAAACACCGACAAGGCAATCAAGGCCCTGCTCACCCCGGAACAGCAGAAGCAGTTCGCCGAACATCAGCGCAAGCAACAGGAAAAACGCGCCGAACACGCTGAATTCCTGAAATGGAAAGCCGAGCGCGAACAGAAGAAAAACTGATCCATCCAACGCCCCGGCAGCTCTGACAGCCGGGGCGAACACATTGCGGAGGCCTCTTGCGCTCACTCTTCTGGCGAATACTCGCCACATTCTGGCTGGCCATCACCCTGGTCGCAGTACTCGCCATGCTGCTGGGGCGCGCCTTGAACCAGGACGCCTGGATCATCGGCCGGCATCCTGCGATCAAGGGACTCGCCGCCGACTGGGTGCAGACCTACGAGCAAAGAGGCTCATCGGCGGCACAACGGCTGCTGGAGCAGCAAAAGCACCGCTTCCATATCGACACGCAAGTACTGTCGGAAAACGGCCACCCCGTCATCCCCGGCACCTTCCCGCCTCGCGCCGCCGCGTTCGAAGCGCGCAAGCAATACCGCGAGGAACAATTGCCCTGGCGGCGGCTGACCACTGAATACACCAGCCCCAGCAGCGGCGAGACCTACCTGTTCATCTACCGAATCCCGCACCCCGAGCTCAACGACTGGCACCGCGACAGCCTGCTCTGGCCCCTGAGTGCCATCGGCATCGCCCTGATCGTGCTGACAGGCTTCAGCCTGCTCCTGACCCTCTCGATCACCCGCCCACTCGACCGACTGCGCGGCGCCGTGCACGACCTGGGCCAGACCAGCTATCAACAGACCTCCCTGGCCCGCCTGGCGCGGCGCCGCGACGAACTGGGCCTACTGGCCAATGACTTCAACCGCATGGGCGCACGCCTGCAAAAGCTGATCGGCAGCCAACGCCAACTCCTGCGCGACGTCTCCCATGAATTGCGCTCGCCCCTCGCAAGGCTGCGTATCGCACTGGCACTGGCAGAACGTGCAACACCCGAAGAGCGCCAGAGCATCTGGCCCAGGCTGGGCAAGGAATGCGACCGGCTGGAGACCCTTATCGCGGAGATACTGGAACTCGCCCGGATGGATGCGGAGCCTGGCACTCCGACGCCAGTCGATCTCGAAGAGATCTTTTTCCAACTGCAGGAAAACGCCCGGATAACCGCCCCCGGCGTACAGATCATGAGCCAGGTGCAGCCAGACATCGACTTCCTGGGGTGGCCCGACATACTCGAACGCGCCCTGGACAACCTGCTACGCAACGCCCTGCGCTTCAGCCCAGCACAGGCAGAAATAAGGCTGAGCGCCCAGGTCGAGTCCGGACAACTGATCCTCAGCGTGCAGGATCAAGGGCCAGGTGTAGACCCCGCCTACCTGCCCCACCTGAGCGAGCCGTTCTACCGAGCCCCAGGCCAAACTGCCGCAGGGCACGGCCTGGGACTGGCCATTGCACAGCGCGCAGCCGAGCGACACGGCGGCAAGCTCGCTCTGGCCAACCACCCGGAAGGCGGCTTCATCGCCAGCCTGCACCTGCCTCTGGCGAACGAAGACAAGGGGTAATCCCCCGGAACCAGCACATAGACGGAATCGCAGGCGAAAAAATACCCCGACCTTTTCCAAGGGCGGGGTATCGAGTACCGGTATCGGCTGATCAGCCTTTGACGCGGGACTTGTACTCGCCAGTGCGGGTATCGATCTCGATCGAGTCACCGATTTCGCAGAATGCGGAAACCTGCAGCTCGGCACCGTTCTTCAGACGTGCAGTCTTCATTACCTTGCCGGACGTGTCGCCACGGACGGACGGCTCGGTGTAAACGATTTCACGCACGATGGTGGTCGGCAGTTCGACGGAGATCACTTTCTCGTTGTAGAAGACCGCTTCGCAGACGTCGGTCATGCCGTCTTCGATGAAAGTCATCACGCCTTCGAGGTCGTCTTTCTCGATCTCGTACTGGTTGAACTCACCATCCATGAACACATACAGCGGATCGGCGAAGTAGGAATAGGTCACTTCCTTGCGCTCGAGGATAACCGGCTCGAGCTTGTCATCGGCCTTGTAGACAGTCTCGGTCGCAGAACCGTTGAGCAGGTTCTTCAACTTCATCTTGACGACGGCGCTGTTACGGCCGGACTTGTTGAACTCGGTTTTCTGGATAACCCAGGGCGCGCCATTGACGATGGCCACCTGGCCGGCACGGAATTCTTGTGCGGTTTTCATACGAACATCCGATGGAATTGAAAAGTCAGGGAAGAAAAACCTCGAGGCGTTCCATCCCCTGAGAATTGCCCATAGCAGGTACGGACAAGCTCAAGCCTTTGTTAAGCCCCCAAGCGAGAGGCCCGTTTTCTCTGCCCACGACACACATACAGGACCGCAGGCAGCAAATGGGGGGCAATAATAACTGGTTCCAGCACGAGTCTCCACCGACTTATGCAGAGTGCCAGTCGGCATGGAAACGCAGCAGATTACTCGCCAGATCGCCGTTGGATGCCTGAATATCAACCCAATTCGAGGCATGAGCACTCAGCTCGCCCTCATGTGCCTGCAGCTCTCGCCACGCGCAACCAACCGCCTGCCCGGCATTCCAGGAAGCCCAGAAAGCCTCCAGCGCAGCCCGCGCTGGATCGGACAAGCCCTCTGTATAAAGGTGGAAGAATGCCCAGAGCTTGTCCCAGTGGGCATCGTCCTCTTGCGGGTAGATATGCCAGACGAAAGCCCTTGCCGCCCACTGCGCACGAATGAAGGACTCCTCCCCACGCACCGCATTGAAGTCGCAGCACCACAGCAGGCGGTCATAGGCGTCCTGATCCAGAAACGGCAAGACCACGATACGCAGGGAACCCCGCACATGATCGCCCCCTGCCTTCAGCGCATCCTCCCCGCACCAGGCCGCCACATCCTTCAGGACACGCCCCTCCGGAACCAGCACCAGGTTAGGGCGACAATCCCTGGACAACTCATCGAACCAGCTCGCCAAGCCGGTATTTTCATAAGCGAACAATGAAATGATGCGGCACTCCGGCTCAGGCTTCACACCCAGAGTCGCCAGGAAATTTCCACGGCATCGAGGATCTGCCTGGAACTGACTGCGTCGCGCCAGTAAATCGCGCTCGCGCAACAGGCCACCGGTTTTCGCCACGAACCCGGGAAAGAAGAAGTACTTCTGCAGACCATCCGGCTGGAGAGATGGCATGGCGTGACAGTCAGTCACCCAATCTTCTGCGCTTAGGTACTCGAGGTTGAGCCAGAGAATCCGGCGACTGGCCGCTGCCATGGCATGCACGTAATGCTCTGGCAATTCACAGGCAAAGGCCTCGATCACCACATCGGCAGGCTCGACAGGCTCCCAGGGGAGGGACCAATGACAGACCTGTACGCCGTCGAGATACTGCCGCTCCAGACGAATATCAATGGAGGGCGCAAGGCGGGTGAACGTCGCCATATCATCGACCCACAGGCGGACCGGCACACCATGCTCGGAGGCGAGTTGCCGCGCGAGGCGCCACGTAACGCCCACATCGCCGAAATTGTCGACGACACTGCAAAAAATATCCCACGCATCAGACTTGGACACAGCGACCTCCGTCATGCAGCAACGGCGAAACCTGCCGCAGCCATGAAAACACATGCAGAGAGAACATGATGAAGAAGAAGAAGAAGAAACGAAGGACCACAGGAGAGATGCTCTTTAATGGAGGCGACCCTGTCAGCCACACCCCGGCACACGATGTCACCGCTGCGGCTGCTCCCTTCCGGGCCTGACCGGGTTCACGGCTGATCATTGCGAGGGGACCGACAGGGCCACCATCGAGCATGCCCGCACAACGGCGGGCTCGCACATTCTACTGGCTTATCCGGAACTTACAACCGCTCGATACACTGGCCAGCACCAAATCTCATGACCACCCAAGGCAAACATCCATGGGCTGACAACGTAGGCCATTCAATTTTTGATGCCATAATGCCTTTACTAATCAAAAAGGCGCCGTACAATTGACGTCATGAAACCGTCCAAGGCAACTTTATTTCTGCTCGCATGGAACATGCCGGCCCCCTGAGTTGTCACACGCGGTGTCTACTACGGCAATACGCCAGCATCGTCCATCTGACTAAACGGTTAAGTATGAACCCTATCAAACAGGCAGTTTATTCCAGTCGCACGGCTGACAAGTTCGTGGTTCGCCTTCCTGACGGCATGCGTGATCGCATCGCGGAGGTGGCTCGCAACCACCACCGCAGCATGAACTCGGAAATCATCGCGCGTATCGAACAGAGCCTGCTTCAAGAAGGCGCTCTGGATTCAGATGCCAGCGTTCGCCTAGACAGCCCAGAGCTTTCCCTGCACGAACGCGAGCTGCTCCAGCGCTTCAGGCAACTGACCCATCGTCAGCAGAATGCCCTGGTTGCCCTGATCGCACATGACGTAGAGCAAGCCGCTCAAGAAGCCTGACAGAACCAAGCGCGCGCCAGGATGACCAACGTCTCCAGGCGCGCACTGTTGTGTCAGCGATCCTTTCCTATTGCCGCCTCCAGCGCCTCGTTGAGCGTGCGCAAGACCTTGATACGCGCGAAGCGCTTGTCATTGGCCTCGACCAATGTCCAAGGCGCGATTTCCGTACTGGTGCGGTCCACCATGTCGGCAACGGCATGGCTGTAGTCATCCCACTTGTCGCGATTGCGCCAGTCTTCTTCCGTGATCTTGAAGCGCTTGAACGGCGTAACCTCTCGTTCCTTGAAACGCTCCAGCTGCGTATCCTTGTCGATCGACAACCAGAACTTCACCAACACCACACCTGAATCGACCATCTGCTCTTCGAAATGGTTGATCTCACTGTATGCGCGCAGCCACTCCTCCGGCGTGCAGAACCCCTCGACACGCTCCACCAGGACCCGTCCATACCAGGAGCGATCAAAAATGGTGAACTTGCCTCGCTCGGGAATATTGTTCCAGAAGCGCCATAGCCAAGGCTTGGCCAGCTCATCCTGGGTAGGCGCGGCGATCTGGACAGTTCGGTATTGACGGGGATCGAGTGCGCCCGTGATCCGTCGTATGGCACTGCCCTTGCCTGCGGCATCATGCCCCTCGAACATCGCCAGCACACCCCGTTTGCGAATCACGCGATGACGCAGAAGTTGCGCAAGGCGCGCCTGTTCCGTTGCCAACTGCTGCTTGTAGTCAGCCTTATCCAGCGACTGGGTCATATCCAGGCTATCAAGCAGGCTCAAGCGATCGAGGTCCAGCATCAATGGCGCCGTATGGGGCTGGACCGTATGACGCTCGGCCTCCGTTGCATTCAAGGCTGCCTGCAATCCCTCCAGCAGAACGCGCCCAACAGCCAGGCTGCGATAGCGCTCATCAGTCCCCTCCACGACATACCAGGGCGCGAACTCACGGCTGCTGTGGCGCAGAATGTACTCTCCGTAGCGGACGAACTTGTCATAGGTCTTGGACTGCTGCCAATCCAGCGGACTGATACGCCAGCTCTGCAGCGGATCACTCCGGAACGACTCGAGCCGCGCCATCATCCGGTCCTTGGACAGGTGCATCCAGAACTTGAAAATCAGCACGCCCTCATCGCACAACATCCGCTCCAGACGTTGTGCCTGGGCAATCTGCAGTGCCAGGCCGGCTTTATTGATCCGGCCATGCACCCGATCTTCCAGCATCTTGCTGTACCAGTTGCCGAAGAAAATCCCGGTGCGCCCCTTCTCGGGGAGTCTGCGCCAATAACGCCACGCGGGCGGATGGGCCAACTCCTCATCGGAGGGCGTATCGAAACTGTCGACACGGATCAAACGAGGGTCCATCCACTCGTTGAGCAGCTTGATCGTCTCCCCCTTCCCCGCACCCTCGATACCGTTGATGAGAATGAGCACAGGAAAGCGAGCCTGCTCCTTGAGCTGGTACTGAGCAGCCAGAAGCGCTTCGCGCAAGGCTGGCACCTGGGCGTCATACGTTTGCTTGTCTATCGAGTGACCAATTTCCGCAGACTCGAACATCTACCTTCCCTTTTCCAGCAATCGAAAAATGTATAGCGACTGGCTCGATACCCTAACAGGCCGTGCGGCTTCTTAGCGAGTGGCATATAGCCATCCATGGGCCGCTTGCGACAGTAGAGCAGCTATAGACAACGCCATGGCTGATAGAATCGCCCGCCTGACAACCCGAGAACCGTCATGCCGAACCAAGAGCCGCTACAACACGCCGACCTCGACTGGGACGAGAACGGCCAGCCGCAGTCACGCCAGTATGGCGATGTCTACTTCTCCCGTCAGTCAGGCATGGAGGAAACCCGGCATGTGTTCCTGGAGCAAAACCGACTACCTGAACGATTTGCAGCGCTGAGCTCGGGACGAAGCCTGGTCATCGGGGAAACCGGTTTCGGCACCGGTCTCAATTTTCTATGTGCCTGGCAACTGTTCGAAGAGACGGCATCAGCGGATACCCGCCTGCACTTCATCAGCACGGAAAAACACCCGCTTACGCAGGAAGACCTGGCACGCGCCATGGCTTTATGGCCATCCCTGAGCGCACTGTCCAGTCAATTACTGGCGCAATACACCGCCGTCCACACGGGCTTCCAGCACTTCATACTGGGGAGCGGACGCATAACCCTTACGCTGCTGGTCGGGGATGTACTGGAAAGCTTGCCGCAGCTCGATGCACAGGTCGACGCCTGGTTCCTCGATGGCTTCGCCCCAGCCAAGAATCCGGACATGTGGCAACCCGAACTGTTTCGGCAACTGGCACGCCTCTCGGCTCCGACAGCGACACTCGGCACCTTCACCAGCGCCGGCTTTGTTCGGCGCGGACTGATCGAAGCAGGCTTCGCCATGAAGCGCGCGCCGGGCTTCGGCCACAAGAGAGAGATTCTGCAAGGCAACTTTACCGGCCTACCTGCCACTGCATACAAACCCTGGTATGCCAGACCCGACCACCAGCCCCAAGAACGCCATGCCATCGTCATAGGTGCCGGCATGGCCGGCTGCTCAAGTGCATTCAGCCTGGCGCGCCGCGGCTGGCGTGTGACGCTGATCGATCGACATGCAGACATCGCCCAGGAAGCATCAGGCAATCCGCAAGGTGTGCTCTACCTGAAGCTTTCCGCACATGGAACGGCTCTTTCGCGCCTGATCGTCAGTGGCTTTGGCTACACACGGCGCCTGTTGCAGCACCTGCAGAAAGGCGTGGAGTGGGACGATTGCGGCGTCTTGCAACTGGGCTTCGACGACAAGGAAAGTGCTCGCCAACAGGCACTGGCACAGCACTTCCCAACAAGCCTCCTGCAACTGCTGGAACAGAACACTGCAGAACAGGCATGCGGTGTCGGCCTACACAGCGGCGGGCTGTTTTTCCCGGAAGCCGGCTGGGTCCACCCGCCAGCACTCTGCCAGTGGCTGGCAAGCCATCCGGGCATCGAGCGAGTGATGCAACGACAGGCGCTGCACCTGCGGCATCAAGCAGGTGAATGGCAGGTCCTCGAAAACAACGAACCCATAGCAAAAGCACCGGTAGTCATACTGGCCGGCGCGGCGGAATGTGTACGGTTCAACCAGACGGATTGGTTACCACTCAAGCGTATCAGGGGCCAGATCACACGACTTCCGGCAAATGAGCAAAGCCGCGATTTGAAATGTGTCATCTGCGCTGAAGGATATGTCGCGCCAGAAAGAAATGGGGAGCACACACTGGGAGCCAGCTTCAACTTCCAGCGTCATGACAATGAACCCAGCCAGGAAGAACACGCCAGCAACCTGAGCATGCTCGAAGAAATATCGTCAGATCTTCACCAGCGTCTCGCCCCTCGGCTCTCCAACCTCGAAGGCAGAGCCTCACTGCGCTGTACCAGTTCCGACTACCTGCCACTGGTCGGCCCCGTGGCAGACGCAGAAGCATTCCGCCATGCCTATGCAAGCCTGCTGAAGAACGCCCGGCAGACTCCAGACCAGGCATGCCCTTGGAACCAAGGCCTTTATGTCAATACAGCACATGGTTCTCGCGGCCTGATCAGCGCGCCCTTGTCCGGAGAACTGCTGGCCGCCTGGATAGACAATGAGCCCTTGCCACTGCCAAGGGAAATCGCCGAAGCCTGCCACCCGAATCGTTACCTGCTGCGCGGCCTGGTAAAAGGCCTGGACGTGACTCGACAATCAACCTCGAAAGACAATCAACAGGAAGGCGGGGAATGCTGATTCCATACGAGATGCTGGAGCCGGACACCTTGACTCGGCTCCTGGAAGACTTTGTCACCCGGGACGGGACGGATAATGGCGATGACACGCCCTTTCATATCCGCACGGAGCGTGCCAGGGCAGCCTTAGTGAAAGGCCAGGCAGTCATCGTCTTCGACAGTGAGTCCCAGCAATGCCAACTGGCACTTCGGCAAGAGGTTCCGAAAGAGTGGCTGGAAGAAGAGCATTAACCCCAGACAGGCCTACTTCGTCTCGATGAGCACAGGATTTGGCCGCAAGCAAAGCGCCAGCAGGGACATGCAAATAGCCAGCAGAGCCAGAACGGCAAATGGCACCAGATAGCTCCCCCCGATATCGCGACCTATCCCGACCAGCACCGGCGACAGACAGGCCAGCCCATAGCCCGTACACAGCATCATGGCTGTCAGTCGACTCACATCCATCGGGGTAGCGGCCTCGTACATGGGCAATACCAGAGACAGCGAAAAACTACCGTTCAGTGCGATCCCCAATACCATGCAGACGAGCAAAGGCGACCAGTTCGGCAGCCAAGCAATCAACGCCAGACCGCAAGCCGCAACCAGGCCACACGTGGCCATCCATATGTGTCTGTTACCGAATCGCTGCACTAGCCATGGAATTGCAAAAGAACTGGGCAGCCCGATAAGCATGAAGGCACTGAAAAACGTATTCCCCTCTCCCACACTGAAACCCGCTTCGTGATAGCGAGCGACCAACCAGGTCACCAAGGCATAGAAAAGCCCAGCTTGCAGAGTAAAGAACAGACTGATCAACCACGCTCGCCTAGATCGCCAAGGCAGGCCAGCAGCTTTTCGGACGCTCTCCGGTTGATTTGGCAAACAGAGCCAGACAGCACAAGCCACCAACGTTGGCAAAGCCCAGACAGATAAACCCAGACTCCAGTCACCCGCCAAGTGATCCGTTACAGGTGCAGTCACAACAGCACCAAGCGTCCCCCCAACGGCCATGCTCAAGGCATACCAGGCACCTATCTTCCCCATCTGGTCGAAAAAATAGCGCTTGATGTAGCCAGAAAGCAGTGGCCCAGCAACGGCAACGGCAATACCGACCACCCCGGCGGTTCCAATCAGGATCCACTCCTGATGTGAAAACAGGCGTAATCCCAAGGCAGTGAACAGGGTCGCCATGCAGAAAGCGATAGCCCTTTCCAACCCCAGCCGTACCGCCAGTCGTGGAGCCAGCGGGGCCAACAACCCCATCAATAGAACGGGTAGGGCTGTTACGAGGCTGACGAAGCCACGACTCAAGGAAAGATCCGAGGCGATGCGCTCGATAAGAGGGGCAAATGATGTAATGGCCGGGCGTAGGTTGATTGCTGCAAGAACCAAGGCCAGAAAAAGAAACCAGCGAGACGAATACTTCACCATACCCCCAAGGCCATGAACATCTGAGCACACTAACTACCGCAACGGCTCAAATACAAACATATAAGAGCCACAACACAAGTGCGCCAAGTCTTCAAAAATATTTTTCTCATCGCAAAGACAAACCCCCCGATCCGTTAGGACCGGGGGGTTTGATTAGAAGCTTGACGATGACCTACTCTCACATGGAGAAACTCCACACTACCATCGGCGATGCGTCGTTTCACTACTGAGTTCGGGATGGGATCAGGTGGTTCCAACGCTCTATGGTCGTCAAGCAATTCGGTTGCTGTCTCGGGGTTTAGCCGCTACAGCGAATTGGGTATGTGATGTCTATGGTAATGCTTTGTAGTGCTCTTGCAAACTTTCGGTTTGTCGACTTTACCTTCGACACCCTCTGCTGTGCAGCAGATTGTTTGGGTGTTATATGGTCAAGCCTCACGGGCAATTAGTACTGGTTAGCTCAACGCCTCACAACGCTTACACACCCAGCCTATCAACGTCGTAGTCTTCGACGGCCCTTCAGGGAGCTCAAGGCTCCAGTGAGATCTCATCTTGAGGCAAGTTTCCCGCTTAGATGCTTTCAGCGGTTATCTCTCCCGAACATAGCTACCCGGCAATGCCACTGGCGTGACAACCGGAACACCAGAGGTTCGTCCACTCCGGTCCTCTCGTACTAGGAGCAGCCCCTCTCAAATCTCAAACGTCCACGGCAGATAGGGACCGAACTGTCTCACGACGTTCTAAACCCAGCTCGCGTACCACTTTAAATGGCGAACAGCCATACCCTTGGGACCGGCTTCAGCCCCAGGATGTGATGAGCCGACATCGAGGTGCCAAACACCGCCGTCGATATGAACTCTTGGGCGGTATCAGCCTGTTATCCCCGGAGTACCTTTTATCCGTTGAGCGATGGCCCTTCCATACAGAACCACCGGATCACTAAGACCTACTTTCGTACCTGCTCGACGTGTCTGTCTCGCAGTCAAGCGCGCTTTTGCCTTTATACTCTACGACCGATTTCCGACCGGTCTGAGCGCACCTTCGTACTCCTCCGTTACTCTTTAGGAGGAGACCGCCCCAGTCAAACTACCCACCATACACTGTCCTCGATCCGGATAACGGACCAGAGTTAGAACCTCAAGGTTACCAGGGTGGTATTTCAAGGTTGGCTCCACGCGAACTGGCGTCCACGCTTCAAAGCCTCCCACCTATCCTACACAAGTAAACTCAAAGTCCAGTGCAAAGCTATAGTAAAGGTTCACGGGGTCTTTCCGTCTAGCCGCGGATACACTGCATCTTCACAGCGATTTCAATTTCACTGAGTCTCGGGTGGAGACAGCGCCGCCATCGTTACGCCATTCGTGCAGGTCGGAACTTACCCGACAAGGAATTTCGCTACCTTAGGACCGTTATAGTTACGGCCGCCGTTTACCGGGGCTTCGATCAAGAGCTTCGCTTGCGCTAACCCCATCAATTAACCTTCCGGCACCGGGCAGGCGTCACACCCTATACGTCCACTTTCGTGTTTGCAGAGTGCTGTGTTTTTAATAAACAGTCGCAGCGGCCTGGTATCTTCGACCAGCAAAGGCTTACGTAGTAAATACTTCACCCTCACCGGCGCACCTTCTCCCGAAGTTACGGTGCCATTTTGCCTAGTTCCTTCACCCGAGTTCTCTCAAGCGCCTTGGTATTCTCTACCCAACCACCTGTGTCGGTTTGGGGTACGGTTCCTGATTACCTGAAGCTTAGAGGCTTTTCCTGGAAGCATGGTATCAACCACTTCACTTTCTAAAAGAAAGCTCGTCATCAGTTCTCGGCATTGATTTCCCGGATTTACCTAAGAAACCTGCCTACCACCTTAAACTTGGACAACCAACGCCAAGCTGGCCTAACCTTCTCCGTCCCCCCATCGCAGTAACCAGAAGTACGGGAATATTAACCCGTTTCCCATCGACTACGCTCTTCAGCCTCGCCTTAGGGACCGACTCACCCTGCGTCGATTAACGTTGCGCAGGAACCCTTGGTCTTTCGGCGTGCGAGTTTTTCACTCGCATTGTCGTTACTCATGTCAGCATTCGCACTTCTGATACCTCCAGCAAGCTTCTCAACTCACCTTCACAGGCTTACAGAACGCTCCTCTACCGCTCAACTTACGTTGAACCCGTAGCTTCGGTGCATGGTTTGAGCCCCGTTACATCTTCCGCGCAGGCCGACTCGACTAGTGAGCTATTACGCTTTCTTTAAAGGATGGCTGCTTCTAAGCCAACCTCCTAGCTGTCTAAGCCTTCCCACATCGTTTCCCACTTAACCATGACTTTGGGACCTTAGCTGACGGTCTGGGTTGTTTCCCTTTTCACGACGGACGTTAGCACCCGCCGTGTGTCTCCCGTGCTGACACTTGCCGGTATTCGGAGTTTGCATCGGTTTGGTAAGTCGGGATGACCCCCTAGCCGAAACAGTGCTCTACCCCCAGCAGTGATACACGAGGCGCTACCTAAATAGCTTTCGAGGAGAACCAGCTATCTCCGAGCTTGATTAGCCTTTCACTCCGATCCACAGGTCATCCGCTAACTTTTCAACGGTAGTCGGTTCGGTCCTCCAGTTAGTGTTACCCAACCTTCAACCTGCCCATGGATAGATCGCCCGGTTTCGGGTCTATTCCCAGCGACTAAACGCCCTATTAAGACTCGCTTTCGCTACGCCTCCCCTATTCGGTTAAGCTCGCCACTGAAAATAAGTCGCTGACCCATTATACAAAAGGTACGCAGTCACCTAACAAAGTAGGCTCCCACTGCTTGTACGCATACGGTTTCAGGTTCTATTTCACTCCCCTCTCCGGGGTTCTTTTCGCCTTTCCCTCACGGTACTGGTTCACTATCGGTCAGTCAGTAGTATTTAGCCTTGGAGGATGGTCCCCCCATATTCAGACAAAGTTTCTCGTGCTCCGTCCTACTCGATTTCATTGATAAGAGATTTTCGTGTACGGGGCTATCACCCACTATGGCGGCACTTTCCAGAGCCTTCCACTAATCTCAAATCAACTTAAGGGCTAATCCCCGTTCGCTCGCCACTACTAAGGGAATCTCGGTTGATTTCTTTTCCTCAGGGTACTTAGATGTTTCAGTTCCCCTGGTTCGCCTCATACACCTATGTATTCAGTGCATGATACCCAGCTTATGCTGGGTGGGTTCCCCCATTCAGAGATCTCCGGATCAAAGTCTGTTTGCCGACTCCCCGAAGCTTATCGCAGGCTACAACGTCTTTCATCGCCTCTGACTGCCAAGGCATCCACCGTATGCGCTTCTTCACTTGACCATATAACCCCAAGCAATCTGGTTACGATCTCGAACGTGAAGACGACATTCGCCGAAAATTTGCGTCTTGAGAACTACAAATTTTACCTTGACCAAACTGATTGTCAGTGAAAACAATCAGTCAGTCTTACTTCTATCACATACCCAAATTTTTAAAGAACAGTTCTGGCGCAAAGTCCAGAACTCAACACCCTTCCCACCTTGCGGCTTCGAGTGGCGCTCAGTTCTGAGCTTTCAGCGATTTCAGAGTGAATGGTGGAGCCAAGGAGGATCGAACTCCTGACCTCCTGCGTGCAAAGCAGGCGCTCTCCCAGCTGAGCTATGGCCCCATCTACTGACTGGCCACGACCCTTGACAATTGGTGGGTCTGGGCAGATTCGAACTGCCGACCTCACCCTTATCAGGGGTGCGCTCTAACCAACTGAGCTACAGACCCAATCGTCTTACTCTCGGGTCTAAACCCAATCGCTTTTCGCAAGTGAATCAAGCAATTCGTGTAGGTGCTTATGACGAAGCTGATGTCGTCGATTAAGGAGGTGATCCAGCCGCAGGTTCCCCTACGGCTACCTTGTTACGACTTCACCCCAGTCATGAATCACACCGTGGTAACCGTCCTCCCGAAGGTTAGACTAGCTACTTCTGGTGCAACCCACTCCCATGGTGTGACGGGCGGTGTGTACAAGGCCCGGGAACGTATTCACCGTGACATTCTGATTCACGATTACTAGCGATTCCGACTTCACGCAGTCGAGTTGCAGACTGCGATCCGGACTACGATCGGTTTTATGGGATTAGCTCCACCTCGCGGCTTGGCAACCCTTTGTACCGACCATTGTAGCACGTGTGTAGCCCTGGCCGTAAGGGCCATGATGACTTGACGTCATCCCCACCTTCCTCCGGTTTGTCACCGGCAGTCTCCTCAAAGTGCCCACCCGAAGTGCTGGTAACTGAGGACAAGGGTTGCGCTCGTTACGGGACTTAACCCAACATCTCACGACACGAGCTGACGACAGCCATGCAGCACCTGTGTCTGAGTTCCCGAAGGCACCAATCCATCTCTGGAAAGTTCTCAGCATGTCAAGGCCAGGTAAGGTTCTTCGCGTTGCTTCGAATTAAACCACATGCTCCACCGCTTGTGCGGGCCCCCGTCAATTCATTTGAGTTTTAACCTTGCGGCCGTACTCCCCAGGCGGTCGACTTAATGCGTTAGCTGCGCCACTAAGATCTCAAGGATCCCAACGGCTAGTCGACATCGTTTACGGCGTGGACTACCAGGGTATCTAATCCTGTTTGCTCCCCACGCTTTCGCACCTCAGTGTCAGTAGTAGCCCAGGTGGTCGCCTTCGCCACTGGTGTTCCTTCCTATATCTACGCATTTCACCGCTACACAGGAAATTCCACCACCCTCTGCCATACTCTAGCTTTGCAGTTTTGAAAGCAGTTCCCAGGTTGAGCCCGGGGCTTTCACTTCCAACTTACAAAACCACCTACGCGCGCTTTACGCCCAGTAATTCCGATTAACGCTTGCACCCTTCGTATTACCGCGGCTGCTGGCACGAAGTTAGCCGGTGCTTATTCTGTCGGTAACGTCAAAACTCCAAGGTATTAACTTGAAGCCCTTCCTCCCAACTTAAAGTGCTTTACAATCCTAAGACCTTCTTCACACACGCGGCATGGCTGGATCAGGCTTGCGCCCATTGTCCAATATTCCCCACTGCTGCCTCCCGTAGGAGTCTGGACCGTGTCTCAGTTCCAGTGTGACTGATCATCCTCTCAGACCAGTTACGGATCGTAGCCTTGGTAGGCCTTTACCCTACCAACTAGCTAATCCGACCTAGGCTCATCTGTTAGCGTGAGGTCCGAAGATCCCCCACTTTCTCCCGTAGGACGTATGCGGTATTAGCTCGAGTTTCCCCGAGTTATCCCCCACTAACAGGCAGATTCCTAGGCATTACTCACCCGTCCGCCGCTCTCAAGAGAAGCAAGCTCCTCTCTACCGCTCGACTTGCATGTGTTAGGCCTGCCGCCAGCGTTCAATCTGAGCCATGATCAAACTCTTCAGTTCAATACTGCTAGAACCCCGAAGGATTCAAATTTTAGCTCAGCAATCGCAAAAAACTCTCAAATTAACGAGTGTTACTTGTGATGCTGATAATCTGGTGACTATCAGTCTTACATTCACAAGCACCCACACGAATTGCTTGATTCAAGTTGTTAAAGAGCGTTTCGATCAAGTCTTTCGTCTCAACCGAGGCCGCGCATTCTACAGCAGCCTTGTTACCTGTCAAGTTGTTTTTGAAGAACTTTTCGTTTCTTCTCAACCCCTTGCGCTTCGATCCAGCCTGAAGCGGGAGGCGAATTCTACAGATCGTTACCGAACTGTCAACCGCTTTTCTCGCTTCGATTCAGCTATCGAATCGACCACTTCGACACACCGGAAAAACCATTCAAATCCAACTTAACTCGTTGATCTGTAAGAGATTTTCCTTCGCTACCGCGCCGGAAGTGGTGCGCATTATAGGCCAACGGAAAAACACGTCAAGCGTTGTTTTCAATCATGTGACAAATATCTCAAACCCACATGAAATACGGCCACACCCCGCCTTCCTTCAAAGCAGTTGGGACAATCTATACACTCCGACAACCCCCTCGGAGATGGACTGCCAATGCCTGCAAAGCCACTGACCCCAATGGATCTTCTTTTATTCCCGACCTGGCTGGTTCCTGTCGAACCCGCCGGAGTCGTGCTTCGCGAACATGCACTGGGCGTCAGGGACGGTCGAATCGTCTTTATCGGCCCACGTACAGAAACCGCAAGGCTTCAGGCAACCCAACGACTGGAACTGCCGGAGACGCTTCTGGCCCCAGGGTTCGTCAATGCCCATGGGCACGCGGCCATGACACTGCTACGCGGCGTCGCGGATGACCGCCCTCTGCATATATGGCTGCAGCAACATATATGGCCACTCGAGCAACGCTGGGTCGATGAGTCATTTGTCCAGGCAGGAACAGAGCTGGCGATCGCCGAGCAACTGAAAGGTGGAACCACCTGCTTCTCCAGTATGTATTTCTTCCCCGAGAGCATTACCGAACGAGTGCATGCCAGCGGTGCCCGCGCGCAGATAGTCGTTCCGATCATGGACTTTCCGGTTCCTGGCACCCGGGACGCGGATGAAGCCATCCGCAAGACGGTCGCCCTGTATGACGACCTCAAGCACCACCCTCGCCTGAGCGTATCCTTCGGCCCACACGCCCCCTATTCGGTCAGCAACACGACACTGGAGCGCTTGCAGGTGCTCAGCGCGGAGATGGACGCTGGCATCCAGATGCATGTACACGAGACGGCCAAGGAAGTTCACGATGCCGAGAAAGCGCATGGCGAACGCCCACTGGCCAGGCTGGCGCGAATGCAGTTGCTGGGCCCACGCTTCCAGGCCGTGCATATGGTGCATATAAAAGATGAGGATCTCGAACTGCTGGTCGAGCACAATTGCAGTGTCATTCACTGCCCGGAATCCAATCTGAAGCTGGCCAGCGGCTTCTGCCCTGTGGAGCGATTGTGGGAAGCGGGCGTCAATGTAGCCCTGGGCACCGACGGAGCCGCCAGCAACAATGACCTCGACATGCTTGGCGAAACACGTACTGCCGCCCTTCTGGCCAAGGCTGTCGCCGGTTCGGCCAGCGCACTGAATGCCCACCAGGCATTACGCATGTCCACACTCAACGGCGCCCGCGCCCTCGGGCTGGATGAGCAGATTGGATCACTGGAGATCGGCAAATTCGCCGACCTGGTTGCGTTCGATATGTCGAGCCTGGCGCAGCAACCACTCTATGATCCGGTTTCGCAATTGATCTATGCCTCCACCCGGGACTGCGTCAAACATGTATGGGTCGCAGGCAGGCAATTAGTGGATAATCGCCAGTTGCTGCGTATGGACGAGCAGAGAATCATTGCCACTGCTCGCCAGTGGGCAGACAAGATCGCATCCGGACGCCCCTCGTGAGGAAAGATACCGGTATTCTGCGAAGCGACCCTCCCGGATACCCAGCCAAACCCGTTTTGAGATGGAACAGAGCATGAGCAACGTCGACCACGCAGAAATCGCCAAATTCGAAGCACTGGCCCATCGCTGGTGGGACAAGGACAGCGAATTCAAACCACTGCATGAGATAAATCCCCTGCGCGTCAACTGGATCGACGAACGCATAAGCCTGGCTGGAAAGAAAGTCCTGGATGTTGGCTGTGGTGGCGGCATTCTCAGTGAGTCCATGGCAAGGCGTGGTGCCCAGGTGACAGGGATCGACATGGGCGAAGCCCCTCTTTCGGTCGCACGCCTGCACTTGCTCGAGTCCGGCCTCGAGGTCGACTACCGCCAGATCACAGCCGAGGACATGGCTGCCGAAGCTGCCGGGCAGTTCGACGTAGTCACCTGCCTGGAGATGCTTGAGCACGTACCCGATCCGTCCTCGATCATCCGCGCCTGTCATACCCTGGTCAAACCAGGCGGCCAGGTGTTCTTCTCGACCATCAACCGCAACCTGAAGGCCTATGCAATGGCCATCGTGGGTGCCGAGTACCTGCTGCAGCTGTTGCCACGCGGTACCCACGACTACAAGAAATTCATCCGCCCTTCCGAACTGGGCTTCTGGTGCCGCGAGGCCGGCCTGGACATCAAGGATATCGTCGGGCTGACCTACAACCCGCTGAGCAAAGAGTACAAGTTGACCAACAATGCCGATGTCAACTACATGATCCAGACTCTCAAGGAGGCCTGATGCGCCTGCGCGCCATTCTGTTCGATATGGACGGTACCCTGCTGGACACCGCGCCGGACTTCATTGCCGTCATCCAGGCCATGCGCGCTGCCCGCGGCCTGTCGCCTGTCACGGAGCAAAGCATACGTGACGTAGTGTCCGGAGGCGCGCAGGCCATGGTCCTGGCCGCCTTCGAGGTTGCCCTGCAGTCAGAGGAATTCGAGCATCTGCGCCTTGAGTTCCTCGATCGCTATCAGGAGAGCTGCGCCGTCCATTCGCGTCTCTACGAGGGCATGCCGGAGCTGCTGGCCGATATCGAGAAGGCCAAGCTGGTCTGGGGCGTGGTCACCAACAAGCCCGTACGCTTCGCCGAACCGATCATGCAGCGCCTTGGTCTGGCCGAACGCTCCTCGATCCTGATCTGCCCTGACCATGTCAGCCGCAGCAAGCCGGACCCGGAGCCGATGCGGCTGGCCTGCGAACGCCTGCAGCTCGAACCGTCCAGCGTCCTGTTCGTCGGTGACGACATACGCGACATCGAGTCGGGCCAGGCCGCCGGTACCCGCACCGCAGCCGTGCGCTATGGGTATATCCACCCACAGGACAACCCGAACAATTGGGGAGCGGACATCGTGGTCGACAGCCCCTTCGAGTTACGCTCGCTGCTGGATCGCGCACTCTGCTCCTGCTGACGCGGCACCACTTATATATAGAGGTTCATGATGTTCGATTACTCTGCACCCGGCGACTTGCTCAAGGGCCGCATCATTCTTGTGACCGGTGCCGGACGCGGAATCGGAGAGTCGGTCGCGAAGGCCTATGCAGCACACGGAGCGACAGTCCTGCTGCTGGGCAAGAACGAAGAAAATCTCAACCGGGTCTATGACGACATAGAAGCCGCCGGACACCCTCAGGCTGCGGTGATTCCCTTCAACCTGGAAACCGCCCTGCCCCATCAGTACGACGAGCTCGCCGCCACCCTGGAACAGGAGTTCGGCCACTTGGACGGACTGCTGCACAACGCCGCCATCATCGGCCCGCGCACACCGCTGGAACAGCTATCCGGCGACAACTTCATGCGGGTGATGCAGGTGAACGTCAATGCCATGTTCATGCTGACCAGCACGCTGCTGCCCCTGCTGAAACTGTCGGACAACGCCTCGGTGATTTTCACCTCCAGCAGCGTCGGCCGCACGGGCCGGGCCTACTGGGGCGCCTACGCCGTCTCCAAGTTCGCAACCGAGGGCCTGATGCAAGTGCTCGCCGACGAAGTGGACGATACCGTCCCTGTCCGTGCCAATAGCATCAACCCCGGCGCCACGCGCACCGACATGCGCGCGAAAGCCTACCCAGGCGAAAATCCGGCCAGCAATCCGCACCCGGACGAGATCACACCGCTCTACCTGTACTTGATGGGCAAAGACAGCATGGGCGTCAATGGAAAGGCGCTCGACGCCAGAAGCGGAAGCCCCTTCTAAAAGTGACGTTTTACCGGCACGAGCAGGAGCGCAAGGATGTCAAAGCGGCATCACCTTGCCTCCTGCCCGGCAAGAAATTGGCAATCCCTGCCATGGAAAAACATAACCCATTGATTTAAAATCAATTTAAAAATCTGGCATCAAATTCGCTTATTGCCTGTACTCAGTGTAATCGCACCAGGGGCATTGGCTATGCTGTCACTCTCGTCCAAGAGCACAACCATCAACTTCGATACAGCACGCCTGAAGTCTTTTGGCCTGCCGCCCTATCAGCACACCCGCCATACCGCCAGAAACCTGGACGACCTCCACAGCCTGCTGACACAGCACCTGCAGACCAGCCTGGAAGTGGACCGCCTCCTCGAATACTTCTTCACAGACATCACCTCCCTTATCGCACTCGACGGGCTTGCCTATTGCCATGAGGAAACCGACCTGCACTTGCAGCTTGGCTCGGCGACTGGCGAGACCTGCATCTTTCCGCTGAGCCATGAATCCGAAGCCCTCGGCAGACTGACCCTGTATCAGGATCGCCCCTTCGATGCGCAGAAGCGCCTGCTGCTGGAAAACCTGGTCGATGCGTTGCGCTTCCCGCTACGCAATGCACTGCTCTATCGCAGCGCCGTGCAGGCGTCGTTGAAAGATCCACTGACGAGTACCGGCAACAGAACGGCGCTGCAACAGAGCCTGCAACGCGAAACGGAACTGGCCCGGCGTTATAACCAGCCACTCTCGCTGATCATGCTGGACATGGATCATTTCAAGAAACTCAACGACGAGCATGGCCACGACGCTGGCGACCAGGCCCTGAAAAGCGTCGCCAAGCTGCTCAAGGCACAACTGCGCAACATCGACATGGTCTTTCGTTTCGGTGGAGAGGAGTTCTTGCTCATTCTCTCCAACACACCAGTCAACGCCGCCGCACTGGTGGGCGAGCGTATTCGCCTGGCCATAGAAACAACGCCACTTGAACTGCGCTCAGCGACAGTCCGCCTGTCGGCCAGCCTCGGCTGCGCGCTCTACCAGCCAGGGGAATCGAGCGACACCTTGCTGCAACGGGCCGATGCCGCGCTGTATCGCGCCAAGCAGGGCGGGCGCAATCAGGTACGCCTGGCAGACTGAGGCTCAGCCCCGGTCATGCCGTGCCGGCCAGAGCAGGGTGAAACGGGCTCCGCCCAATGCCGCGCGCCCGACCTCCACACGCCCGCCATGCCAGTAGATCACCCGGCGCACAATGGACAGCCCCAGCCCGTACCCTCCCGAGTCGCGTGTGCGACTGTCATCCAGGCGCAGGAAGGGTGTGAAAATCTTCTCTTGATCCCCCTCGGGGACGCCGGGCCCGTCATCCTCCACTTCCAACCCCACTCGCGCGCCGTCGTGAAAAAAACGCACCGTCACCCGCGACTCCGCATGACGCATGGCATTGCTCACCAGATTGAGCAGGGCACGCCGTAGATAACGCGGCTCTGCATCGGCGACAGCCTCTCCGTCACAGGCACCACACAGCAGTTCGACACCCGGCCGCAAGGGCGCCAGCTCAGCGATGACCTGGGCGATCAGCACATCCAGTGCGACCGGTGTGAAACTCAACGAAGGGGCACCTTTCTCCAGGCGGATATAAACCAGCATTTCATCGAGCAACTGGTCCAGCTCCTCGAGGTCCGTGTCCATGCTTTGCAGGTAGCGGCACCTGGATTCATCGGACTGCGCCTCGGCACTCATTTCCAGGCCAAAGCGCAGCCGGGCGACCGGTGTGCGCAACTCATGCGCCACAGCACTGACCATCTCCCGCTGGATCGCCAGCAGGCGCTGAAGGCGCGTGGCCATATGATTGAACGCCGCCGCCAGGCGGCCGACGGAATCACTGCCGGAGTCAGGCACTCGCACCTCAAGGTGCCCTCCAGCGATATCGCTGGCCGCCTGTTCCAACTCGAACAAGCGACGCTCGAGCGGACGCACGAGCAGGTAGAGCGTCAGCCCTATCAGCGTCAGACCCAAGGCCGCGATCAGGAACAGTAATTGTGCGGGATAGCGACTCATCCGGTAGAGCGGCCCGACCTGCAGCACCCATGACGACCCCGGCACGGCATCCAGCAACCTCAACGCCTCACCCGGGCCCTCCAGTTGCACCAGCGCCTCGCCCTCTGCGAGCCTCAAGCGCTGCTCCTGGCTCACACCGCCAGCACCGGGGGCAAGCAGCCGGATATCGAAGCCGAACTGCAGCTCAGCAGTGAGCGCGGCCAAACGTGCCGGCTGTTCATCCTCGGGGTAGCGGATCAGTTCGGCGATCAGCAGACGGCTGGTCGTCCGAGCCATCTGCTCGCCGATCTGCGCCAGCTCACCCGCCAACAGCAGCCGCTCCTCGGCACTGACCAAGCTGTACAGCGTGAACTGTCCGGGTCGCAGTTGCTCGACCAGAAGCCGTCCGCGCAGCAAACGGCTCTCCATACCGGGGTCTAAGCGGGCATCATCGAAGGTGCGCACACGCAGTGCAGCACCCAGCATGCGGCCCCAGTCGTTGGCGGCCTGGCGGCGCTGCACAGCAGTCATCTCCTGCATGGCCTGCGCCATCAGCCTGAAGGTGCCTCCGGCCATGGCTTCACGGTACCGATCGGTGCGCACTTCGTTGAGCCAGTGCAGGCTGAACGCCCCCAGCAAGCCGACCAGCACCAGGACGGCAAGCATTCCCCCATAGATACGCAGGAAGATCGAGTTCACAGCGTTCCGGTAGCCGCGGCAACGAACAGGTAACCCTTGCTGCGCACGGTCTTGATCAGCCTGGGGTGATCGGGATCATCGCCGATCTTCGGACGAATGCGCGAAATGCGCACATCGATGGAACGGTCCTGCCCGTCGTACTCGATACCACGCAACTGGGCGAAGATTTCCTCCCGCGAGAGGATGCGCCCGGCATTGGACACCAGAAGCCAGAGCAGGTCGAACTCGGCACCGGTCAGCTCGATCGCGCTACCACCCAGCGTCGCCTCCCGCAGGCGGCTGTCCACGACCAGCGGCCCGAACTGCAGACATAGCTGCTCGCTGCCTTCCAGCCGCCGCAGCAGAGCGCGAATACGAGCGAGCAGCACCCGCGGACGCACGGGTTTGCAGACATAGTCGTCTGCACCGCTTTCCAACCCGAGCACCTGGTCCTCATCGTCGGCACGGGCCGTCAGCATCAGGATCGGGCCGGCATAGTGCTCGCGTACCAGGCGGCACACGGCGATACCGTCGAGGCCTGGCAACATCAGGTCGAGCACCACGAGATCCGGCCGCTCATGGATGATCCGCTCGACAGCCCGCTCGCCGTCGTTCTCGACCGATGCAGAAAAACCGTTGCCCCGCAGATACTCGCGGGTCAGGGCAGCCAGACGCCGGTCATCCTCGACGATAAGGACGCTCCATCTTTCCTGCTCCATTGCGCCTCCATCCACTGCACTCGACCGGCATATTGTCGCCCATGCCAGCCCTTGCCTGCACGCCTGGCAGCGCATATTGGCAAACACAACATATAGTGTTTTGCCATCATGCGACAAAAGGCTCGCGCGGCCATAAAAACGCTTAATTTTACCTGCCCCCGGCAAAGCCTCGGGGGATGCGGCCTGCGCCTCTCAGATCACGAATAGCCCACAATCAGCCCACAACTTACTCACAAGTTACCCACAGGCGGCGCCTTGCATTCCCGCCCCCTGCCCATTATCTTGTCGCGCCGCGAGACCAGAGCCCCTATATATGGGGTCACAAGCAGATAGAAGACACAATTGGCAAGTAGCCAGCGAAAGAATTTTCCCCATGCACCAGCATCCTCCCAGGCCAGACGTGGCGCAGGCTTACCTGGCCCGCGGACACGATGAGCCCTTGAGACATTCTCACGAAACTCTTTCTCGCGAGTAGTGTCACAGAAAAAACAAAAACACTATATGTTGTGTTTTTCGTCTGATTAGCTATTCTTCCAGGCAATCCTTTCGAGCCTTACCCCGGCTCGAAACAGCCCGTTTTGCAGTACCGATTCAAGACCGCCTTGCCGCCCCACCCAAGCAGCAAGGTAAAGACTTCCGCCATATAGATAGTTAGTGAAAGCATTCGGAGCCTCCATGCACAGCGACCCATCCCGAGAAAACCCATTGGCCACAGGTGGCGCACTGGACGACGTAGCAGCCACAGCCCCCGGCCTGCTGCGTGTCATCAAACGCAATGGCACCGTCGTCGCCTACACCGATGACAAGATCACCGTCGCCATCACCAAGGCTTTTCTCGCGGTGGAAGGCGGCAACGCCGCTGCCTCGTCGCGTATCCACGACACCGTGCAGCGCCTGACCGAGCAGGTCACCACGACCTTCAAACGTCGCATGCCTTCGGGCGGCACCATCCATATCGAAGAAATCCAGGACCAGGTCGAACTGGCCCTGATGCGTGCCGGCGAGCAGAAAGTCGCCCGCGACTACGTGCTCTACCGCGAAGCCCGCTCGCAGGAGCGTAAGCGCGCGACCGAGAGCGGCCAGAACAGCGTCGCCCAACCGCACCCGAGCATTCGTATCGCCCGTGCCGATGGCTCGGTCACGCCGCTGGACATGGCTCGCCTGGCCACCATCATCGCCGACGCCTGCGAAGGCCTGGCCGAAGTCGACGGTGCACAGATCGAACGTGAAACACTGAAGAACCTGTACGACGGTGTGGCCGAGAAAGACGTCAATACCGCCCTGGTGATGACCGCCCGTACCCTGGTCGAACGCGAGCCGAACTACAGCTACGTCACCGCGCGCCTGCTGATGGACACCCTGCGCGCCGAAGCGCTGTCGTTCCTCAACGTCGCCGAAAGCGCCACGCACCATGAAATGGCCGACCTCTACGGCAAGGCCCTGGCGGCCTATGTAGAAGCAGGCGTCGAGTTCGAGCTGCTCGATCCCAAGCTCAAGGACTACGACCTGGCCAAGCTGGGCGCAGCGATCAACCACGAGCGCGACCAGCAATTCACCTACCTCGGCCTGCAGACCCTCTACGACCGCTATTTCATCCACAAGGACGGCGTGCGTTTCGAACTGCCACAGATCTTCTTCATGCGCGTGGCCATGGGCCTCGCCATCGAGGAAGAACAGAAAGAAGAGCGTGCGATCGAGTTCTACAACCTGCTCTCCTCGTTCGACTACATGGCCTCGACGCCGACCCTGTTCAACGCCGGCACCCTGCGCCCGCAACTGTCCTCGTGCTACCTGACCACGGTGCCGGACGACCTGGGCGGCATCTACGACGCCATCCGCGACAACGCCCTGCTGTCCAAATTCGCCGGCGGCCTGGGTAACGACTGGACCCCGGTACGCGCCCTCGGCGCCTATATCAAGGGCACCAACGGCAAGTCCCAGGGCGTAGTGCCTTTCCTCAAGGTGGTCAACGACACCGCCGTCGCGGTCAACCAGGGCGGCAAGCGCAAGGGCGCGGTCTGCGCCTACCTGGAAACCTGGCACCTGGACATCGAGGAATTCCTCGAGCTGCGCAAGAACACCGGCGACGACCGCCGCCGCACCCACGACATGAACACCGCCAACTGGGTGCCCGACCTGTTCATGAAGCGCGTCTTCGACGACGGCTCCTGGACCCTCTTCTCGCCGAGCGACGTGCCGGACCTGCACGACCTGACCGGCAAGGCCTTCGAGGAGCGCTACGAGTACTACGAAGAGTTGACCAAGTACGGCAAGATCAAGCTGTTCAAGACCATCGCCGCCAAGGACCTGTGGCGCAAGATGCTCTCCATGCTGTTCGAGACCGGCCACCCATGGATCACCTTCAAGGACCCGTGCAACCTGCGCAGCCCGCAGCAACACGTCGGCGTGGTACACAGCTCGAACCTGTGCACCGAGATCACCCTGAACACCAACAAGGACGAGATTGCCGTCTGCAACCTGGGCTCGATCAACCTGCCGAACCACATCCGCGACGGCAAGCTGGACACCGCCAAGCTGGAGCGCACCGTGCGCACCGCCGTGCGCATGCTCGACAACGTCATCGACATCAACTACTACAGCGTGCCCCAGGCGCGTAACTCCAACATCAAGCACCGCCCGGTGGGCCTGGGCATCATGGGCTTCCAGGATGCGCTGTACCTGCAGCACATCGCCTATGGTTCCGACGCCGCCATCGAGTTCGCCGACCACTCCATGGAGGCCGTCAGCTACTACGCGATCCAGGCCTCCTGCGATCTGGCCGACGAGCGCGGCGCCTACCAGACCTTCGACGGTTCGCTGTGGAGCCAGGGCATCCTGCCGCTGGACTCGCAGCAGATCCTCATCGAGTCGCGTGGCCAGAAGTACATCGACGTGGACCTGAACGCCACGCTGGACTGGGCACCGGTGCGCGAGCGCGTGAAGAAAGGCATCCGCAACTCGAACATCATGGCCATCGCCCCGACCGCGACCATCGCCAACATTACCGGCGTCTCGCAGTCGATCGAGCCGACCTACCAGAACCTCTATGTGAAATCGAACCTGTCTGGCGAATTCACCGTGATCAACCCCTACCTGGTACGCGACCTCAAGGCCCGCGACCTGTGGGACCCGGTCATGGTCAACGACCTCAAGTACTACGACGGTTCGGTGCAGCAGATCGAACGTATCCCGCAAGACCTGAAGGACATCTACGCCACCGCCTTCGAAGTGGAGACCAAGTGGATCGTCGACGCCGCCAGCCGCCGCCAGAAGTGGATCGACCAGGCTCAGTCGCTGAACCTCTACATCGCCGGCGCCAGCGGCAAGAAGCTGGACGTGACCTACCGCATGGCCTGGTACCGTGGCCTGAAGACCACCTATTACCTCCGCGCCCTGGCCGCTACCAGCACCGAGAAGTCGACCATCAACACCGGCAAGCTGAACGCCGTATCCAGTGGTGGCGACACCGTACAGGCCGCACCGGCCGCTGCGCCCCAGCCGGCTCCCGTGCCGCTGGCCTGCAGCATCGACAACCCGGACTGTGAAGCCTGCCAATAAAGCAGCGGCAAGCTGTCCATGATTGCCTGACGTGCCGCGAAGAGCGGGCAGTGAATCGCTGCCCGCTGCCACTCATCCCTCTTGCAGCTTGAAGCGTGCCGCTTGAAGCTGCTCCTGAAAGGAGCCCCCACCATGCTGAGCTGGGACGAATTCGACAAAGATGACGAAACCGTTGCGGTCGCTGCCAAGGCGCAGCCCACCGCCACTGCAACCGAGCAACAGGACGAGCAGGCCGCCGGCTCCGTGCAGGAAGCCCGCGCTGTCGCCGCCGACGACTCCGAAGCCGTGGCCCGTGCCAAGGCCGCGCTGAACGAGCTGGACATCCAGGAAGGCCTGGACGAACTGGAGGGCGAATCCGCCCGCGTACAGGTCGGCGACAAGCAGATGATCAATGCCCGCGCCGACCTCAACCAACTGGTGCCGTTCAAGTACGAATGGGCCTGGCAGAAGTACCTGGATGGCTGCGCCAACCACTGGATGC
Organism: Pseudomonas sp. ABC1; assembly: GCF_013395055.1. Lineage (NCBI taxonomy): Bacteria > Pseudomonadati > Pseudomonadota > Gammaproteobacteria > Pseudomonadales > Pseudomonadaceae > Pseudomonas > Pseudomonas sp. ABC1. The sequence continues at coordinate 1,048,265 of NZ_CP058349.1, forward strand.
CGCAGGAAGTGAACATGACGGCGGACATCGCACTGTGGAAGAGTGCCGATGGCCTGACCGAGGACGAGCGCCGCATCGTCAAGCGCAACCTGGGCTTCTTCTCCACCGCCGACTCGCTGGTAGCCAACAACCTGGTGCTGGCGGTCTATCGCCTGATCACCAACCCGGAGTGCCGCCAGTACATCCTGCGCCAGGCCTTCGAGGAGGCCATCCACACCCACGCCTACCAGTACTGCATCGAATCACTGGGCATGGACGAGGGCGAAATCTTCAACATGTACCACGAGATCCCCAGCGTCGCGAAAAAGGCATCCTGGGGCCTCAAGTACACCCGCTCCATCTCCGATCCCAAGTTCGAGACCGGCACGCCGGACACGGACCGCCAGTTCCTGCGCAACCTGATCGCCTACTACTGTGTACTGGAAGGCATCTTCTTCTACTGCGGCTTCACCCAGATCCTCTCCATGGGCCGCCGCAACAAGATGACCGGCACCGCCGAGCAGTTCCAGTACATCCTGCGCGACGAATCCATGCACCTGAACTTCGGCATCGACATGATCAACCAGATCAAGATCGAGAACCCGCACCTGTGGGACGCGCAGATGAAGGACGATGCCACGCAGATGATCCTGCAGGGCACCCAACTGGAAATCGAATACGCCCGCGACACCATGCCCCGCGGCGTCCTGGGCATGAACGCGGCGATGATGGAGGACTACCTCAAGTTCATCGCCAACCGCCGCCTGACCCAGATCGGCCTCAAGGAAGAATACCCGGGCACCACCAACCCCTTCCCCTGGATGAGCGAGATCATGGATCTGAAGAAAGAGAAGAACTTCTTCGAAACCCGCGTGATCGAGTACCAGACAGGGGGCGCGCTGAGCTGGGATTGATATCCCCTTTTTGCACACCCTGTACGACGAAGAGGCTGCCGAAAGGCAGCCTCTTCGTTTTCGCCCAAGCAGTGGATGAAAAGCGTCATCCACCCTACACCTGCTACCTCCCAGACTCCGGAGAAAAACTCCGTAGCGCATACACACACAACCCCAGGCCGCACAGCGCTATCACGCCCCCCGCCAACCCGACATAAGGCAGGCCCACATGGGTCGAAACCAGGCTGCCAATCAAGGCGCCGCCACCGATGCCGAGGTTATAGATGCCGGAAAACAGCGCCATGGCGACGTCCGTCGCATCCGATGACAGCGAAAGCACCTTGGATTGCAGTGCCAGGCCAAAGCACATGATCGATATGCCCCAGAACACGCTCAGGGTGCCGATCAGCGAGAAGGAACCCGCCGATGGCAACAACAGCAACAGGCAGGATGCCAGCAGGACGATGGCGAAGATCACGAAGCCTTTTGGATAACGGCCACTGTAGCGGCTGAACAGGAAAGACCCCACCAACCCCGCCCCACCGAACAACAGCAGGATCAATGTGGTCCGCTCCCCACTCAACCCGGCAACCAGCTTGGAGAATGGCTCGATATAGGTGTAGGCCGTGAACTGAGCCGTCACCACCAATGCCGTCAATGCATAGAACGCCATCAGCAACGGGCGCCGGAACAGGCTCGGCAGGCTTTTCAGGGAGCCGGAATTCTGGCTTGGCAGCAACGGCAAGGCGCGCATCAGGCAGAGCACCGTCACGCCGGAGGCTACGGCGATCGACATGAAAGTCATGCGCCAGCCCAACGCCTCACCGACCACGCGCCCCAGGGGGATACCCAGCACCAGCGCCAGCGAAGTGCCCGTTGCCAGCAACCCGAGCGCCTGGGCCTGCTTGCCTGGCGGCGCGACCCGTACGGCCAGGGAAGCCGTGATCGACCAGAACACCGCATGGGCGAAGGCGACACCGACCCGACTCAGCATCAGCATGCCGAAGCTCCAGGCCAGGCCAGACAGTATGTGACTGAGGATGAAGACCACGAAGGCCGCGACCAGCAGGCGCCGCCGCTCGATATTGCGTGTCAGCAACATCATCGGCAGCGAAGCCAGCGTCACGATCCAGGCGTAGATGGTCAACATCAGCCCGACCTGGGCGATCGGCATGTCGAAGCTTTCGCCAATACCGCTCAGCAAACCGACCGGTACGAACTCGGTGGTGTTGAAAATAAAGGCCGCCAGCGCCAGCGCAATGACGCTGAGCCAACTGCCATTCTGGGCATTTGTGGGCGCACTCATGAAAAAACTCTCGAATGGCGAACCGCCACTCCCCTGTCGGGAAAAGGCAGCTCACGGGCACGGTCAAAGGCAGCTCCGGGCTGCACGACAAGCAGCCACAAGGAGCAGGAAGAATATTGGAAGAATTGGAATGGTGCGGATTCTACGCCGCATGCCAGATGGCTACAACGGAGGTGCCTGTGTCTCTGACTGCGCCAACTGCCGGCTGACACGCGCCAGGCTATCGGCCAGGGCCTGCTCGGCGGCGCCCAGGCGCTGTTCCTGCTGGATCAATGGCACACACAGGTTCAGTGCCGTCATCACCAGCAACTCCTGGTGACTGGCATGGGGGAAACGCTGCTGGCTTTCCTGCACGCGCGTCTGCAGCAATTGCATGGCCTGCGCCAGGACGGCCTCGTCCTCGGCACAGGCGCGGATCGAATAGTCGCGCCCAAGAATGTTCAGTGCGCGAATATCGCTCATGCCACCTCACCAGCCCCGGCGCGCTGCACCAGCGCCTGCATGCGGGCGAGCGTAGCGCCCTGCTTCTCTTCCTGCTCGAGGGCGGCCAGTTGCAGGTTGTCGTTTTCCTCCCGGGCCTGTTGCAGTTGCTGCTCGAGTTCGGAGCAGGTGCCGCGCAGAGCTTGATTCTGCTCCAGCAATTGGGAAACGACGTGTTCAAGCTGGGCGAGGGTTGTTTCGAACATGGCAGGTATCTTGATTCCGATGAAAGCCGCAAGCATAAGGAATGCAGGGCACTCGCGCCACCGGCATCGGTTGACTCAGGACATGATTCCGGTAGGCTCGGCGGCTTTATCGAGAGGAGCAACGACATGGCCAAAGCTACAGCGCGTCACATCCTGGTCGCCACCGAAGACAAGTGCAACGAACTGAAAGCCAGCATCGAGGCCGGTGCCGACTTCGCCCAGGTCGCCAAGGACAACTCCAGTTGCCCGTCCAGCCGCCAGGGCGGCGACCTGGGCTCGTTCGGACCGGGCCAGATGGTCCGGGAATTCGACACCGTGGTATTCAGCGCCCCGCTGAACACCGTGCAGGGTCCGGTCAAGACCCAGTTCGGCTACCACCTGCTGGAAGTGACCAGCCGCCAGGACTGATCCCTTCAGCGGTCGGGCGACCCGCTCCGTGCATTACCGTTCCGGCCTGGCCGGGCAGTCCATGGGGCAGGGTCATCCGACTGAGCATCACGCCTGCGCGATTCGGCGCACCAGACGTTCCTGCAAGGCATTGAGTTCGGCCGGGTCGGCCTTGCCCGAGGCATGTGCGCCCAGAGACGCATCGTTGTAGCGGGGAATGATGTGGACATGCAGGTGGAACACCGTCTGCCCTGCCGGCGCCCCATTGAACTGCGCCACCTGTATCCCGTCCGGCTGCAACTCATCGGCCAGCACCCTGGCCAGCTTCTGCGCGACCAGCGTCAGCTTCGTCAGGCTGTCCGCATCGACTTCCAGCAGGTTGCGCGCCTTGGCGCGCTTGGGAATGACCAGCGTATGGCCGAAGGACTGGGGGAACAGGTCGAGGAATGCCAGCACATCCTCATCCTCGTACACCTTGTAGCAGGACGCCTCGCCACGAATGATCTTGGCGAAGATGTTCTGGTCGTCGTAAGCACCGTATAGGCTCATGGGGATTCCCGGTTGGATTGAAGACCAGCAGAACATACCGCGTCCGCCGGCAAACGACAAAAACGCCTGGCGCGCCCGCTCACAACCGCATCGGTCGCATCAATAACGAACGTCGATATGCACGGTGGTCGCCGGCTCGCTCACCTCGAATGCACTGGCCTCGAACTTCGGCGGCCCCATGACCCTGGGGTTGTTCGACAGGCCATAGCCCTCGGAGGGGAACATGCCGAGGCGCAGGTTGAGTTTTCCATCGGCGTTTTCGTCATGGTAGACCATCACCGCGTAGCGTCCCGGCGCCACGTCATCGAAGCGCAGCACGACATCACCTTCGGCCGCAGGAACCTGCTGCACGGCAACCGCCCTGGCTTCCTTGCGGAATGTCTCGGGCACGTCGTAGAGACTGGCCCGCAACGCCCCCTGATCATGCTGAACGCCTTGTACCACCACATCGAGGCTGGCGGCCTCGACGAACAACGGTGCTGCGAACAACGCCGGCAACAACAGGAACCTGGCTTTCATGGTTTTCTCCAGTGCACCACCGGTGCGGTCAGTCGAATCGTTTCGGCTCAACGCATCTTCTTGATGATGCCCAGCAGCTCGGTGATGGCTTCTTCGCCACCATCCTCGAGAATCGCCTGGCGTACACATCCATTGGCATGGTCGGCAAGCAGTTGGCTGGCCACCGCATCCAGGGCTGAACGCACGGCGGAAACCTGGGTGAGGATATCGACGCAGTAGCGATCCTTCTCGATCATCTGCGCGATGCCGTTGACCTGCCCGCCGATGCGGCTCAGGCGATTGAGCAGCGCCTTCTTGCGTGGCTGCACAACGGTCTTGCCGTCCGCTGTCGTGGTATCCGGCTCACAGTGTGCGCAACGTGGCGCTTCGGAGGGACTGGCGCCAGTGGCGGCCTGGGTCTTGCGGGGACGTTTCTGAGGGCTCATGGCACGGGCATATCGTCGAGGGACCGCGAGTGTAACAAAGCACACCCGCAAATCCCTACGGCATCAGGCACGACAGCGAGGCAGTCGTGTCAGGATGCGACGTCGAAACCCAACTCCTCGACCGTGCTGCGGAAGCTTTCCGGAGTGGCCGGCGCCTCATACTCCACGGTGACGGCGCCGCTTTCCAGTACCACCTCGGTGGAACTGACACCCTCCAGGGCCTCCAGTGCGCGCTTGACCTTGCCGGAACAGCCGCCGCACGACATGCCCTGGACTTCGAAAGTGATGGATGACATGGATCTTCTCCTGATCGGATTAATGTTTATGAGTGGAAACCTGGCGAGCCGCCGGTTTCCATTTGCGCAACAACAGTGAATTGCTCAGTACCGAAACCGAACTCAGTGCCATGGCCGCACCGGCCACGACCGGATTGAGCAGCCCGAACGCCGCCAGGGGAATCCCCAGCACGTTATAGATGAAAGCGAAGAACAGGTTCTGCTGCACCTTGCCCAGGGTCGCGGCGGACAGGTCGATGGCATCCAGCAGGCTCGACAGCTGGCTTCTCATCAGCACCACATCGGCCGTATCCAGGGCAATGTCGGAGCCCGCGCCAATGGCGAAGCCGATATCGGCCGACGCCAGCGCAGGCGCATCGTTGATGCCATCGCCGAGCATGCCGACCAGGCCATCGCCCTGGGACTTGAGGCGCTCGACCTCCTCGGCCTTGTGCTGGGGCAGCACGCCGGCGATAAAGTCATCCACCTTGACCTGGGCCGCCACCACGGCGGCGACTCGCGGGCTGTCGCCGGTCAGCATGACCACGCGAACACCTCGCGCCTGCAACGCCGCCACGGTGGCAACCGCGTCTTCGCGCAAGCGATCGGCAAAACCGATATACCCCTGCAGGGTTCCATCCAGGGCAATGCCGATGGCGGTCTTGCCGCTGCTCTCCAGTGCTTCCATCCGTGCCTGGTCGAAGGCGACGCCCTCTTCCGCCAGGAAGCGCGGAGAACCCAGCAGGGCCTTTTGCCCTTCGACAGTCGCGGTCAGGCCGCGGCCTGGCTGGGCCTGGAAATCACTGACAGCGACGGCGGCCACCGAACGGCTGCTGGCATGCTCGACCAGCGCCCGCGCCAGCGGATGCTCGGAGTCGCGTTCCAAACCCAGCGCCAGCGCCAGCAGACGCTCCGGCGAAACACCCTCGGCCGGCAACAGGTCACTGACCGAAGGCCGTCCTTCGGTCAGCGTCCCGGTCTTGTCCACCACCAGCGTCTTCAATTGCTGCGCACGCTCCAGCGCGTCGACATTACGGAACAGGATACCGTTGCGCGCGCCCTGGCCCGTGCCGACCATGATCGCCGTAGGTGTCGCCAGCCCCAGGGCACAGGGGCAGGCAATGACCAGGACGGCGACCGCACTGACCAGGCTCGGGGTGAAAGCGCCGGTCAGCCACCAGCCGAGCAGGAAAGTCAGCACACTGATGGCCACCACCACCGGCACGAACACCGCCGACACCTTGTCCGCCAGGCGCTGCACGCTGGCCTTGGAACCCTGGGCCTGCTCGACCAGGCGAACGATACGCGCCAGGGCGGTATCGCTGCCGACACCGCTGGCCTTCACGCGCAACGCGCCATTGTGGTTGAGCGTGGCGGCGAACACCTTGTCACCTTCGCCCTTGAGCACCGGGACGCTCTCGCCGGTCAGCATCGACTCGTTGATCTCGGAAGCGCCTTCCAGCACCAGGCCATCCAGCGGAATGCTCTCGCCAGGGCGGACCACGAAGATATCGCCGACCCGCAGGCTGGCCACGGCACGGTCCTGCAACGCACCGTCCACCTCGACATGGGCGATCTGCGGCTGCAACCCGAGCAGCCCCTCGATGGCCGCGCCGGTCTTGGCCTTGGCCCGCGCTTCGAGCAACTTGCCCAGCAGCACCAGCGTGATGATCGCGGCACTGGCCTCGAAGTAGACATGGCCGTGATGATCACCCGCCAGGATCACCACGACGCTGTACAGGTAGGCGACGCTGGTGCCCAGGGCGACCAGTACGTCCATATTGGCCGAACCGCCGCGCAAGGCGTTCCAGGCATTGCGGTAGAAGTGCCGGCCACAGAAAAACTGCACCGGTGTCGCCAGCGCCCATTGCAGCCAGCGCGGCACCGCCTCGTGATAGCCCATGAACATGGCGACCATTTCGATCATCAGCGGCAGCGTCAGCAGCGCAGCCAGTCCGAACTGCCAGCGCAGGGACTGCCACTCCTGCTGCTTGCGCTGCTTGGCGGCATCCCGCGCGGCATCGTCCACGACGCTGGCGGAAAAACCCGCCTTCTCGATACGCGCGACCAGCCCGTCGACCTCGGCCAACCCCGGCTGGTACTCGACATGGGCACGCTCGGCCGCGAAGTTCACCGTGGCGCTGACACCTTCCTGCGCATTCAGCACTTTTTCTATGCGTGCGGCACAGGCCGCGCAGCTCATGCCACCGACGGCCAGCTCGACGCGCTCGGGAACGACCTCGAAGCCGCTCTTGCGTACGGCGGCAATCACCTCGCCGGCCTGTGTCTGCTCGCCGGACAACTCGACCTGGGCTTTCTCAGTCGCGAAATTGACGTTTGCCGCGACCCCCGGCAGGCGGTTCAATACACGCTCGATACGACTGGCACAGGCAGCGCAGGTCATGCCACCGATGGGAAAACTGATGATTCTTGGCTGCTGAGAAGACATGCGGACGCTTCCATTGACTGACACGACGATCATACCCATGCAGGGTATTTTTGAAATACCCACACGGGGTATAAAAAATAAAATCAGCGATTCATCAAATAAAAAACACAACGAATTCAACATGTTACATTTTGATAGAATTTTTATAACTTCAGATATATCAAAATAATCTTTTAAGAACTTTTTTCAACGCTCCTAACATCCACGCCACTGACCAGCCACAGAATCTGGCGGAAGTACTCCATTCTCACCGTTTTTCGGATTCATTCCCGTGGGGGAAACCATGTGCAAACGTCACGCTCATAAGCATACCCATACCCGGTATACAAAGATCAGCCAGGCAATCAGCCTGGGCGCCCTGTTCGGCCTCTCCGGACAGCTCCTGGCAGACGGCCAGTCAGTCGAAAAAGAAACCGCCGAACTGCAGACGATCACCGTATGGGGCCAGTCGCTCACGGAAGACAGCGATGCCTACCGTGCGGAAAAGAGCACCGTCGCCAGCAAACTGCCCGTGTCACTCAAGGAAATCCCGCAATCCGTCTCGGTGGTGACACGCCAGCGCATCGAAGACCAGAACCTCAATACCCTCGAAGACGCTCTGCGCTGGGTGCCCGGCGTCACCGTGATACCCAACGATACCGCCCAGAGCCAGTATTGGGCGCGCGGTTACGGACTCAACGTCAGCATCGACGGCGTACCCAGCACTGCCGGCCTGAGCGGCGCGGAACAGTTCGACCTGGCGGTGTACGACCGTGTCGAAGTCCTGCGCGGCCCTGCCGGCGTCCTGCAAGGCAGCGGCGACCTCGGCGGCACGGTCAACGTGGTGACCAAGAAGCCGCGTAGCCAGTTCGGCCTGAATGGCACCATCAGCACCGGCAGTTGGGACAACCACCGTGGCGAGCTGGATGTGACCGGCCCGCTGGACGCCAATGGCCGTCTGCGCGGACGCTTCGTCGGCGTTGGCCAGGATCGCGACTTCTATTACGACCGCACCCACCAGCGCAAATGGGTCGGCTATGGGGTACTGGAGTTCGACGCCACCGACGACCTGACCCTGTCGCTGAGCCACACCCAGCAGGACAACGACATCGACGTGCCATTCGCCGGCCTGCCGGTCAGCGCGCCAGGCGGGGCCGCCGGACGCCTGCTGGATGTCTCCCGCTCGACCAACCCCTACCCGGACTGGAGCTACAGCCGCGCCCATACAAAGGAAACCGTGCTGGCCGCCGAGCAGCGCTTCGCCAATGACTGGAGCCTGACCGCCAAGCTGCGCTACCTGACCCAGGACAGCGAGTGGAAGGATGCCGTCCCCGGAGGCGCAGGCGTCAACCTGAACAACAACACGTTCAGCTACGTTTTCCTGCGCGAATACGACGGCGAGTCGCGCCGCCGCGCCGCCGATCTCTATGCCTCCGGCCCGTTCCAACTGCTCGGCCGCGAACACCATGCGCTGATCGGCTACAACCAGGACGACTACCGCGTACGCTCCAGCGATACCTGGGGCTCCAACCGCAGCGCATCGAGCCTGGTGGGCAGCGCGGCCAGCGGCCTCGACCTGTCCAACCCAAACCTCGCGGAACCCAACCTAATCCGTAACCGCGGCTCGGAGCGCCTGACCGAACAGAGCGGCGTCTACGGCCAGGTCCGCCTGCGCGTACTGGACCCGTTGACCCTGGTCGCAGGGGGTCGCTTCACCAACTATGACTACAAGAGCCGCAACCGTGCGCCTTCCACCCCTGGTGCCTGGAGCAAGGGCGAGTCGAGCAACGACGAATTCACCCCTTATGGCGGACTGGTCTACGAAGTGACGCCAGAGGTGTCGCTCTACACCAGCTACTCGGACATCTTCATCCCGCAGGACTACGAGAAAGCAGGCGGAGGCACCCTGGAGCCACGGGTAGGCAAGCAATACGAAGTCGGCATCAAGACCAGCTTCTTCGACGATGCCCTGAACGCCTCGCTCGCCGCCTTCCGCATCCGCGACGAAAACCGCCCCTTCGAAGACCCGAATGATCCGAGTTACTACATCGCGGCTGGAGAGGTCGAGAGCAGTGGCTGGGAGCTGGACGTCAGTGGTCGCCCGTTGCCGGGCTGGGATCTCAGCGCGGGCTATACCCACCTGAAAACACGCTACCTCAGCGACGACAGCAACATCGGACAGTTCAGCCACTCCTCGCCCAAGCACAGCTTCAAGCTGTGGAGCCACTACCGCGTCCAGGACGGCCTGTTCAAGGGGCTGGCACTGGGCGGCGGCGTGCAGGCCACCAGCGCCTACGGCAGCGACCGCTTCGCCTCGGACCGCGAACAGAGCGGCTATGCCCTCGCCAGCGCGGTGGCCAGCTATGCGTTGAACGAACACGCCACCCTGGCGCTGAATGGCGAAAACCTCACGGACCGCAAGTACTATGTCAGCCTTGGCAACAACACCTACAACACCTACGGAGACCCGCGCAACTTCACCCTGTCGCTGCGCCTGAAGTACTGAGTCGCAGGGTGCGCCACGCGCGCCCTGTCCTACCGCCCTCCTGACCGAAACCCACCATGAAAACCACAGCATCCCCCTGGCAATTGATCCGCCCCTACTGGTCGTCGGCAGAAAAGTGGCGAGCCTGGGGGCTGCTGGCGCTGATCATCGGCCTGGACCTGGGAACGGTCTACAGCGCGGTACAGATCAGTACCTGGCAAAAAAGCTTCTTCGACGCCCTGTCCGAATACCAGCGCGAGCTCATCTCGCCGCTGATGTGGCGCCTGGCGGGGCTGATCATCCTGAGCACCCTCTGCGCGACCTTCAGCATCTTCTTTCGCCAGTTGCTGGAAATACGCTGGCGCAGCTGGCTGACCGAGGATTACCTCGCACGCTGGACGAGCGAACATGCCTACCAGCGCATCGAATCGGCCAGGCTGGCGGACAACCCGGACCAGCGTATCGCCGAAGACCTCGCACTGCTGGCAGGCAAGACCCTCGAACTCGGCCTCGGGCTGCTGAAGAACCTGGTCAACGCGGTGTCCTTCGCCATCATTCTCTGGGGACTCTCCGGCAGCCTGCCACTGAGCGCCATCGGCCTCGATATCGAACTGCCCGGCTACATGCTCTGGGCGGCCATTATCTATGCCCTGTTCGGCTCCTGGCTGATGGAGAAGATCGGCAAGCCGATGGTCGGTCTGGATTATCGCCAGCAACAGTACGAAGCAGACTTCCGCTACCTGCTGGTGCGCATGCGCGAGAACGCGGAGCAGATCGCCTTCTACCGGGGCGAAACGGTCGAACACAACCGCCTGCGCACCGCCTTCCACGTCATACGCCAGAACTGGCGAGGGCTGATGACCTACACCAAGCGCGTCGCCTTCACCGAATCGGTCTATATAGAGGTCGGCTCCATCCTCCCCTACCTGATCGCCATCCCGCGCTATTTCGCCAAACAGATCACCATCGGCGGCGTGATGCAGCTCAGCGTCGGTTTCGCTCGTCTGCGCACCGCCTTGTCCTGGTTCCTGTTCAACTACAAGGAACTGGCCCTGCTGCGCTCGGCCCTGCGCCGTCTCGACGAACTCGATCACGTGCTGCGCCAGCCCGCCACGTCAGGTATCAGCCTGGAACAGCATGCGAGCGACAGCCTGAGCACCCGCTCGCTGCACTTGCAGCGCCCGGACGGCTCACCGCTCAGCAGCATTCGCGACATCGACGTACGCCCCGGCGAGCGCTGGCTGGTGCGCGGCCCGTCGGGCATCGGCAAGTCGACGCTGCTGCGCGCCCTGGCCGGGCTCTGGCCCCATGGCGACGGGCAGGTCCAGTTGCCACGCGGCAGTCAACTGTTCCTGCCGCAGAAAAGCTACCTGCCACCCGGCAGCCTGAAGGATGCACTGTGCTACCCCGCCGCCGCTGACACGTTCAACGATGCCCAGTGCTCGCGGGCACTGGAGCTGGTGCAACTGCCGCAGTACGTGGCGCAGTTGCATGAGCGCGATCACTGGGAGAAACGCCTGTCACCCGGCGAACAGCAGCGCCTGGCTTTCGCCCGCGTACTGCTGCACAAGCCCGACTACCTGTTCCTCGACGAAGCCACCTCGGCACTGGATACACAGAACGAAGACAACCTCTACCACCTGCTCGACGAGCACCTGCCCATGACCGCCGTGGTCAGCGTGGCCCACCATGCCAGCCTGGAGCGCTACCACCCGCAGCGGCTGGATATGGGTTAATGTCGTGGGCTGCTCGGCACAGCATCTGGAGGGCGCGTCGGTGCGCGCGGCGCACCCTACCTTGATGAGAACCCGCTTCCCTGAACACCGCTCGACCGGAGCCCTTATGTCCCTCGCCGTTATCCAGATGACCACCCAGGCCGATGTCCTGGCCAATCTCGTCGAGGCCCGCCGACTGCTGGAGCAGGCCGCGACGGACGGTGCGCAGCTGGTCGTGCTGCCGGAAAACTTCGCCGCCATGGGCCACCCTGACATGCCGGCGCTGGCCCGGGCCGAAGCACAGGGCCAGGGACCGATCCTGCCCTGGTTGAAACGCAGCGCCCGCGACCTCAAGTTATGGATAGTCGCCGGCACCTTGCCGCTGCCGCCGGACGGTCAACCACAGGGCAAGCCCAACGCCTGCTCGCTGCTGATCGACGAACACGGCGAACGGGTGGCGCGCTATGACAAGCTGCACCTGTTCGATGTGGATGTGCAGGATGCGCGCGGCCGCTACCGGGAGTCCGATGACTACGCCGCCGGGCATGAACTGGTACTGGCGGACACCCCATACGGGCGCCTGGGCATGACGGTCTGTTACGATTTGCGCTTTCCCGAACTGTATACGGCGTTGCGCCTGGCGGGCGCCGAACTGATCAGCGCCCCTGCCGCCTTCACTGCGCTGACGGGAGCGGCCCACTGGCAGACGCTGGTCCGCGCGCGGGCGCTGGAAACACAATGCTATGTGCTGGCCGCTGCCCAGGGCGGAGAACATCCCGGCGGACGCCAGACCTACGGTCACGCCGCCATCATCGACCCATGGGGGCGCACGCTGGGCGAACTGGAACAGGCGCCCGGTGTAGTGCTGGCCCGGCGCGACAGCGCCGAGCAGGACAGTATTCGCCAACGCATGCCGGTGATGGCGCACCGACGATTTTCCGTGCCGCGCATCGACGCGGCCACCCAGGAGTGAATATGAGTGAGTTGTTAGTCCCCGTTGCCAACCGCCTGCTGACCCCAGGCAGCCTGGCGCTCGATGACCTGCCAGGGCTACTCGGCCACCTGGCCGGCCCCGGTATCGATGCCGCCGACCTGTACTTCCAGGATCAGGTCAGCGAGTCGTGGGTGCTGGAGGACGGTATCGTCAAGGAAGGCAGCTTCCACCTGGAGCAAGGCGTCGGCGTGCGCGCCCTGTCCGGCGAGAAAACCGGCTTCGCCTACAGCAACGCGATCACCGCCGACGCCCTGCGCCAGGCCGCCCAGGCCGCCCGCTCCATTGCCCGCAGCGGGCAGTCGCAGCAGGTCGGCCTGACCCAGCGCCCATCGTTCACCTCGCTGTACGGCATGGAAAACCCGCTGGACGACCTGGGCCGTGCCGAGAAAGTGGAGCTGCTCAAACGCATCGACGCCGCCACCCGTGCACTCGATCCACGTATCAAGCAGGTTTCCGTGAGCCTGCTGGGCGTCTGGGAACATATCCTGGTGGCGGGCCTGGATGGCGTACTGGCCGCCGATATCCGCCCACTGGTGCGCTTCAATGTCAGCGTCATCGTCGAGCAGAACGGCCGCCGCGAACGTGGCGGCCAGGGCGGCGGTGGCCGCACCGGCTATGCCTGGTTCCTCGCCGAGGACCGTGCCATGGGCTATGCCCGCGAGGCCCTGCGCCAGGCGCTGGTCAACCTCGACGCGCAACCGGCGCCGGCCGGCACCCTTCCGGTAGTGATGGGCCCAGGCTGGTCCGGCGTGCTGCTGCACGAAGCGGTCGGCCATGGCCTGGAGGGCGACTTCAACCGCAAGGGCCATTCCGCCTACAGCGGCAAGGTTGGTCAACAAGTCGCTTCCAGCCTGTGCACCATCGTCGACGATGGCACCCTGGCGGGTCGACGCGGTTCGCTCAGCGTCGATGACGAAGGCACCCCGACCCAGTGCACCACGCTGATCGAGAACGGCGTACTCAAGGGCTATATCCAGGATCGCCTGAACGCGCGCCTGATGGGCGTGGCACCGACCGGCAACGGTCGCCGCGAGTCCTACGCGCACCTGCCCATGCCACGCATGACCAACACCTACATGCTGGCCGGGGAAAGCGACCCGGAGGAAATCATCCGCTCGGTGCAGAAAGGCATCTACTGCGCCAACCTCGGCGGCGGCCAGGTGGACATCACCAGCGGCAAGTTCGTCTTCTCCACCAGCGAGGCCTACCTGATCGAGAATGGCCGCATCACCGCTCCGGTCAAGGGCGCCACCTTGATCGGCAACGGCCCGGAGGCGATGAGCCGGGTGTCGATGGTCGGCAACGATCTGTCGCTGGATGCCGGCGTCGGCACCTGTGGCAAGGACGGGCAGTCGGTACCGGTAGGGGTCGGCCAGCCGACGCTGAAGATCGATGCGATCACGGTGGGAGGCACTGGCGCGTAGCGCCAACGGGCTACAGGCAAGAGCAGTTCTACACCTGTAGCCTGTAGCGGTTTTTACTTCAGGCCGCGCTGTACTTCATCCAGTTCGCGGATGTATTTGAAGATTTTACGGGCGGCGGCCGGGGGTTTGTTACGCGCGGCTTCGTGCTGGGCATGGCGGACCAGGCTGCGCAGGTGCTGACGGTCGGTTTCGGGGAACTCGTTGACGAAAGCCTCAAGGTCATCGTCACCACCGCCCACCAGCCGGTCGCGCCAGCGCTCCAGGGCGTGGAAACGCTCGTTGTACTGCCGGGTCGAGGCATCCACCTGCTCGATCAGCGCCAGGATGGCGTCGATATCCTGGTCGCGCATCAGCTTGCCGATGTACTGGCGATGGCGTTTGCTGGCGATGTGCGCGGTGTGCTTGGACGCGTCCTGCAAGGCCTTGCGCAGTGCGTCGGTCAGCGGCAGACGGTCGAGCAGTTCGGGCTTGAGCGTGGTCAGGCGTTCGCCGAGGTCCTGCAGGGCATGCAGCTCGCGTTTGACCTGGGATTTGCTTTTTTCGCCGAAATCGTCGGCGTCGGAATAATCAGGCATGGGGCGGGTCCAGAGGGAAACGCCGCCATGATAACAGCAGCGACAAGCTGCGAGCTGCATGCGACGGGGCAAGAACCGGCCGGTCGCTCGCAGCTTCCAGGAATTGGAGTGTTTATGAGTGAAGCATCACAGGTAGGCCCGCAGGCCTTGCCGCAGTTGTACGAAACCGTCGAGCGCATCATCGACGAGGCACGCCGCCAGGGCGCCACGGCCAGCGAAGTATCGGTGTCGCTGGACCAGGGGCTGTCCACCAGCGTGCGCCAGGGCGAAGTCGAGACCGTCGAGTTCAACCGCGACCAGGGCTTCGGCATCACCCTCTACGTTGGCCAGAGCAAAGGTTCGGCCAGCACCACCGGCAGCGGTGCCGAAGCCATCCGCGAGACCGTCGCCGCAGCCCTGGCGATTGCCCGGCACGCCTCGGAAGACCCTTATGCGGGCCTGGCCGCGCCGGAGCTGATGGCCTCCAGCCTGCCCGACCTCGACCTCTACCATCCCTGGGACATCACCCCCGAACAGGCCATCGAACGCGCCCTGCAATGCGAAGCGGCGGCCTTCGCCAGCGACCCACGTGTACGCAAGGCAGACGGCACCAGCCTGAGCACACACCAGGGCTGCCGGGCCTATGGCAACAGCAATGGCTTCATCGGCGGCCACGCCAGCACGCGCCACAGCCTGAGCTGCGTGATGATCGCCGAAACCGACGATGGCCAGATGCAGCGCGACTACGACTATGACGTCAAGCGCATCGGCGGCGAACTGGCCGCCCCCGAACTGATCGGTCGACGCGCAGCCGAACGCACCGTACGCCGCCTTGGCGCCCGTCCGGTGCCGACCTGCGATGTCCCGGTGCTGTTCAGCCCGGACCTGGCCGGCGGCCTGCTGGGGCACTTCATGTCGGCGATCTCCGGCGGCAACCTCTACCGCAAGTCGTCCTACCTGGAAGGTGCTCTGGGGCAGATTCTCTTCCCCGAGTGGCTGAGCCTCGACGAACGCCCCCACATCCCCCGCGCCCTCGGCAGCGCCGCCTACGACAGCGACGGCCTGGCCACCTATGGCAAGTCCTTCGTGGACAACGGACGGCTGGCCAGCTACGTGCTCGGCACCTACTCCGGACGCAAGCTGGGGCTGCCAAGCACCGCCAACGCCGGTGGCATCCACAACCTGTTCGTCAGCCACGGCGACGAAGACCAGGCCGCCCTGCTCCGCCGTATGGGACGGGGCCTGCTGGTCACCGAACTGATGGGCCACGGACTCAACCTGGTGACTGGCGACTATTCCCGTGGCGCGGGTGGCTACTGGGTGGAGAACGGCGAGATCCAGTTCCCGGTGCAGGAGGTAACCATCGCCGGCAACCTGCGGGACATGTGCAAGCAGATCGTGGCGATCGGCAACGATATCGAGAGCCGTGGCAACATCCGTACGGGTTCGATCCTGGTGGAGCGTATGACGCTGGCCGGTAGCTGACTGAGGCTGGTTGCAATATATGTGAGGTTTTGGTGTACACCCGTCACAGGTCTGATGGCCGAACTACCGGTTTCGGCCTTACGCCGAGTCACTTTCTCTTGTTCGCACAAGAGAAAGTAACCAAAGAGAATGCGCCCCCAGCATACGGCCCCTGCGCTGCGCTCCGGGGTTCCCTCGCTCCATCGCCGTTCCAGGGGCACGCCGCGAAGGGCCATCCATGGCCCATCGCACCTCTCGCGGCATCCCTGCCGCTCAACCCCTTGCACGACGATTCCGCTCGGCCTCCTGATGGGGGTGGTGAAGCGGGCGGTGACTGGAAGATCGAATTAAACAGACTTGATTGAAGTTTATCTTCAGATCTGGTCAGTTGTGGATGTCACAGGCGCAGCATCCCCCCCCTTTCAGAAGGCTGAACGCAGGCATTGCGTAGGGGAGCGAGTGGCATGGATGCCACGAGAGGCGTAAAGGGCCAGGACGGCCCTTGTACGCCGGCCCCCGGAGCGATGCCGGAGTGAAGGAACCCCGGAGCACAGCGCAGGGGCCGTATGACAGGGGGGCGTGTTTCTTTGCTCCCTTTCTTTGCACGAGCCAAGAAAGGGAGGCGCCGTAAGGGCGCAACCGGTGGCCCAGCCACCACACCCGTTGCAGGTGTACGCAAAAGCCAAACAATGCCGCCACCCGCACTATCAGTTCGGCTTCTCGAACGGCTTGTCGAAGGTGATCTTCGGCGACTGCCACGGCCCCTTGACGTCGTACTGCACAGTGGCGAACCGCGCCACCTTGTCGCCGAGCAGCTTGTCGGCGATGAACAGCGCACCGCCAATAGCGGGTGCGCCAACGATCAGCGCGGCCAATGGCAAGTTGTTGCTGACCGGCAACGTCACCAGCAGCTTGGCATCGATGGTATCGCTGACCATATCCAGCCGACCGTCCAGCTCCAGGTTGCTCGATGGCCCCGTGACCGTGATCGGTTCACGCGTCATGAAGATGCCGTCGGAGGCCAGCAAGGTGCCCTTGAGACGGTCATAACCGAGTCCCTTGCCAAACAGGTCGCTGAAGTCCAGGCGCAGGCGTCGGCCAATGGCGTTGAAATTCAGCAATCCAAATACCCGCAATGCCTGGGCACTGCCCTCGACTTCCTTGAACTGACCATTGCGCATGTTCGGGGCCAACGTCCCCGAATAACGCTTGAGGCCGAACCAGGCTGGCGAGCCAGGCCAACTGCCGTCGGCATCCAGGCGGAAACTGCTGCTACTGGTCGAGGGCGCGAAGCCCCAGGCCAGCAGCACATCTTCGAGGTTTCCACCCTGCAAGCGCCCCTTGTAGGCCGTTCGCCCATCCTTCCAGATCAATTCACCACCGATCTTCAGGCCCTTCAGGTCCAGATCGAGATTGCTCATCGCCACACCACCGGCCACCGGCCGCACTTTCAGCGCCCAGCGCCCCAGCAGGTTGTCGCCGCGAAACAGCTGTTCGATCAGCACATCGGCAGCAGGCAGGCTGGCGGGGTCGATACCCGCCAGCGGGTCGACGGGATCGGCTTGCGGGCCGTCGGCTTCCTTCGCCGCCGGCAGGCGCAGGTGCCGCAGGCTGATCGCGATAGGGGCACCGCTCGTCAGCGGCAGGCGAACCTGGCCGCCAACGACCTGGCTGCGCAGCCCCAGCAGCCAGGCGTTCTGGATCGGTTGCAGGTCCACATCCAGTGTATCGATACGTGTTCCGAAGCCTTCGAAGCGGTCCAGGCGCAGGCGCACCTCGCGAATGAACGAAGCCTCTGCCAAGGGATTCTTCTGCCCATCGCCCTGCGCCGTCTTCAACGCACGCTGCCAGGCATCCCAGTCCAGGCGGGACAGCCGCCCACGCACGCGCAGCCCCTGCGTACCCGGCAATCCGGCTGCACCACCGCCCAGCCGCAACTCGCCACGGCCATCCAGCAGGCGCCCTTCGGGTGCCGTATAGACGAGCGCAGCCAGTGCGTCATGTTGAATCTCGTAACGCCGCTGCGGCCCCTGCAGCGTCATGCTGAAACTAGTATCCCTGCGCGCCGAAGCCTGCTTGCCGAAAGGCTCGGGCAGGTCGATGGCCAGCCCCTGCAGCGACGAGTCCACCTGCAGGCGCCCGGCACCGCCACCAATATCGACACGCACCTGATAGGGCAACTCGCCACGGGCGGGCAACGCCTGCTTGACCTCAAGCCAACGCACCAGATTCGCCAGTGTCACGCTGCCACGCGCCTCGATCCGTGACAGCGGCTTACCCGGCCTACCCGTCGCTAGGATCCGCCCACTCACGTCACGCCCGAATGCCTTGGCGTGCACCTGTGCCGCGCTCAGGCCCTTGTCCGAGTCATAGGTGAAATCGCCGCTCAGGGCGCTCAGCTTCAATTCCGGCTGGAGCAGGCGCAGGCTGGCGTCCTGGCTGGAGAAATCCACCCGCACATGGGGCCGCTCGCCATGGGCCAACGGAATGTCCAGATCGAGCCGCGCCTGCAACGGGCCCTCGGCCTTCCAACCGGAGAACATACCCTCGGTTCCCAGAGGCGCCCCCTGCAGGATATGCATGCCATCGGCCAACGTCCCGCTGATATCGCCCTGCAAGGCCAGTCGCGGCGCATGCCCTGCCTTGGCCGGCGGAATCTCGGCCTGCGCCTGTCGGATATGGCTCTCCAGAATGCGACCTTCACTCAAGCGCACGCGCACCCTGGCATTCTCGATCAGCACCTCGCCGCGCCCTTCGCGCAGGGCGGGCCAGCCCGGCTGGAAGGCCAGCTCGGCGTCACGCACCTTGAAGTACAGGCTGAGGTTATGCGCCTCAGCCGGGGCACCTTTGTTCAGCGAGCCCTGGTACTGGAAATAACCCTGCTCCACATGCCCGCCACGGATGGCCTCCTTCAACCAATCGGACAACGCCGGCTTCAACGCCGGCGAGAGGGTCGGCAGATAACGCTCGGTGAAGCGCGCATCGCCGTCGCGCATGCCGACCCGCAGGTCCATGTAGTCCTCGGCCTCCGGGTCGCGCACCAGGCGGATAAGGAAATCCCCCGCCAGTTGCCCTTCTTCACCGTCGATCCGCAAATAAGGGGCACGCAATGTGAAGGCTTCATCATCCAGGCGCCATTGCAGGCTGCCCTGGCTACGCCGGTAGTGCCAGGCCTCGGGGAACAGGCGTGCCAGGTGCAGGGAGAAATCCTGGCTGTCGAAGCGCAGTTCACCGCCGCCCAGGTTGCCGGTGAAACTGCCTGAGACATTGCCGGCCGCCGGCACCCAGCCGTGCTCCTGAATGCTCACGCCGTCCAGGTTGGCGTGGTAGGAGAAGCGCTCCGCCAGCTCTTTTTCAGGGCGATACACGAGTTGCACGTTGCGCAGCTGCCCCGTCGGCGCCAGGTCGTCCAGCACGCCGGCAGCGACCTCCGGCAATGCCACGACCTCCCGCACCAGGCGTGCAAGCGGCTGCAGGCCCACATGATCGATGCCCAGGCGCCAATGCCCGCTGTCCTGTTGCTGGTCCAGCAGCAAACGCATATCGCTCTGCCGTGCCTCGCCCTGGGCGAAGGACAGGCCGTCCAGTTGCATGTGCCAGCCTTCCTTGCGCTGCTCGGCGTAGACGGTGACCGCCAGATCGTTCAGGGGCGCTATCGCCCGCTCGCCCTGTGCCAGCTCCAGGGCTGGCATGTGCAGGCGCATCACACCACGTTCGAGACGGCGTTCGCGCACCCGCAGCCAGAGTTCTCCGCCCAGGTCGAGCTGGCGTACTGCCCAATCCGCAGGCAGTCGGTCCGCGAGCAAGGCGCTCCACTCGCTCTCGGGCAGATCGAGGTAGAGGTCCAGCGCGGAATCCTGCCATTGGCGGCTGTCGACAGCGAGTTGTGCCTGCAAGGCCAGCGGCTTGCCATTGGGCAACAGCAGGCGCCCTTCCAGGCGCAGGCGTTCGCCGGCGGTCTGCAGCAACAGATTGGCATAACTCAGCGTCTGGGCCGGACCGTCATGGGGCAGCAGTGTGACCTGGCTGTCGAGCAAAGCCAGGTTACGCACCCTGCGCAGCCCTTGCAGGATCGCCGCCGGGTCCGGCGCGGCCTGCGGCGTCTGCGCGACGATCCCGTCGACCCGCCAGGCGCCCTGCTCATCCTGCACGACGCTCAGGTGCAGGCCAGCCACCCGCAACTCATCCAGATGCGGCTGACGTGTCCAGAGGCTTTCGGCCAGATCAGGCACCAGTTCCAGGCGGTCCAGGTGCAAGGGGCTATCGCCCTCGCCAATGGAGACTTCATGCGCCAGCAGCCGTGGTTGCAGGCCATCCCACTGCCCTTCGAGGCGCCCGATGCTGACCGGCATCCCCAGTTGCCGCTCCACGACAGCCTCGATGTCGGAGCGGTGCTCGGCCACCCATGGCACCAGTTGCCGCCCCAGGCTCACATACAGGGCCAACAGCACCAGGCCGATGCCCAGCAGGCCGGCACAGCGGTAGAGCGTGCGGGCAGCGAGATCGGCGAAATGCTTCATAGGGGTGTTCTCCTGATACGCCCTGAATCTCTATTCAGAGCAGCACCACGTCGTACTGTTCCTGGCCATACATGCTTTCCACCTGAAACTTGATGGATCGCCCGATGAATGCTTCCAGATCGGCGACATTGCCCGACTCCTCGTCCAGCAGGCGGTCGATCACCTTCTGGTTGGCCAGCACCCGATAGCCTTCGGCCTGGTAGGCCCGCGCTTCACGCAGGATTTCCCGAAAGATCTCGTAGCACACCGTTTCCGGCGTCTTCAGCTTGCCGCGCCCATGGCAATGGTCGCAGGGCTCGCACAGCACCTGCTCCAGGCTCTCGCGGGTGCGCTTGCGGGTCATCTGCACCAGGCCCAGCTCGGTGATGCCGATGATGTTGGTCTTGGCGTGGTCGCGTTCGAGCTGCTTCTCCAGCGTCCGCAGCACCTGGCGGCGATGCTCTTCGTCTTCCATGTCGATGAAGTCGATGATGATGATGCCGCCCAGGTTGCGCAGCCGTAGTTGCCGGGCGATGGCGGTAGCCGCCTCCAGGTTGGTCTTGAAGATGGTTTCTTCCAGAGTGCGATGCCCGACGAAAGCGCCGGTGTTCACGTCGATGGTGCTCATCGCCTCGGCTGGGTCGATCACCAGGTAGCCACCGGACTTGAGCGGCACCTTGCGCTCCAGGGCACGCTGGATCTCGTCCTCCACCCCGTACAGGTCGAAGATCGGTCGCTCGCCTGGATAGTGCTCCAGGTACTCGCTCAGTTCCGGCATCAGCTCCTCGACGAACTGCCCGACCTTCTGGAAGTTCTCCCGCGAGTCGATGCGGATCTTCTCGATACGCGGATTGACCAGGTCACGCAGCGTGCGCATCGACAGCGCCAGGTCTTCATAGATCATGGTAGGCGTGGGCGCGGTCTTGATCTGTCCGGCGATCTGCTCCCAGAGCCGCCGCAGGTAGCGGATATCCATGAGGATTTCATCCTTGCCCGCGCCCTCGGCGGCGGTGCGCAGGATAAAGCCGCCGTTCTCCTTGATGCCTTCGGTGGCCACGCATTCGGCCACCACCTGCTTGAGGCGCTCGCGCTCGGCCTCATCCTCGATGCGCAGGGAAATGCCGACATGGCTGGTGCTCGGCATATAGACCAGATAGCGCGAGGGAATCGAAAGCTGGGTGGTCAGGCGTGCGCCCTTGGTGCCGATCGGGTCCTTGGTCACCTGCACCACCAGGCTTTGGCCTTCGTGTACCAGGGCGCTGATCGGCTCGACCGCATTCCCTTCGCGGCTGGAAATTTCCGAGGCATGGATGAAGGCCGCACGGTCCAGCCCGATGTCCACGAAGGCCGCCTGCATGCCCGGCAAGACACGCGCCACCCGCCCCTTGTAGATATTGCCGACGATCCCGCGCTTCTGCGTGCGCTCGACGTGCACTTCCTGCAAGACGCCGTTCTCCACCACCGCCACACGGGACTCCATGGGGGTGATGTTCATCAGGATCTCTTCGCTCATTGTT
Organism: Pseudomonas sp. ABC1; assembly: GCF_013395055.1. Classification (NCBI taxonomy): domain Bacteria; kingdom Pseudomonadati; phylum Pseudomonadota; class Gammaproteobacteria; order Pseudomonadales; family Pseudomonadaceae; genus Pseudomonas; species Pseudomonas sp. ABC1. The sequence continues at coordinate 1,070,364 of NZ_CP058349.1, forward strand.
CTTCTCTCCTGGTAAGCGGGTTCTTGCTGTTCGATACGGCGGGGTGAGCGTCATTGCGCAGGGTCGACGTGAAAATCCCAGCATGGAATGCCATAGCGATCGAGCAGGCGCGCCGTCTCATGCAGGGGCAGACCGACCACGCCGGAATAACTGCCATACAGGTACTCGACGAACACCGCCGCCGCGCCCTGGATCGCATAACCGCCCGCCTTGTCCAGCGGCTCGCCGGTTGCCCAGTAGCGCTCGGCCTGCTGCGTGGAAATCTCGCCAAAGCCGACACGGCTTTCCACCAGAACGGCCTCGCAGCCCTCCGGCCCGGCCAATGCGACAGCTGTCAGCACGCGATGTTCACGCCCCCCCAGTGATTCAAGCATCGCCATGCCCTCCTCACGGTCGGCAGGCTTGCCAAGAATGCGGCCATCCAGCACCACCGAGGTATCGGCGCCAAGGACGAATGATGAGGCCGCAACGCTGGCCTCCAGCCGCTGCCGCCCCGACTCGGCCTTTTCCCGCGCCATGCGCAGCACATAGTCGCCTGCGACCTCAGCGGGCAACGGGGTTTCATCGATGGCGGCATGCAAGAGGGAGAACGGAACGCCAATCTGTTCGAGCAGTTCACGGCGGCGTGGCGATGCGGAGGCGAGAAACAGTGCGGCCATGCCGGCTCCTTGTTGGAAATGCGGACAGATTCGCATATCTCGGCATGCGGCGGGAAGCGCCAAGGGCGCGGATCAGCGAGGAAAGAGGGAGGCAGGATCGGAGCTGGCCGCAAGCCGGCCAGCTCCGTGGGTATCAGAAGTTGAAATTGACGACCTGGTCGCCGTTCAGGGTCAGGGAACGGCTCTTGGTCAGGCCGCCGACAGTGACCTTGATCTCATAGACGCCGCCGTCGAGCATCAGCGATACCGGCGTGGAACCATAGACCTGATCGTTGATGGTCACCTGATCGTTGAACTTGTTGCTGCGCACGATCAGCGAATGGCTCTTGCTGTCGCACAGCTCGTAGGACACGTCGAGTATGGCGCACGCCATCATCTTCTTGGCGGTCACCGCCGCTTCGATGCTGACCTGTGCCGAGACGGTGCCGTCCAGGCTCATGCTGGCCTGCGAAAAGTCGCTCTTGGTGCGATAGCTGAACCAGTTGGGACTGACCTTGAGGCTGCTCACCTGATCGCGAATTTCCTCGCCCAGGACACGCTGGTAGTGCTCCTGCACCCACTGCGGCATGCGACCGTCATACTCGTAGTCGGCCAGGCATGCGGCCAGGCTCTTGGCGGTCGAGCAACGGAAGGTGACGGCTTCATTGAAGTGAATGGTGCGGTCGAGACGACTGGCGATGGCCTGGATGCGCTTGCTGTCACGCTGGCGAACCTCGGAAGCGAGCTGCGCCTTCAGGCGCTCGACGTCGCGGGCCGCCTGGGTGAAGCGCAGGTGCTGGTCGCCGAGCTCCTGCTCGACATTCTGGACACGCTGGCGCACGGCAGTCTCTTCGTCGGCGCTGCGCTTGTAGTCTTCCAGCAGGCTGTCCAGGCGCTCGCGGTTGGAGGTCTGTTCGAAGAAATCCTCGACCTCCAGCCGTACCAGCTTCTTGACATTGGACGATTGCAGCGCTGCGGCGCTCTGGGCGCTCTTCTCGACGCGCAGGCTGTCTTCCATGCGCTTGCGCTCCAGCAGGATCGCGTCGAGCTCGGCAATCTTCGCCGCCAGTGCCTGGGCACGGGAGGATGGCGCTCCCTGAGAGGAATCACCCGGGGCTTCTTCTCCGGCACCGGTGGTGACCAGCAGCGACGGTGCGGCCTTGCGATCCTCAGCCTGCGACTCCCCGCCACCGACCAGAGAAAGCACCAGCAATGCGGAGAAGAACGATACCGTCAGGAAGACCGGTTTGCTTATGCCCAGATATCTAACCGGTTTGGAACAATACGAAACATCAGTTTCCATAACCACTCGCTCATGCTCTGTGTTGGTGTTTCTATTTCTTCTGGAAAACGGCCGCCTGGATCGGAGCCTGTCGACGTTTCATCACGATCACAGCGCAACCCCACGCAGTGACGCACGACCTACCGTTTGCCCCACCCCATCACCATCGGAAAAGACGGTGCTCAAAACGGAAAGACTCGGCATGGTTTCAGAAAAAACGCCCGCATTCAAGATTCTCATGGCCATAAGCCATGCCCCACGTCAATGATTTGCGGCGAAACGACAGTATTCGGAGTCAGTTGACGCGGAATCGACGGCGAAGTCCCTGCAGGGCAATGTAGACCCAAGGCCACAGCAATGCGCTGATCGGCACCGGAACCAGGAACAACAGCGTGGGCGGATGGTTACCCGTCAGCGTCCGCAACCAGAGCTGTACCAACTGGGCAAGCCCGAAAATCACCAGCAGGACCATGCTCTGCTGCCACAGGGGAAACATTTGCAGCCGCTGTTGCAGGCTCAGGACCAGGAAGGCGATCAGCACCAGCGGCAAACCGTTCTGCCCAAGCAGCGTCCCCGTCAGCACATCCAGCGCCAGCCCCAGGCAGAAGGCCACGGTCATGCCGCCACGGTGCGGCAGGGCCAGCGCCCAGAAAGCCACCACCATGCCCAGCCAGAGCGGACGGCCGAGGGCCATGCCCTCCGGCATCGGTACGATGCTCAGCATCAATGCCAGCGCCCAGCTCAGCCAGATGACCCAACTGTTTCGCGAAGTCATTGTGCGGTCTCCTGCGTCGGCTCAGGCGCTGGAGCCGTCTCGGCGGCCGGGGTTTCCTCAACCTGACGATCAGCATCCAGTTGCGCCTCGGCGGCCGCATTGGCTCGCTCTTCCGGGCTTCTGGAATCACTGAAGACCAACAGCAGGTAGCGGCTCCGATTGAGCATGGCGGTCGGCGCGGCACGCACGATGGCGAACGGCTGACCGGAGCCATGAATCACCTCGGTCACCTGGGCCACCGGGTAGCCGGCAGGAAAACGCTGGCCCAGCCCGGAGCTGACCAGCAGATCACCAACCTTTATATCCGCCGTCTCTGCGACGTGGCGCAACTCCAGGTAGTCGGAATTCCCGGTGCCGGCGGCGATCGCCCGCAACCCATTGCGATTGACCTGCACCGGGATGCTGTGGGTCACGTCGGTGATCAACAGGACGCGCGACGCATAGGGCATCACTTCCACGACTTGCCCCATCAGGCCGCTGGCATCGAGCACCGGCTGGCCGACGAACACGCCGTCCTTCGCACCCCGGTCGATCAGGATGCGATGGGTGAAGGGATTGGGGTCGACGCCGATAAGCTCGCCGGCGATGACGCGATCATCGACCAGGGCCGAAGAGTTGAGCAGTTCGCGCAGGCGTACATTCTGCTCGGTCAGGGTCGCCAGTTTCTGCAGGCGGCGCTGCATCAGCAACAGCTCGGCCTTGAGCTTCTGGTTCTCGGCCAACAGGCTGCTGCTGGAGGTGATCTGCTGCGTCGCACCTTCCCAGACACGCACCGGCAAGTCGGCCAGCCAGTAGAACGGCGTCAGCACCATGCCCATGTGGCTGCGCACGCTTTTCAGCGTGTCCATGCGCGCGTCCACCACCATCAAGGCGACACTCAGCACGGCGAACACCAGAAGGCGTACACCGGGCGAAGTCTTCTTGGCGAATAGTGGTTTGATGGCCGGCTCCTCAGGGAGGCAACGTCAGGCGACAGGCCGCGCTCCACCGACCGGCACAAGCGATCGGAACACGGCCCGCGACGAGCGAATCACTCCGTGGACAACAGGTCCATGGCATGGCGATCCATCATCTCCAGTGCCTTGCCGCCGCCACGGGCGACGCAGGTCAGGGGCTCTTCGGCGACGATCACCGGCAGGCCGGTTTCCTGGGACAGCAATTTGTCCAGGTCGCGCAGCAGGGCGCCACCGCCAGTCAGCACCAGGCCACGCTCGGCGATGTCGGAGGCCAGCTCGGGCGGCGACTGCTCCAGAGCGCTCTTGACCGCTTGCACGATGGTCGCCAGCGACTCTTGCAGGGCCTCGAGTACTTCGTTGGAGTTGAGCGTGAAGCTGCGCGGCACGCCCTCGGCCAGGTTACGGCCGCGAACGTCGACTTCGCGCACTTCGTTGCAAGGGAAGGCGGTGCCGATTTCCTGCTTGATGCGCTCGGCGGTGGACTCGCCGATCAGGCTGCCGTAGTTACGGCGCACATAGGTGACGATGGCTTCGTCGAAGCGATCGCCGCCGACCCGTACGGATTCGGCATAGACCACGCCATTGAGGGAGATCAGCGCGATCTCGGTGGTACCGCCACCGATGTCGACCACCATCGAACCCCGTGCCTCGTCCACCGGCAGGCCGGCACCAATGGCTGCGGCCATCGGTTCTTCGATCAGGAAGACTTCACGCGCACCGGCACCCAGCGCGGATTCGCGGATGGCGCGGCGCTCGACCTGGGTCGATTTGCAGGGCACGCAGATCAATACGCGCGGGGACGGTTGCAGGAAGCTGTTTTCGTGAACCTTGTTGATGAAGTACTGCAGCATCTTTTCACAGACGCTGAAGTCGGCGATCACGCCGTCCTTCATCGGGCGGATGGCATTGATGTTGCCGGGTGTACGACCCAGCATGCGCTTGGCGTCGGTCCCGACGGCCACTACGCTTTTCTGGTTGCCATGACTACGAATGGCGACGACGGAAGGTTCATCCAGAACGATGCCACGATCGCGCACATAAATAAGGGTATTGGCAGTGCCCAGGTCGATCGAAAGATCACTGGAAAACATGCCACGCAGTTTCTTGAACATAGGGAAGGGCCCTGAGGCGAACGCGTGGGAAGAAAATGGCGCAAACAAGGCGCGGATAAAAAAGTGGCGCAAACTCTAACAACCGTCCGCGCATAGGGCAACAGGACGATCACGCGATGACCCCAATCACACGGTAAAGTGCCCAGTGGCTCACGACCGTTTCGGCGCGAATCATGCCGACGCTCCAGGCGCAGCCCCCGCGCATTCCGTTTCTTGAGCATGATATTGATAATTGTCATGCCGGCCCCAGGCGGCGGCAGATACACTCCCCGGCGAATCCAATATCGCCAGGAGCCGCCATGCCATCTTGCGAGGGCCACAACCGATGCCCGGCCTGACACGCCATCTGCTGCCGGCACTGCTCCTGGTCGCCACCACGCTCTCACTTTTCGCGCATGCAAGCGTGACGGCGGCCCAGGGGTCCGCACCGCCGATACGCGAACGCCTGGTGCTGGCCGGGCCGCCCGCTCCCGTGTCCTATGCGCTGCTGCATATGCTGGAAAGCGGTGCACTGAGTGACCTGGCGCGCGACGTCAGCTTCGTCCAGTGGAGCAATCCCGACCAGTTGCGCGCCCTCGTGGTACAGGGCCAGGCTGATTTCATCGCCGTCCCGACCAATGTCGCCGCCAACCTTTATAACCGTGGCGCGGATATCCGCCTGCTGAACGTGTCGACCTGGGGCGCGCTCTGGATCGTGTCGCGCAACCCCGGCCCGCTGACCCTGGCGGATTTCCGTGGCGAGGAGATCGCCATCCCCTTCCGCGCCGACATGCCCGACATCGTCTTCGGCACCCTGGCCGAGCGCCAGGGACTGGACCCGCTCAAGGACTTTCGCCTGCGCTACACCGCCACACCGATGGACGCCCTGCAACTGTTGCTGATGCGTCGCGTCGACCACGCCCTGTTGACGGAGCCGGCGGTTTCCATGGTGCTGCGCAAGACCGGTTCCTTCCCGGTGTCTCTGGTCGCCCCGGAACTCTTCCGCAGCGTCGACATGCAGGCACAGTGGGGACAACTGCTCGGAGGCCCGGCCCGCATCCCCCAGGCCGGCCTGGCCGTGCTCGGCAAGAACCGGGATGACGCGCGCCTGGTCGAACGCCTGGAGACTGCCTACGCCCACTCGAATGCCTGGTGCAACGAGCATCCGCAGTCTTGTGGTGAACTCGTCGCCCGCCATATCAAGCTGCTCGATGCCGTGGCCGTCGCCGACTCCCTGCAGACACTGCCCAGGCACCACGCCAGTGCCGCCCAGGCCAGGGAAGAACTGGAGTCATTCTTCCGTATCCTGTTGCAGAGGCAACCGCAAACCCTGGGCGGCAAACTGCCCGATGCCGCTTTCTATGGGGGAGCTGCCGCTCCGCAATAGATGAAATACATCCTGCACGCACTACGCCATACGCTGAGCTACCTGTGGAGTGGCTGGGGCGCCATTGCCAGCTTGTTGCTGTTCTGCGCCGCCTGGGAACTGGCCGGGCAGGTCTACGGCCCACTGGTGCTGCCCGGCCCACTGGCGACCCTGGAACGCCTGCTGGCGATGTTCCAGGCCGGCATCGCCCAGCCGCAACTGGTCATTTCCACGCGCCGCACGCTGTATGGCCTCGGCGCTGCATTACTGATCGGCAGCGCCCTGGGGTTGCTGGCCGGGCGCTCGCTGACGGCGGCCATGCTGTCGCGCCCGCTGGTCACGTTGCTGCTGGGCATGCCGCCGATCGCCTGGCTGGTACTGGCCATGCTCTGGTTCGGCCTGGGCGATGCCACGCCGGTGTTCACCGTGTTCATCGCCTGCTTTCCCATCGTCTTCGCCGGCGCCATGCAGGGCACGCGCACCCTGGACAACCAGTTGAAAAAGGTCGCCACCGCCTACCGTCTGCCCTGGCACATGATGCTGACCGACCTGTACGTTCCCCATGTCATGTCCTACCTGTTCCCGGCCTGGATCACCGCCCTGGGCACGTCCTGGAAAGTCGTGGTGATGGCTGAACTGCTGAGCACCAACGACGGTGTCGGCGCGGCGCTGGCGACCTCCCGCGCACAACTGGACACCGCCACTTCGCTGGCCTGGATCCTGGCAGTGCTCGGCCTGCTGCTGGCGGCCGAATACCTGTTCCTCGAGCCGCTGAAGCGCCGCGTGGAACGCTGGCGCACGGAGGCCGAATGAACGCCCTGCACCTTCGCCACCTTTATCACAGCTACGGCCCTACGGAGGTGCTGGCCGATGTCGGCCTCGACCTCTACAGCGGAGAGACCCTCGCCCTGGTCGGCCCCTCCGGCTGCGGCAAGAGCACCTTGCTGCACGTGATTGCGGGGCTGATCACCCCCACGGAAGTGCTTATGCAATGCGACTTCCGCGGCATCGGCTGCGTCTTCCAGCAACCCAGCCTTATGCCCTGGATGAATGCCTCGGACAATATCGCCCTGGGCCTGAAGGCACTCGGCGTGCCCCGAGCAGCACGGCGCAAGCAGGCCGCCAGCATCGCCGCACGCCTGGGACTGGCTGAGGACGACCTGGACAAATATCCCCACGAGCTTTCCGGCGGCATGCAGAGCCGCGTGTCCCTGGCCCGCGCCCTGGCCGTTTCGCCCGACCTGCTACTGCTCGACGAGCCCTTCTCCGCCCTCGACATCGGCCTCAAGCTCGAACTCTACGGCCTGCTGCGCGAGCAAGTGGCGCAACGCGGCTGCGCGGTGCTGATGATCACCCATGACATCATGGAGGCCGTGCGCCTGGCGGACCGCATCCTGCTGATGGTGCCCTCGCCCGGTCGCCTGGTGCATGAGTTCACCCTCGACCTGCCACAGTCCGAGCGCAGCGAAAGCTGGGTCCACAAGATCACCGGAGAGTTGATGGAAAGCCGGGAAATACGTATCGGCTTCGGCCTGGAGCCTGGCACGCTGGAGGCGCCACCCTCCAGTCACCCACGGCACACCGGGTGCCAGGCATGAAGCCGCTTGCGCTCTTTTTGTCCTGCGGCTTTCGCCCGTTCTTCCTGCTGACCGCGAGCAGCGCCGCACTGTTCATGCTGATCTGGCTGATGATCCTCGGCGGCTGGCTGCCCGGCTGGAATCCCCCTGGCGGCAGCCTGCTCTGGCATGCCCATGAACTGCTGTTCGGCTTCGCCGCCGCGGCCACCGCCGGCTTCGCCCTGACGGCGGTGCCGGAGTTCACCAACACGCCACAGATCAGCGGCAAACCACTGCTGCCGCTGATCGTACTCTGGCTGCTGGCGCGCCTCGGCTACCTGCTCGCGCCGCTGTGGCCGGAGCTGCTTGGACTCTGGCCAGTAGCCCTGTGCAACCTGGCATTCTGGCTGGCCCTGCTGCGCCTGATCGCTCCACGCCTCTGGCGGGACTCCGGCCGCCGGCATATCAGCTTCGCCTGGATCATCGCCACGCTGGCGGGGCTGCAAGTGGGGTTCTTCATCTCGCACGCTATGGCCGGCAATGCCATGGACTGGCTGCGCGCCACCACCGGCGCGGTGATGATCCTCATCATCATCGCCACCAGCCGTATCTCCATGAGCGTACTCAACGGCCAGGTCGAGGAAGGCCTTCCGGGTAATACGGCACCCGGCACCCGCTACCTGGCACGCCCGCCCCGGCGCAACCTGGCGATCTTCTGCATCGTCCTTTGCGGCCTCGCCGAACTGGTATACGGGCCTGGCGGCATCACCGGCTGGACCGCACTGGCAGTCGCCGCCGCCATGTTCAACCTGCTCAACGACTGGCACATCGGTCGCCCGCTGTTCACCCGCTGGGCCTTGATGATGTACGCCAGCTACTGGCTGATCGGGCTGGGCTACGCAGCCATGGGGCTGGCCTGGCTGACGGGCGGCTTCAGCCCTTCGGCCGGGCGCCACCTGCTGACCAGCGGCGCAATGGCACTGTCGATCTTCGCCGTGATGAATATCGCCGGGCGTATCCACAACGGTAACTGGCTCGACCGGCGTCTCTGGCTACCCGCCTGCGCCATCGTTCTCTGCATGGCCGCCCTGCTGCGACTGCTGGCCAGCCTGCCGTCGTGGGGCACGGTCGCACCAACGCTGCTATCGCTCTCGGGGCTGCTCTGGGCCGCGTGCTTCGCGGTCTACTGCGGCTACAACTGGATTCGCCTGAGCAGCCCTCGGGAGGATGGCCAGGACGGCTGCGCGACACCCAGGGAGCAAGGCAAGCAACACTGAATGCAGGCTGGGTTCAGCCCTTGCCCAGCGCCTGCCTGGCATAGTTGCAGCAGTCGAACAGGCTGCTGCCAAGGTGATCCATCGCCGTTGTGCCTTCGAACGTCATGTCCGGCGCCGGCAACCCCACCTCCTGGCACAAACCATCGGCGTCCAGCAGCACCAGCTCTGGCGGACGCCCACCAATGAAACCGGCGCGCCTGAAGGCGCTCAACTGGCGGGAGAAAGTTTCCGGCGTAATGTTCAACTGGCGCGCCAGCACACCGTGGCTTGCCGGCAAGGCCAGCCACGCGCTGCGCTGTTGCAGGTAGAGGTCCATCAGGTACGCCACCAGTCGCTGGGCGGAGTTGCCGATGGTGAGCAGGTCGATACGGTTGAGCGACTGGGAAATCCGCGTCGCCATGCCCTCCAGCATCGCGATGCTGAAATCCGGGGATACGCGGCACAACTCCAGCAGCCGCGCACGCGGCAGGCGGTAGATCGAACAGTCGCTGCCAGCCCGCGCCGACAGAGGGTAGCGACAAGGCTCGGCGAACATCGCCGTCTCCGCCAGCAGGTCGCCCGCCTCCATGCTGCGAAAGACCTTCTGCTCCCCCGTGTAGCTGGGGCGGTACAGCACCACGCTGCCCGCCTGCAGCAGGAAGAAATAAGCCGCCTTGTCGCCCATGCGGAACAGATGCTGGCCGCTTTCCAGACGCACCAGCGAAGCGCCCTCTGCCAGCACTTGCAGCTTGTCCTTCCCGACCCTGGCGAAAATCGAAGAGCCGGCAAGCATCTGAATCAGACCTGGAGTTTTCATTGGGCGCTTGTCTCAAAGGTACGCTTTTCCGAAAGAGTCGCTTCCATCCCCCACGACTCAGTGAAATGCCTCAGCCAGAGATGAGAAATAGTATCGAATGAAAAATACTAGCACCCGATTCCATCACATCGCCATCGCTCCCGGCTGAAATCAGAAATTTCGCCTCAGCATCAGGCTCGCTTCCGTCTGCCGGAAGCCGAAGGCCCAATCGATATTGCTGTGATTGATGCTGTGGCGCAGGCGCAGCTCGGGGGTGAGCCCTGCGACCTGCCAACCATTGGCACCCACACTGAGGATATAGACCTGCTGCTTGTCGTGCCGCCGTCCGCCGAGGAAGAAGTCGTAGGCATCGTTGCGGCTTTCCCGGTAGATGCCCAGTGCGTTGACGAATAGCCCGGCGCTGCCGGCAAAGGCATGGTAGACGCCGCCACGCACGGCCCATTCGCGGCTGCTGGCCTGGTCCACTTCGTACTTCTTGCGGGTGAGATTGACGCCGCCGTACAAGCTGGTGCCGGCGCTGGCAGAGAAGGAGGCGGACAACCCCCACTGATACTGTTTGTAGTCAGCGCCGGTCAGCAGACCCTTGGAGGTGTATTCGTAGCGCTTGGCATCCAGGCTGGTGCCGACCTGCCAGCGGCGGCTCAGGGAGCGGCGCCATTCCGCTTGCAGTCCATGGGCCAGGTAATCGCTGGCACGATTGCGGTAGTAATGCTCCACATAGGGCGTGAGCGTGACACTGTCGCGAGCATTCAGATACTGGTAGCCCGCCTGCAGGATCGCCAGGTTGTTGCTGTAGTCCCTGACCCTGGAGGTCGTGGACGGATTGGTCTCTGAATAGTAGTTGCCGTAGCTGAGCGGACGCAGTTGCAGGTTGTGGTTACCGACTAGATTGAAACGGCGCTGTAGCGACAGCTCGTAGTTGACTAGTTCCGAATCGATGGCCTCGGGCATCTTCTGTCTGATATAGCAGTGGCTGCCGATCCAGGAAGCGCAACGCTGGTAACCATTACCTTGGTTGATATTGTCGTTATAACCCCAGCCCAGCGCCGCACTGCCATGCCAGTCGGCACGGATATCCAGTGCCTGGCGATATTGCTGCACCAACATCCGGGCCTGCTCGGGCAGGCCCATGGCCAACACCCGCTCAAAACCTTTGCCTGCACGTTTTTCCTGATAGTCCTCGAACCACAACCGGGCCAGCTCCAGTTGGATACGAGTGTCCAGCGGCTCTTGCTCACTGGCCAGCTCCATCAGCCTGAGCGCCTGCGGATATGTGCCCTGGAAACGGGCGTACAAGCTTTCCGCCATGTTAGCCAGCCCCGGGCGATGCCCCGACAGGGCACGGTAACGCTCGATAAACTCCGGCAACTGGCTCCACTGCTGGGTATTGATGGCGACATAGATGGCTGGAGTCAGCGCCTCCAGCGTGCTAGGCACCTGGTAGCGCCGGCCCTCATACATCAAGGTACCGGGCGGCGCCGCCAGCACCTCCTCGGCCTGGGTCTTCTGCTCGATGCTGCGGCGGGTCTGTTCCTGCAAGAACAGCGTATCGTCGTCGTCCGCCCAGGCACCTGGCACAACAAGTCCCGCCAGAAGCAGACAGGCCGCCCTGAAATGGCATGGCATAAATGATTTCCGCAATAACAGTGCGTCATTTAGAATGGAGACCGGCGAACCGGCCTCCACAGGTAGCTCCCCAAGCGATACCGAACGAGACTCATCCGGCGTCGCCCTGTTTGACGCTCTCCGCTGGTGGCCGCCAGTGGAGAGTGGTCAAACCTCAGGGGATGATGTCGCCGTTGCCGTTGTAGCTGCCGCCGAAGGCTACGTGATCAGTTGTAGAACCGCCTTTGTAGATACCAGCTAAAGCTTCAGCACCATTGTAGAATTGTCCCTCAATAGCACTACCTTGACTGAATCGGCCATTGCTGTGGATATCCGTGCCAGCGAAGTTCACGATATCGGCCCCAGTTGCACTATAGCGACTGATCGAACCAGTGATATCACCAGTAGCAGTGGTGGGATCGTAGTTAGCCGTTAGCACACCGGTATACAGATCTGGAGAGTTAGGCTGGTTATTGCCATAGCCACTTGTAGTTTCTCCGGTACGGCGAATACCTACTACGTTGTACTCAACATCTACCAGCTCAGGCGTAGCAGCTACGGCATTATCACCTACATACCAGACAGTGCGATCAGCGCTGCTCATATTCAGGTTGGTGCTAGGACTGGTAGTCGGGCTGTTCTGCGGAGACCACTCACCAAAGTACACACCCTGGCCCAATGCATAAGCCTGGTTGGCAGTAGCTGGATTGGCGTCATGGTCACGCTTGACCTGGCCAATCACCAACCCACCGAATACCGGCATGGGAGCAGATGGCGTCATCACTTGGCGCAAGCTGGAAATATCCGCAGTGGCGTTGGCAGTGCTCTTCCAGACTTGGGCGATAGTCACCGCAGTACCCGGCTGCTTCGCCCAACGGTCACCGTTGCTATCGGCCACACCATTGGTGGCCTGAGCGATCGGCGCCTGCAACAGATCGGCATAACCGGAATAAGGTGCCGAACCCGTGCTGCTGAATGCCAGGCCCGAATACCCAGGAGTACCACCCGGGGCGATATTGGAAGAACCAATACTCACATGGGTGCTGGAAGCCCCGCCTACAGGTGCGGCAGAAACTGCACCCGAAACGGCCAAAGAAAGTGCTGCCAGAGTGAAAGCAAACTTCTTCATATATTTCTCCAATAAGAGAGTGGGTTGGTGAACACTGATTTTTATAAAAACCAGCAAAAACTAGAAATTTATTCCCGCCCCTAACATCAAGGTGCGGCCCGGGCCTGGTGTTGGTGACTTGGATAGTGGGTCGAGGTAATAACGATTGGTCACGTTCTCCACGGACATGCGCATATTTAAGCGATCATTGAACTGATAGTCTGCATAGATATCGATCAATTTCACCGGATCCCAGTAATAAGGCCGCAACAGGCCGTTATAAGCCTCACTTACACCCGCCTTCATCAGCCCATCCAGCTTGTCATTATCGGCCTTACTGTGATAACGCAGGCGAGTACCCAGGTCGAGTTTCTGGTTAAGTAATCGGGTACCCAGATCCAGTGTGACGGAGTACTCCGGCTGCAAACTGAGGAACGACATGGTGCTGGGGAAACCACCCGGCATGCATTCGGGAATGCGGTTGTAGCCAGGACTGAGTTGCACGGCATAATCCTTGTCGCACAGTTCCTGCTGCAGGTGATAGGTAATACCCAGATTGCCGTAGAAGCGCCCACTGTCAGCACGTCCCTGCAACTCGATACCGCGCATCACCTTGCGATCGAATTGAATGGCCTGCATGGTCAGTGCACGATCATAGAAGTCATGAATGATGTTATCGAAATAGCTGACCTTCACATCAGCCACTTGCAAGCTGGGTAGCAACCCACTGAAGTTGTAGGTGTAGCCTACTTCCCAAGACTCATTACGCTCAGGACTACCTAACTTGTCATTGACGAAAGCAGCACCTGCGTTATTGCGATCACCCGTTGCCGTTTCATACAAGCTCGGGAAACGTGCCATGCTGCCATAACGAATATAAGCCCTGGAGCGATCAGTCAACCGATAGGATGCTACCACCTGACCAGACCAGGCTTCTTCATGCCGCTTCTTCGGTCGCTTCCAGGGATCTGTGGCTGGAACCTGAACAAAGGTTCCGAAGGGGTCACCGCCACCAAGCCCTTGATACTTGTTATAGCTGCCAGCAATTCCCTGTGGATTTTCCACCATTTCATCAGGATCAATGGAGCCATTATAAAATGGGTTCTGGTTACGATCCGCCTTGCCATCTACCAGTGGCACTGCTGCATACACGCCCCAGCGCTGAAGACCATCGGCCCCAACATATGGACTATTACTAGTTATATTATTTTCGAGTTTATAATCATTAAACTCATCATTGGCCGCCACATAAACTGCCGCCGCATTCCTATAATCATCATAGAGAGAACCTGAGGTTGGCCGCCCAGCACTACGCCACGCCTGAGTGGCCGCACGGTTGGCTGCAGACAACGCAGCAATATTTGCCATCGTTGCGATTTCTTCATTACTGACCAGTCGCTGATAAGAAATTTTCTGATGGGTATTGATGTAGTTCAATTTCCATTTTTCATCCTGATTGAGCCTGTGCTTATCCAGCTCCTCATCGAATGCAGAGAATTCTCCATAACGTACTCCCGCACTGATTTGCAACCGTTCGGTAGCCTCCCACTCCAGATTCATACTGGCACCGTATTCGCGCCTATTACCTGAAGCCGGGCCAATCAGTCTATTGCCAAACAACCCCATCACCGGATCGAAGTCTGGCTTGGTCTCCTTTTGCACTTCATGTTGATAATCTGCAGCCACGGTCAACGCCAGCACATCATGCAACTGGAAACGGTTGCTTATATCAAAACCCGTGCGTTTCGAATTGCCAAATTGGGAAGTTCCCATCTGCACATTGTATTGGCCGTCGGTATTGGGTTGGCGAACGGGCATGGGGACGCCACAGGACGTGCCGAGCGTTCTGCATTGCCACTCAGACAGTACCCATGTATCCCACGCCCTGTCTGCTCGCTGTACTTGATAGGTATAGTCACCGTTCTGGTAACGTTCACTATCGCTGTTGGTATGCCAAAGTGCCATTTCCAGGTCGATCAAATCAGAACCTGTCGGTTTCCATTCATACCCCAGTCGATAAACATCCTGCTTGATCACCGTATTAGGGAAAGGATAACTAAGGCGCTGCCTGGCCTGTTCAATATAACCATTGACCTCGGTATCCCACAGCACATTGCTGATCATGGCGTTTGGCGTTTCGGCAAATTCAAAGTCATTGCGGCTGTAGCTGAACGACAGTTTGCGATCATCACCCAGGTAGAAGTTGCTTTTCAGCAGCAGGCTTTCCAGTTCTTGGCTCGTATAAGACACCTCCCAGCCGGGCTCATACACTTTTGCCGACTGTGGATAAAGGCTGTCCAGACCACTGCGTTGGTAATTCCCCAACGCATCGTAACTGGCGCCTCGCCCCTCGAAGTTTCCCGCCCCCTTCTTGCCGGCAAAATAGTTGCCACGTTCCACGTAGCTATAGGCCGCTAACAGATCCACTGTTTCATGCTTGAATGCAGCAGCAATAAAGAGCTTGTTGTCATCCAGGTTGAACAGATCGACGTCACTCTTCTTCCGGCGGCTGGCCTGTGGCTCATAAAACCCAACCCCTGCAACGCTAAACGGACCGAGGCCAGCAGCACCCGAAATATCCCGGTAGTCCATACCTTCATACTGGAACGGGTCAGCCATGTTCGGCTTGACCGAGTTGCTGGCAGTTCCGCCCTTGATTTCCAGTCCCCAGTTCTTGTCATCCTTGATGATGTCGTCCGCTTCGATAGTGCGGATCTGCACCGAGCCACCCACGCCACTCTTGACCCCGCGGGTCATGGAAGGCCCCTTTTCCACATGTATGCTGCGAAAGAGGTTGGGATCGACATAGCTGCGGTTGGTAACGCCCTGCATGTTCATCCAGACATCGGTGGTCTGTACGGTACCGTCCACCGTGACCGGGATACGGCCGTTGCCCTGCATGCCTCGAATGTTCGGCGTCAGCGCCGAGCCGTTGCGGTTATCGCTGTTGAACACACCGTTCATGCCGGAGAAGACATCGCCAACAGATACGCCGTGATAGCGCTCCAGTTGCTTGCGATCGATGTAGAGGTTGGAGATGTCCTTGTCGTAGATGTCGTCATGACCTTTTTCGTCTTCGGTACGATAGTCCGCCTGAACTTCCAGGGGTAATAGCTCCTCGACATCTTTCGACTGGATAACTGCATCCGTGGCAGATTCTGTTGGCACCCCTTGCCGATCACTGGCAAAACCACCCGGGCTGACCAGCCAGAGCGTCGAAATGATGAACGCCAGTTTTTTCGGCGTGAACGGCATTGCAATCCCCTCCCCAAGAAAGCCCAGGACGATGACCAGGCCGATTGCAAACAGTGGCCAGCCAGGATGGCAGACCACAAATAAGAATCAATATTCTTTAGGAAGAAGGCACGGATGCCCTATGACAATTATCAACAGTCAGGGCAATGAGCTGGAGGCTGGAGGCTGGAGACTGGAGACTGGAGACTGGAGACTGGAGACGATCAGTGTGCTCGACGGAGCGTTCACTCCGTCGAGCTTTTATTGCAGTTGCAGGTGTCAGACGCCGAATGGCTTCACAGCCCCAACACGTCCTGCATGTCGTACAGCCCGGCAGGACGGCCCTGGAGCCAGAGTGCGGCGCGTACGGCGCCCTTGGCGAAGGTCATGCGGCTGGAGGCCTTGTGGGTGATCTCGACACGTTCGCCATCCGCGGCGAACAACACGGTATGGTCACCGACCACATCACCCGCCCGCACGGTGGCGAAACCGATAGTCTCGCGCTCACGGGCGCCGGTCTGGCCTTCGCGACCGTAGACCGCGACTTTCTGCAGGTCGCGACCGAGGGCATTGGCCACCACCTCGCCCATGCGCAGCGCGGTACCGGAAGGCGCATCGACCTTGTGCCGGTGGTGGGCTTCGATGATCTCGATATCCACCTCGTCACCCAGCACCCGTGCAGCGGTGTCCAGCAGCTTCAGGCAGAGGTTGACCCCCACGCTGAAATTGGCGGCGAAGACGATGGGAATCTCTTTCGCCGCCTCGGCCAACCGTTGTTTTTCCTCGACACTGAAACCCGTGGTGCCAATGACCATGGCCTTGCCTGCCTGCCGGCAGATTTCAAGGTTCTTCAGGGTCACGCTGGGATGGGTAAAGTCGATCAACACGTCGAAATCGGCGGCTACCGCGCCAAGATCACCGACCAGTGCCACTTCCACCTTGCCAAGCCCTGCGATCTCACCGGCATCGGCACCGATCAGGCTACTGTCTGGACGGTCGATGGCGGCGCTCAGTTGCGCACCATCGGCCTGCCGCACGGCCTCGATCAGAATCCGGCCCATGCGCCCGGCGGCACCGGTCACTGCTATTCGTTGCATAGAGTCAGCTCCAAGCTGCAAGCCTCAAGCTGCAAACCCTCTTGCAGCTTGCAGCAATTGTCATACGTCGCCGAAGAAGCGCTTCACACCCTCGAACCAACCACTGGCCTTGGGTGAGTGGGAGTCGTCGCCGTCGAGGGTCTTGCGGAACTCTTCGAGCAGCTCACGCTGACGCTTGTTCAGATTGACCGGCGTCTCCACCGCGACACGGCACATCAGGTCGCCAGCGCCACCGCCACGCACCGGCGCGACACCCTTGCCACGCAGGCGGAACAGCTTGCCGGTCTGGGTGCCTTCCGGAATCTTCAGCTTGACCCGGCCATCCAGGGTCGGCACTTCCAGTTCGCCCCCCAGGGCAGCATCGGCAAAGCTGATCGGTACATCGCAGTACAGGTGCTTGCCGTCGCGCTGGAAGATCGCATGCTCGCGCACACTGACCACCACATACAGATCGCCGGCAGGCCCACCCAGGGAGCCAGCCTCGCCTTCCCCCGACAGGCGGATGCGGTCACCGGTATCAACACCTGCCGGCACCTTGACCGACAGGGTTTTCTGCTCTTCCACGCGGCCATGACCGTGGCAGCTGCCACAGGGGTCGGTGATCATCTTGCCGGTGCCATGGCAACGCGGGCAGGTCTGCTGCACCGAGAAGAAGCCCTGCTGCATGCGCACCTGGCCAATGCCGTTACAGGTGGTACAGGTGACCGGACTGGTGCCTTTCTTGGCGCCGGAGCCATCGCAGGTCTTGCAGTTGACCAGCGTGGGCACACGAATGGTGACCGTGGTGCCGCGTACGGCCTCTTCCAGGTTCAGTTCGAGTGTGTAGCGCAGGTCGCTGCCGCGCTGCGGTCCGCCACGTTGGCCGCCGCGCTGGCCGCCGAAGAAATCACTGAATACATCGCCGAAGATATCGGAGAAATTGGCGCCGCCGTGGCCACCGCCACCGCCCATCTGCGGATCGACACCGGCATGGCCATACTGGTCATAGGCGGCGCGCTTGCTCGCATCGGAGAGCACTTCGTAGGCTTCGTTGGCTTCCTTGAATTTCTCTTCCGCATCTTTGTCATCCGGGTTGCGATCCGGGTGGAATTTCATCGCCAGACGCCGGTAGGCCTTCTTCAGCTCCGCCTCGCTGGCACCGCGCTCGACGCCGAGCACCTCGTAATAGTCACGCTTTGCCATAAGTCTTCAACACCTTTGAAACCTCTCCTCCCCAGACACGCCAACGCGGGAGCAAGCTCCCGCGTGGCGGATGTGGCCCTGGTGCATGCACCGGGGCCGGAACAACACAGGCAAGCCTCGGCTTACTTGTTGTCCTTGACTTCCTCGAACTCCGCATCGACCACGTCATCGCCACCCTTGACGTCGTCAGCGGCTGGCTTGGCCTCGGTGGCCTGCTCCTGCTCGGCATAGAGTTTCTGCGCCAGCGAGGAAGAGGCCTGGGAAACGGCTGCGACCTTGGCATCGATCTCGGCCTTGTCGTCACCGCGGACCGCTGCTTCGAGTTCGCCGATGGCTTTCTCGATCGCGGTTTTCTCTTCCTCGGAAGCCTTGTCGCCCGCCTCAACCAGCATCTTGCGCGTGGCGTGCACCAGTTGGTCGCCCTGGTTGCGGGCACCGGCCAGCTCTTCGAACTTGCGGTCTTCCTCGGCGTTGGCCTCGGCATCACGCACCATTTGCTCGATTTCTTCCTCGGACAGGCCGGAGTTGGCCTTGATCACGATGGACTGCTGCTTGCCAGTGGCCTTGTCCTTGGCGGACACGTGCAGGATACCGTTGGCGTCGATGTCGAAGGTCACTTCGATCTGCGGTACGCCACGCGGCGCCGGCGGAATCTCGGCCAGGTCGAAGCGGCCCAGCGACTTGTTCTGCGCGGCTTGCTTGCGCTCACCCTGCAGGACATGGATGGTCACGGCGGACTGGTTGTCGTCGGCGGTCGAGAACACCTGGGACTTCTTGGTCGGGATGGTGGTGTTCTTCTCGATCAGCGCGGTCATCACGCCACCCATGGTTTCGATACCCAGGGTCAGCGGGGAAACGTCCAGCAGCAGTACGTCCTTGACGTCACCCGCCAGTACCGCGCCCTGGATGGCAGCACCCATGGCCACGGCTTCGTCCGGGTTGACGTCCTTGCGCGCTTCCTTGCCGAAGAACTCGGCGACCTTCTGCTGTACCAGCGGCATGCGGGTCTGGCCACCGACCAGGATCACGTCATCAATGGAGCCGACGTCGATACCGGCATCCTTCAGCGCGGTACGGCAAGGCTCGATGGTACGGGCGACCAGGTCTTCGACCAGCGATTCCAGCTTGGCGCGGGAAATCTTCACGTTCAGGTGCTTAGGACCACTGGCATCGGCCGTGATGTACGGCAGGTTGACGTCGGTCTGCTGGCTGGAGGACAGCTCGATCTTGGCCTTTTCGGCCGCTTCCTTCAGGCGCTGCATGGCCAGCGGATCACCCTTGAGGTTGATGCCGCTTTCTTTCTTGAACTCGTCGACGAGGTAGTCGATCAGGCGAATATCGAAGTCCTCACCACCGAGGAAGGTATCGCCGTTGGTGGCCAGCACTTCGAACTGGTGCTCGCCATCGACTTCGGCGATCTCGATCACCGAGACGTCGAAGGTACCACCACCCAGGTCATAGACGATCACGGTGTGGTCGCCACGAGCCTTGTCCATGCCATAGGCCAGCGCTGCAGCGGTCGGTTCGTTGATGATGCGCTTGACGTCCAGACCGGCGATGCGGCCTGCGTCCTTGGTAGCCTGACGCTGGCTGTCGTTGAAGTAGGCCGGAACGGTGATGACCGCTTCGGTGACCGGCTCGCCGAGGTAATCTTCGGCGGTCTTCTTCATCTTCTTGAGGATTTCCGCGGAAATCTGCGGCGGTGCCATTTTCTGGCCGTTCACTTCGACCCAGGCATCACCGTTGTCGGCCTTGGCGATCTTGTAGGGCACCAGGCTGATGTCTTTCTGCACCACGTCTTCGTCGAAACGACGACCGATCAGGCGCTTGACCGCGTACAGCGTGTTGTGAGGGTTGGTCACCGCCTGGCGCTTGGCCGACTGGCCAACCAGAATCTCGCCATCGTTGGCGTAGGCGATGATCGAAGGCGTGGTACGTCCGCCTTCGGCGTTCTCGATGACCTTGGCGTTGCCGCCTTCCAGAATGGAGACGCAGGAGTTGGTGGTCCCCAGGTCGATACCGATGATTTTGCCCATTTATTTCTCTCCCGAATTCCTGAATTTCCGCGCCCGTTTACCGGCTGCGGTAACACTAAAACGCTTGACCTGAAGATGGGGATGCCCCGATGGATTTCAAGCCTGTTCGTCGATCGAAGGTGGTGTTTGCGCCGGCGCACGGCTGACCACGACCATCGCCGGGCGCAGCAGGCGACCATTGAGCAGGTAACCCTTCTGGAACACCTTGAGCACGCTGTTCGGCTCGGCGTGGGTGCTTTCCTCCATCGCCATGGCCTGGTGGTGCTCGGGGTTGAAGGGCTCGCCCTGCGGATCGAGGGGCAGCAGTTGGTGACGCGAGACGGTGTCCTGGAACAACTTGAGCGTCAGTTCCAGGCCTTCGCGGACAGCACGGATGCTTTCGTCGTCGGGACTGGACAGTTCGAGGCCGCGCTCCAGGCTGTCGAGGACTGGCAGCAGGTCGCCGGCGAATTTCTCCAGCGCGAACTTGTGAGCCTTCTCGACATCCTGCTCGGCACGGCGGCGGATATTCTGCAGTTCTGCAGCGACACGCAACGATTGATCCTGGGCTGCCGCCAACTGCTCTTCGAGCTCCTGCACGCGCCCGGCAAGATCACCGTTCACTTCGGCCGCCGTCTCTTCATTGAGGTCAGGGGTCTGGTTATCCAGGTTCTGCTCGTCTGCCATACCGTTCTCCATACAATGCATCAGCGGGCGACATCCCGCACCTGCACGCTATATGGGGGCATTCGGTATAGGTTCAAGGGCAAGCCGCAAGCTCGGTCGGCATGGAGAGGCAGTCGCGGCCATCTGCCCGGCGATTTCCCGCCCGACGTCCAGCCACACTGCATGAGATTGTCGCCCAAGCCTGGTTCAACGCCCTGACAGCAGGCGCCCGATCATGTCCTGCGGATACCCTCTGTAGGCCAGGAAGCGTCCTTGTTTGGCTCTTTCCCGGGCATCCCCAGGCAATCCGGAGAATTTGCGCTCCCAGACCTGCCGCAACCGCTCCGCCCAGTCGAAACCGCTGCAGGAGAGCGCGACCTCGATGTCGGCGCGGGGCAGGCCACGCTGGGCCAGTTCTTCGCGAATACGCAAAGGGCCATAGCCTGCAATGGCCCTGCTGCGAATGAAGCTTTCCAGGTAGCGGCTCTCGCTCAGCAGCCCCTCCTCGGCCAGACGATCGAGCGCCTGCTCGATCAGATCGTCATCAGCTCCACGCTGGCGCAGTTTACGCACCAGCTCAACCCGGCCATGCTCACGCCTGGCCAATAGATCCATGGCGACCCGACGTACTGCAACCAGGTTGTCGAGGCCGCTGGTGCGCGAGTCAGGCATCGCTGTCGAGCGCGTCATCCACGGATGCATTGCCTTTGCTGGTGTTCGCGGAAGCGACCAGCAACTTATCGCGAATCAACTGCTCGACGGCACTGCCCACATCCGGGTTGTCTTCCAGGTACTTGGCGGCATTGGCCTTGCCCTGACCAATCTTGCTGCCCTGGTAGCTGTACCAGGCGCCGGACTTCTCGATCAGCCCTTGCTGTACACCGAGGTCGATGACTTCGCCGCTGCGGTAGATGCCCTTGCCATAGAGAATCTGGAACTCGGCCTGGCGGAAAGGCGGTGCCACCTTGTTCTTGACGACCTTGACTCGCGTTTCGCTGCCGACGACCTCGTCACCCTCCTTCACTGCGCCGGTACGGCGGATGTCCAGGCGTACCGAGGCGTAGAACTTCAGCGCGTTACCACCGGTAGTGGTTTCCGGGCTGCCGAACATCACACCGATCTTCATACGGATCTGGTTGATGAAGATCACCAGGCAGTTGGCATTCTTGATGTTGCCGGTGATCTTGCGCAGCGCCTGGGACATCAGGCGAGCCTGCAGGCCGACGTGGGCATCGCCCATCTCGCCTTCGATCTCGGCCTTGGGCACCAGCGCAGCCACGGAGTCGACGATGATCACGTCGACGGCGTTCGAACGCACCAGCATGTCGGTGATTTCCAGCGCCTGCTCACCGGTATCCGGCTGGGAAACCAGCAGGTCGTCGACATTGACGCCCAGCTTGCCGGCATAGTCCGGATCCAGCGCGTGCTCGGCGTCGACGAAGGCACAAGTGGCACCCTGCTTCTGGGCTTCAGCGATGACGGACAGGGTCAGCGTGGTCTTGCCCGACGACTCCGGGCCATAGATCTCGACGATACGACCCTTGGGCAGGCCACCGATACCCAGGGCGATGTCCAGCCCCAGCGAGCCTGTGGAAATGGCCGGAATAGCCTGGCGATCATGGTCGCCCATGCGCATCACCGCACCTTTGCCGAACTGTTTCTCGATCTGGCCCAGGGCAGCAGCCAAGGCGCGCTTCTTGTTCTCGTCCATTGCAATCCTCACTTGATCAAGAGGGCCAGAGCAGGCCATCGTAAAACGACCCGCGTTGCCACTGCCTACGCTTCTCAACGGGCTGACAGGCCACAACAACTGTATAAGTAGACAGTATTAGAACATAGCCAAAATGTCACGCCTAGCCCTGCGTCGCTTTTTCTCCTCGCGCCAGCCCGATCAGTCCCTGAAGCGCCACGCGCACCGTCGCCAACCGGACAGCCTGACGGTCGCCTGGGAACAGGTGCCGCTCGCAGAACACCCGTTCGCCCGCTGCCCAGGCCAGCCAGACGGTACCCACCGGCTTCTCTTCCGTACCGCCACCCGGCCCGGCGATACCGCTGACCGCGACAGCGAAATACGCGCCGCTGGCCGCCTGCGCGCCCATGGCCATGGCCTTGACCACCTCGCCACTGACCGCGCCTACCTGTTCGAACAGACCGGCAGGCACCCCCAGTTGCCGGGTCTTCTGGGCATTGGAATAGGTGACATAACCGGCCTCGAACCAGGCGGAGCTGCCCGCAATCCGAGTGATCGCCTCGGCAATCCCGCCACCGGTACAGGACTCGGCGGTCGTCACCTGCAATCCCTGTTGGTGTAAAAGGTTTCCCAGTTCGCTCGCCAGTTCGTCCAGCACCCCATTCACCTCGCTTTCTGCTCGTCTGCGAATCCATTGTCGCGACCCTGTCACACAGCCCGCGAAGCGGCACAGTATCATTTCCACCAGACGGGCCATGCAGCCGGATCGCCCCGAATCGGTGCCCAAGTCCGGCGGAACCCTGTATTTTGATGCCTATACCAAACATCCATACTGCGACCACCGTGAACTCGCCCCCCGACTATTACTTCGTCCTCATCGTCCCTGTCGGCATATTCCTGCTGGGCCTGGCGCTGCTCACCTGCTGGTGGGTACTGCGTCAGCAGCGCTTTTTGCCCTGGCTGGCCGCCGGCTATCTGCTGCCATCGCTGGCCATGGCGATGCAATCGCTGATGAGCAACGAACAACTGGCCGAATGGTCGGTCCTCGCCGCCGTCTTCTACCTGGGCGGCGGCTGGGCACTGGCGCGGGGCATGGCGATGCGACATGGCGGCGATGTCTCGCGGCTGCTGGCCGGCCTCATCAGTGCCACGGCCATCGTCCTGCTCTACTACTACTCGCGGGTCGAGGATCAGCTCTGGACCCGGGCAATCTGCCTGAACCTGGCATTGGCGCTGATCTACCTGCTGCCGATACGCAGCATCTTCCGCCGCAAACTGCCGAGCGACCCGCTGGAACGTATCGTGCGCTGGTCCTATATAGCCTGCGTCGCCTATGCCCTGCTGCGCCCTGCGCTGATCATGACCGTGATCCCCACCTATGAAGTGGAGGTGCTGACGCGCTCCGGCTACTGGCTACTGACACTCGCCGGGACCCTGTTCTTCAGCATCTGGTTCATGTTCATCCTGCTCGCCTGCACCCTGCGCGACGTCATGCAGGCACTGCGCGATGAACGCAACCACGACCCGCTCACACAACTGCTCAACCGCCGTGCCTTCTTCGAGTCGGCAGACAGCGCTCTGGGCGATGCGAGTCAGAAACCCTGGGCGTTGCTGGCCTGCGACATCGACTATTTCAAACAGGTGAACGACACCAGGGGCCACGCCGCTGGCGACCGGGTGCTGCAAGAGGTCGCCCAGGTGCTGGCGGGCCAGGTGCGCCGCAATGACCTGGTCGCTCGCTTCGGCGGCGAGGAGTTCCTGATACTGCTCAGCCAGTCAGATACCGAGCACGCCCGGAATGTCGCCCAACGCATCCAGTCACAACTGTCGACGACGCACTTCTCCGCCATCCCGAACCAGATCACGCTCAGCTTCGGCCTGACGCTGGTCGCCTCGCGGGAAGACCTGGAGCACGCGATCGAACGCGCCGACGTTTCCCTCTACCGGGCCAAGCAGGCAGGACGCGACCGCATCTGCCTGGCCCCGGAAGCCCAATCTGCCTGAAACAGGCAAGAACACATGTAAGTGATTGATTTTATGAGCAAGAAAGACTTCTCCGGCCATACGCCGATGATGCAGCAATACTGGGCGCTGAAGAGCCAGCACCCGGACCAGTTGATGTTCTACCGCATGGGCGACTTCTACGAGTTGTTCTACGAGGATGCCAAGCGCGCGGCGGCCCTGCTGGATATCACCCTGACCGCCCGCGGGCAGTCGGCAGGCCAGGCCATCCCCATGGCCGGCATTCCCTTCCATGCCGCCGAGGGCTACCTGGCGCGCCTGGTCAAGCTTGGCGAATCGGTGGTGATCTGCGAACAGATCGGCGACCCCGCCACCAGCAAGGGGCCGGTGGAGCGCAAGGTGGTGCGCATCATTACCCCCGGCACGGTGAGCGACGAAGCCCTGCTCGACGAACGCCGCGACAACCTGTTGGCCGCCGTGCTCGGTGACGAGAAACTGTTCGGCCTGTCGGTGCTGGACATCGCCAGCGGCCGTTTCAGCGTGCAGGAACTCAAGGGCTGGGAAAACCTGCTGGCCGAACTGGAGCGCCTGAGCCCGGCCGAGCTGCTGATTCCCGATGACTGGCCCCAGGGCCTGCCGCTGGAAAAACGCCGTGGCGTGCGCCGTCGCGCGCCCTGGGACTTCGACCGCGACTCCGCGCACAAGAGCCTCTGCCAGCAGTTCGCCACCCAGGACCTCAAAGGTTTCGGCTGCGAGAACCTGACCCTGGCCATCGGCGCCGCTGGCTGCCTGCTGGCCTATGCCAAGGAAACCCAGCGCACCGCGCTGCCCCACCTGCGCCGCCTGCGCCACGAACGCCTGGACGAAACCGTGGTGCTCGACGGCGCCACCCGCCGCAACCTGGAACTGGACACCAACCTCTCCGGCGGGCGCGACAACACCCTGCAATCGGTACTCGACCGCAGCCAGACCGCCATGGGCAGCCGCCTGCTGACCCGCTGGCTGCACCGTCCGTTGCGCGACCGCGCCGTGCTGGAAGCGCGCCAGGGCTCCATCGCCTGCCTGCTTGAGCATTACCGTTTCGAGTCCATCCAGCCGCAACTGAAGGACATCGGCGACCTGGAGCGCATCCTCGCCCGGATCGGCCTGCGCAATGCCCGCCCACGCGACCTGGCGCGCCTGCGCGATGCCCTGGCTGCGCTGCCGCAGTTGCAGCAGGCGATGCAAAACCTGGACGCGACGCACCTGGAACAACTGGCCGTCAGCATCCGCACCTACCCGGAACTGGCCGACCTGCTGGCCCGCGCCATCATCGACAACCCACCTGCAGTGATCCGCGACGGTGGCGTCCTCAAGACTGGCTACGACAGCCAGCTCGACGAGCTGCAATCCCTCAGCGAGAACGCCGGCCAGTACCTGATGGACCTGGAAATCCGGGAGAAGGCGCGTACCGGCCTGGCCAACCTCAAGGTCGGCTACAACCGTGTGCATGGCTACTTCATCGAACTGCCGAGCAAGCAGGCCGAGTCGGCCCCCGCCGACTACATCCGACGCCAGACGCTCAAGGGCGCCGAACGCTTCATCACGCCAGAACTGAAAGAGTTCGAGGACAAGGCTCTGTCGGCCAAGAGCCGCGCCCTGGCACGCGAGAAGCAACTCTACGAGGAACTGATCGAGCAGTTGATCGAACACCTCGCCCCGTTGCAGGAGTCGGCCGGTGCCTTGGCGGAACTGGACGTGCTGAGCAACCTCGCCGAACGGGCGCTCAACCTCGACCTGAATTGCCCGCGCTTCACCGAACAGCCCTGCCTGCGCATCGAGCAGGGCCGTCACCCGGTGGTCGAGCAGGTGCTGGAGACGCCATTCGTCGCCAACGACCTGAAGCTGGACGATGACACGCGGATGCTGATCATCACCGGGCCGAACATGGGCGGTAAATCCACCTACATGCGCCAGACCGCGCTGATCGTGCTATTGGCGCAGATCGGCAGTTTCGTGCCCGCCGCCGCTTGCGAACTGTCACTGGTGGACCGCATCTTCACCCGCATCGGTTCGTCGGACGACCTGGCCGGCGGGCGCTCGACCTTCATGGTGGAAATGAGCGAAACCGCCAACATCCTGCACAACGCCACGGACAGCAGCCTGGTGCTGATGGACGAAGTGGGGCGCGGTACCAGCACCTTCGACGGCCTGTCGCTGGCCTGGGCAGCCGCCGAGCAACTGGCCCACCTGCGCGCCTTCACGCTGTTCGCCACCCATTACTTCGAACTGACGGTGCTGCCGGAGAACGAGCCGGTGGTCAGCAACGTGCACCTGTCGGCCACCGAGCACAACGAGCGCATCGTCTTCCTGCACCATGTCCTGCCGGGGCCAGCCAGCCAGAGTTATGGCCTGGCGGTGGCACAGTTGGCCGGCGTGCCGGAAGACGTCATTCTCCGTGCTCGCGACCATCTGTCGCGCCTGGAAACCAACAGCCTGGCCCACGAATCGCCGAAAATGGCGCCCGGCCAGACGCCTGCACCAATGCAGAGCGATCTGTTCGCCAGCCTGCCGCACCCGGTGATCGAAGAACTGCACCGCACCGACCCGGACGGCATGACGCCGCGACAGGCGCTGGAGCTGCTGTACAGCCTGAAGCAACGTATCTGAGCCAGGATTTTTCGAGGGACTGCTGGCGTGATGGATGCGAATTCGACGCAATAATGCAGTCCGCTCGAAAGTCAACAGCCCGCATATAAAAACTGCTAGAATCGCGCACATTTTTTGGATGGGCGGTATTGCCTGGTGCCGCCATACCACTGTCGTGCCAACCGACACGCCTGAGGAGATAGCTAGAAATGACCTTCGTCGTCACCGACAACTGTGTCAAGTGCAAGTACACCGATTGTGTGGAAGTCTGTCCGGTGGACTGCTTCTACGAAGGCCCGAACTTCCTGGTGATCCACCCGGACGAGTGCATCGATTGCGCATTGTGCGAGCCGGAATGCCCGGCCCAGGCCATCTTCTCCGAGGATGAGATACCGGATGGCATGCAGGAATACATCGAGTTGAACGCCGAGCTGGCGGAAGTCTGGCCGAACATCACCGAGAAGAAGGATTCGCTGCCCGATGCCGCCGAATGGGATGGCGTCACCGGCAAGATCCAGCACCTGGAGCGCTAGGCGCCCCGCTTTGATCGGACCTCTCCGCCGTCGACCGACGGAGAGGTCACTCTACCGCTTTCAGACCTTGTCCACGCCCTTCTTCAGCGCATCCTTGGCATCGCCCTTGATCTGCTGCGCTTCGCCCTTGAGCTCCTGCTGCAAGCCTTCGCCCTTCAGCCGTTCGTTGTCGGTCGCCTCGCCAATGCTCTGCTTCACCTTGCCGATGACCTCGTTGGCCTTGCCCTTGATCTTGTCACCCGTGCTGCTCATGTGAACCTCCAGTGGTTTTATGCATGCCCTGAAGTTGACCGGCCATGGCTTTCAAGAGTTTCCATTTTCCGAGGAGCGGTCACGCGAGCGCATGAGCCGCTCAAGCATTGGCCTTCCAGCCAGGTGCAAAAAGACCGGAGCCCCGGCGATAAGGTAGAAATGGTAGGTCACGAAGCGCCAGATCAGGATGGCTGCGGCGCTACCTGATTTGCCCACCAGCGGCGCCAGCAACGCGGCCGAGGCCAGTTCGGCACTGCCCGCGCCACCCGGTAGCAGGCTCAATTGCCCCGCCCCGAGCGCCAGCATCTGCACCAGGAAGCTCCAGGCCCAGTCGATGTCCTTGCCCAGGCCAAGCAGGGTCAGGTAGAGCACGCTGTAGCGCAACAGCCCATGCATCGCCGTCAGCAGAAAGACGCTCAGCAAGAGCCGCCGAGGCAAACCCAGGCTGCGGCGCAAGGCCTGGCGAAAACGCAGGAACATCCTGGCCCAGCGCCACCTGCGCTGCCGTTTGACCTTCAGGCGCACCAGCAACCGGCTACTGGCACGCAACAAGGCAGCCTGGAAGCGCACCATCAGCACGAGCCCCGCCAGCACACTCGCCATCAGGATCAGGCTGCTCTCCAGCAGGTTATCCATGTACGGCGTCAATGCATGGGTGAGGCCATAGATCAGCACAGCCATCATGGCGCAGGCAAAGAACAGCAGGTCGCTCAGTTGCTCAACCGCGTAGGTCGCCGCGCCTCGGGCGGGCGCCACCCCATGCCGCGCCAGCAACGCCGCCAGCGTCACCGGGCCACCGGCACCGCCCGGCGTGGCGCAGATGGCGAACTCCGTGGCCATCACGATGGCGGTCGCGCGCCCCTGACCAAGCGTCTTGCGCCCCAGCAACAACCGCAGGCGCAGGGCATTCAGACTCCAGCCCAGCACGATCATCGCCAGCATGCCCAGCAGCCAGCCCACAGGAAAGGAGCGCAGGTGTTCGAGCAACCCGACGCCTCCCAGCAACAGCGGGATCAGGGCCGCCGCCAGCAGCGCCGAAAGCAATACCCAGCCACTGCGGCTCATCGCTGGCTGCGCAACCAATCGAACTTGGTCATCGCCCGGCGCCCGCCCTCCAGTTCCTCGCGCAGCGTCCGCAGCCAGTAATCGCGGGAAAATGCATGGCGCATGTCCACGGGATGCAGCCCGAGGCGCAGCCCCGGTGCCTCGGCATGGCGGTGACGCGCCCATTCGGCATTGGCCCACGACAGCCCCCGACGCCAGCCGCTGCGCGCACTCCAGACCAGCCCAGGCGCGGGCAGGTGCTGGAAGTCCGGCAGACGGTACAGGCAACCGGGAGCGCTGCTGTAATCCAGACCGGTATCACGCAGGGCACTGCGGGTGCCTTCACTCATCAACCAGGCGGGCGCCACGAAGCCGTGCAGGGGCCAGCCCAGTTGCCGGAACAGCGCCATGCCCCGCTCCAGGCGCTCACGCGCCGACGCTTCGCTACGCCCGTAGAACTCACCTTCGTGGGTATAGATGCGTCGCATGAACCAGTCGCCCAGAGAGCGCGGTGGCGGCTGGTCGTCGGCATGGTAGAAGCCATGCAGGACCAGTTCGTCGCCCAGGGCCAGACGCGACTCCAGCATCCGACAGAAGTCCGGATGACTGGCCAGGGGGTTGCGCCGGTGGAAGTCCGGCACGACCAGCCAGGTCATCGGCACAGGCCCGTGGGCATCCACTTGCTCGACGAACGGCCGGTAGTCCCGCCAGGTTTCCGGGGCCACGTCGTGCAGCACCAGCATCAATCCGCGCTCAGCCATGGGCCACCACCGACGACTCGGCATATCCGGTCACCGCCTGGTAGTGGGCCAGCAGGCCAGCGATGACCGCATCCCAGGCATGATGAGCCTCGACGTACTGACGGGCTTGTCCGCCCATACGACGCGCACCCGCCTCGAACAGTTCGCGCACGGCACGCGCCATGTCCTGTGCATCCAGAGGCCGGCACAGATTGCCGACATGGGCCGGCACGATCTCCGGCAACGCACCGGCGCGCGCGGCCACCACCGGGATACCGCATGCCATGGCCTCAAGCGCCACCAGCCCGAAGGTCTCCTGGTTGCCGGCATGCAGCAGCACATCACTGCTGGCCATCAAGCGTGCAACCTCCGCCGCCGGGCGGAAGCCATCCATCACCGAAACATTCTCGGGCACCTTGCGCGGCATGCGCGAGCCGACCAGCAGCAGGTGGTAGGGCTTACCCAGCGTCCTGGCCACGCCCAGCAACACATCGAGGTTCTTCTCCCGCGAGCCACGCCCGGCGAATACCATCAACCGGGTGTCATCCGCCAGCCCCAGCGAGCTGCGCAACTGATCATCACGCCAACGCGGGTGGAACACTTGCAGGTCTACACCCAGCGGTTGCACATGGACATTGCGCACACCCAGCCCGCTCAGCTTGCGCGCCATCACTTTGCTCGGTGCCAGCACCCGGTCGAAGCGCCCGTAGAGATGGGCAACGTAGTGATTGAGCCGTTCACCGAGCCAGTCGCCGGCGCGGTTGCTCGCCAGCAGCGGCAGGTCGGAATGGTAGAAACCGATCACCGGCACATCCAGCCGACGCCCCGCATCCAGCGCCGCCCAGGCCGTCATGTAGGGGTCGCCGACTTCGATCAGGTCCGGGTGCAGGCTGCGCAACAAATTACGCCAGGGACCACGGCGCAGCGGAAAACGGTAGCCCTTGCCGAATGGCAGCAATGGCGCGGGCAATTCATAGACACCGCCCGCCTCACCATACGCAGCGCCCGGCACCAGGACGCTATGGCGAATGCCGGGATAATGCTGCAAACGCCGGTGTTTGGCTTCTATATAGGTACGAACGCCGCCACTGGCAGGCGCATAGAACATGGTCATGTCAACGATGTGCAAGGCGTTGCTACTCCATTGAATCGATGCCATGGCACACGCCACGGGCGTCTTTACAGAAAGAATCTGTAATGAATTCAATGGACCGTCACAGCGCCCAGTCGTTCTCCCGCTGGCCTCCCCGTTGCCCAGGATGCGCCATGCACTACTTCCTACGGCGCGCTGACATTGCGCTCATCGCACAGCCGCCTGCCGCGGTGACTGTAGAAAAAGCTCGTTGCTCATAAGCCCGCGCACCTAGGCTCCCGCTTACGCGGGAGCGACGGAGTTGGGCTTTCTCCCAGGATCACCCCGGTCTTGCGACACGCGGTCGGGAGAAAGCACGGGCCGCGCCAATCACTCCGCCTGCCCGCCCAGTGCCTGGCACAGCGCGATATGGTTCAGCAACTGATCGCGCTTGTTCTCCAGTAGGGTGATCTGAGCATTACGCCGGGTTTCCTGTGCGCTGAGCCAGGATTGCAGGTCGATCGCGCCCGCCTCGTAGCGTACCCGGTAGATACGCTCGGCCTCGTTGGCCGCCTCCAGGGCACGCTCGCGCATGGCCTGCTGCTCCGCATAGTGACGGCGTCCCGCCAGGTTGTTTTCCACATCGGCCAGCGCCTCGTAGAGGGTCTGGCGAAAATCGATGGCGGCCACCTGGTAGTCGACCTTGGCGATGTCCACGTTCAGTTGCATGCGGTTCCATTGCAGGAAGGGCAGTGTCAGCCCGCTTCCCAGGGTCGCGACAGGATTCTGCAATACGTTGCCCAGACTGCTGCTGGCAAAGCCCAGGGCACCGGTCAGGCTGATGCCGGGGTAATAGTCGGCACGGGTCGCATCCACCGTGGCCAGGCTGCCACGCAGACGCAATTCGGCGGCCTGCAAGTCCGGCCGACGCCCGAGCAAGGACGCCGGCAGACCGGCCGCGACCGAAGGCAGGATGGCTTGCTGCAACCCCTGGATATCATCCAGCTCGGCGGGAATCGCACCATCGAACAGTACCGCCAGCGCATTGCGCTGCTCCACCCGTTGCTGCAACAGCGACTGGTGGCTCGCGCGCAGGGTTTCCAGGCTCTGGCGCGCCTCGGCCAGCTCCAGTGTGGAAGCCTTTCCGCTGTCGTATTGCACCTGCACCAGCGCCAGCGTCCGCTCGCCATCCTCGACGCTCTGCTGGCTGAAGGCGATACGCTCGTTGAGGTAGGCAACCTGCCAATACAGATTGCCCAGGGTGCCGACCAGGGTCAGGCGTGCCGCCTGGTAGTCACCTTCGCTGGCCAGGGCCTCCAGTTGCGCGGCGTCCTCGGCGCTGGCCAGACGCTGCCAGAGGTCCAGTTCCCAGCTCACGCTGCTGTTGAAGCTGTAGCTGTGGGTGGTGGTGGAGTCACCACGCAGGTTTCGACTCTTGCCGGCATCGAAACCGCTGCTGAGCTGCGGGAACAGCGCATCGCGTGCCAACCCGGCCTGCAGTTGGGCACGACGGACCTTGAGCAGGGCGCTGCCCAGGGTGTTGTTACGGCTCAAGGCCTGCTCCACCAGGCTGTCCAGTCGCTGGTCCTGGAAGGCACGCCACCAGTCTTCGCCACTCGCCACGGCCGACTGCTCCGCCGTTTCATTCCAGGTGGCGGGAATCGTCAGCTCAGGACGCTGGTAGTCGCTACGCAGAATGGAACAGCCACTCACCGCCAGGGCCAACAAGGCAATTACAGGAAACTTGTGCATCGAATCACTCTCGCGACAGGGCATCGACCGGGTCCAGGCGTGCGGCGTTGCGCGCCGGCAAGTAACCGAAGACCACCCCGATCAGGCTGGAACAGAGGAACGCCGCCACGATGGAGGCGCTGGAAAAT
Organism: Pseudomonas sp. ABC1; assembly: GCF_013395055.1. Taxonomy (NCBI): domain Bacteria; kingdom Pseudomonadati; phylum Pseudomonadota; class Gammaproteobacteria; order Pseudomonadales; family Pseudomonadaceae; genus Pseudomonas; species Pseudomonas sp. ABC1. The sequence goes on from NZ_CP058349.1 coordinate 1,102,809, forward strand.
ACCAGGGGGAAATCGCTGGACAGGCGACTGAAGATCGCGCCGAACGCCAGGGCCGATGCGACCCCGAGCGAGCCGCCGATCAGGCACACCAGCACCGCTTCGATCAGGAACTGGCGCAGGATATCGCTCTGCCGCGCACCGACCGCCATGCGCACACCGATCTCGCGGGTCCGCTCGGTCACCGACACCAGCATGATGTTCATCACGCCGATACCACCCACCAGCAGCGAGATCAGCGCGATGGTGGAAATCAGCACCGTCATGGTCTGGCTGGTTTTCTCGATGGTCTGGCGGATGGTGTCGGTGTTGATGACGAAGAAATCCTGGGTGCCATGGCGGCGCGTCAGCAGGCGGACGATGCCCTGCTCGGCGGCATCGCTGGAGACGTCATCCTTGATGCGCACGGTGATGCTTTCCAGGTAGGACTGGCCGAGCATCCGGTTCATGATTGAGGTGTAGGGCATGTAGACGCGCAACGACTCGCTGTTGCCGAACATGCTCTGCGCCGGCTTCAGCACGCCGATGATGCGGCTCGGCACGTTGCCCAGCAGGATCACCTCGCCCAGGGCGTTGTCCTTGCCGGGAAACAGCTTCTTCCAGGTGTTGTCGTCGATCACCACGCTTTGCGCCGAGGCCCGCACATCCGCCGTATCGAAGCCTTGCCCCTGGGCGAAATCGAACCCCTTGGCGCGAAAGAACTGCTCGCCCACGCCATTGATCGACACCGTCAGGGCCTCGGAACGGTAACGCAGGGTGCCCGAACTGGAGACCGAAGGCGTCACGCTGTCGACGAAGGCTTGCCTGGCCAGTGCATCGGCATCCGCCGGGACCAGCGTCTGGATGCGTGCCGAACGACGGTCGCCAAAGCCACGCCCAGGGAAGATGTCCACGGTATTGGTGCCGATGGAGGAAATGTTCTCCATGATCTGCTGCTGCGAGCCCTGCCCCAGCGCCACCACGGACACTACCGAAGCGATGCCGATGATGATCCCGAGCATGGTCAGGAAGGTGCGCAGCTTGTGCGCCAGCATGGCGCGCAGGGCCATGCGGAACGCCTCGCCGAACTGCCCCAGCACGGCTCGCCAGGGGTGCTCGCGCAGCGCCACCGGCGCCAGTTCGCTCACGTGGTCGTCGGCCCTGGCGACTCCCGCACCCAGGCGCCGATCAGCGACGATACGGCCATCGCTGATTTCGATCAGGCGGTCGGCGCTCTGCGCCACGTTCATGTCGTGAGTAACGATGATCACCGTATGGCCCTGGGCATGCAGCTCGCGCAACAGCTTGAGCATTTCCTGCCCGCTGTTGCTGTCCAGGGCACCGGTCGGCTCGTCCGCCAGGATCACCTGGCCACCGTTCATCAGTGCCCTCGCGACACTGACGCGCTGTTGCTGGCCACCGGAAAGCTGCCCCGGACGATGCTCCAGGCGATTGCCCAGCCCGAGGCGCTGCAACAGGGCCTCGCTGCGCTCACGGCGCAGGCGCGGCTCGGTACCGGCATAGATCGCCGGGATTTCCACGTTGTCGCGGGCATCCAGATCGGTCAGCAGGTGGTAGCGCTGGAAGATAAAACCGAAATATTCGCGCCGCAGGTGTGCCAGTTCGTCGGCATCCAGGCTGGAGGTCTCGCGCCCGGCGATGCGGTAGACGCCGGATGTCGCCCGGTCCAGGCAGCCGAGGATATTCATCAACGTCGACTTGCCGGAGCCGGAAGCACCGACTATGGCGACCATTTCGCCCTGGTCGATACGCAGGTCGATATCCTCCAGAACCCGTACGGTCTGGTCGCCCGCCGCGAACTCGCGGCTCAGCCCTTCGATTTCGAGCAGTGGCCGGGCCATCCTAGAACCTCATCCCCGGCCCACCGCGCAACTGCGTCGAAGAGCCCTGTGCGGCATCCCCCAGCACGATCTTCTCACCCAGCGCCAGGCCTTCCAGCACCTGCACATTCAGGCTGTCCTCGAGACCGGTGCGGATATCGCGAGGCTCCATCCGCCCGTCGCCACGCAGGACCTGCACGGTGTAGCTGCCATCGCGATTGGCGCTGCCCAGCGCCGCCACCGGGATGCTCGGCACGGCCTTGGCCTGGTCCAGCACGATATTCACTTCGGCGGTCATCGAGATGCGCAGGCGGCCATCCTCGTTGGGCACGTCGAACACGCCGTTGTAATAGATGGCGGTATCGGTGGACGTGGTGCTGGAGCTGCTGTCGCTCTCGCTGTTGATCGAGTCGGGCGCAGGCTCGATGGCGCGCAGGGTGGCTTCGCGACGCTTGTCAGGCTCGCCCAGGGTCGTGAAGTAGACCGGCAGGCCTGGTTGCACGTGCACCACGTCGGCCTCGGAGATTTCCGCCTTGACCGTCATCTTGCCCAGTTGCGCAAGCTTGACCAGCGTCGGCGCCGACTGCGCCGAGTTCACCGTCTGGCCTTCCTTCACCACCACTCCGACCACGGTGCCGTCGATGGGCGCGGTGATCTGGGTATACCCCAGGTTCAGTTCGGCCGTTGCGACTTGCATCTGCGCCTGCTCGATCTGCGCATCCAGCGCATCGATCTCGGCCTTGACCATCGCCAGGTTGGCCTCGGCGGTCTCGTAGTCCTCGCGCGAACTGGCATTCTGCACCGACATGCTGCGCTGGCGTTCGAACGCCAGTTGCGCCTGCTTGCGCGAAGCTTGCTTGGCGGCGCGCTGGGCCTTGACGTTGGCCAGGGCGGCGCGTGCGTTCTTCAGGTCGTTCTGCTGGGTCAGCGAGTCGATCTCGGCGATCAGGTCGCCCTTCTTCACCTCATCGCCGAAATCCACCTTCAGCGACTCGATGCGCCCGGACACCTGGGCACCGACACTCACCTGATTGAAGGCCTCCAAGGTACCGGTGGCGATCACCGTGCGCTGAATGTCCTGGGCCACCACTTCAGCGGTCAACAGGCCTTGGGTCGAGGATGTGGGGAACAGACGGCCCCAGGCCAGCCAAACGCCAAGCGCCAGCACAGTCAGAACCGGAACCAGATAACGCGGTCGCAGTAAACTCATTGGTATAGACTCGCCGACAACACTACTTGCAGGAATGTGTGGGTCCCCCCACACGCTAGCGGTCGCCACTATAAGCGATGGCTGACCCAGGGTTGGGTAAGAGAGATGTCAGGGTTTGGTAAAGATCGAACCGCCCTGGCAAGCACTCTCCCATCACATAAAAAGGAGAGACGATGTCACTGCGGATCGATGCAAAAGACCTGGAGCAGGCCGTACACGCTGGCGTCCTGCAACCCGGCCAGGACCAGGCGCTGCTGGCGTTCTTCGCCAGCAGGCCGCAACTGCGCGGCAGTTTCCAACTCACTCATGTGATCTATTACCTCGGCGCCCTGCTGGTCATCGGCGCGCTTGGCTGGCTGCTCAACGAAGCCTGGATGAATGTCGGCGACAGCGCCTTGCTGGCGCTGGGGGGCGTCTATCTGCTATCGACCGCTTGCATCGGTATCGTACTGTGGCGGCGTCAGCACTTCGTGCCGGGGGGATTGCTGGCCGCCGTGGCCGTCAGCCTGGTGCCGCTGGTGACCTTCGCCGCACTGCGCCTGCTCGGCCTGTGGCCGCAAGGCAGCGAACACCAGGGTTTCGACGACTACTACCACTACATCAACAGCCAATGGCTGATTCTCGAAGTCGCCACCATCCTGGGCGGGCTGCTGATGCTGCGCCTGGTGCCCTTCCCCTTCATCGTGATGCCGATCGCCCTGGCGCTCTGGTTCATGTCGATGGACCTGGGCCGACTGTTCTTCTCCGGCAGCTTCGGCTGGAACGACCGTAGCCTGGTATCACTGCTGTTCGGTATCCCGGTATTGCTGGTCAGCCTGTGGCTGGATGGCCGCCGCCAGGGCGACTTCGCCTTCTGGGGCTACCTGGCCGGCCTGCTGGCGTTCTGGGGCGGCCTGACGATGATGGAAAGCAACAGCGAGATCGGCAAACTGTTCTATTGCCTGATCAACCTGGTGCTGATGCTCATGGCCGTGCTGCTGCGCCGTCCACTGTTCATGGTCTTCGGCGGCATCGGCCTGGCCGGTTACCTGGGCTATCTGGCACGCGACGTGTTCGCCGACTCGCTGCTGTTCCCGGTCTTCGTCAGCCTGATAGGCCTCGGCCTGATCGCCCTGGGCCTGCTCTACCAGAAACACCGCGACCGACTGACGGAGAGCCTGCGCCAGCACTTGCCACAGAGCTGGCTGGACAGCCTGCCGGCGCTGCGCCGCTGATACACGAGCCAGGAACGCTCATTCGGCGGCGCTAGCCGGTTTTGTACAGTCCACCAGCGCCTGGCGAATGATCGGCTCCAGGCGGGCAGCGGTCCGGTCGAATGGCTCGATGCGCCGGTACGCACGGGCCATCGCGATGGCGCCTTCCACGGAGGCCACGATCAACGTGGCCAGTCCGACCGCCTGCTCCCCCGTCAATCCTTCCCGGGCGAAGGCTTCGCAGAGAATCCGCTGCCACTCCTCGAAAGCACGCGCTGCGGCGGCCTGTGCCTCTTCCGCCACCTCGTCCAGAGGTTCCTCCACGGCCACCGCCAGCACCGGGCAGCCGATGTGCAGGTTCGAACGCAGCAGCGTCTCGCGCCACATGGCAATGAACCCTGCGACCCCTTCGAACAGCCCGGCCTGCAAATGACGCCGCAACTGCTGGGCCGTATAGGCACCCGCGAAGTCGACCGCCTCCACGATCACCTGGGTCTTGCCCGCCGGAAAGTGGTGATAGGTGGACCCCAGCGGTGCCTCCGCCCGCCGCGCCATCTCGCGGATGCTGGTGGCATTCAGGCCATGCCGCGCCAGCATGCCGGCGGCGGCCTCTACCACCCGCTGGCGTGAATCGGTTTGCCGCACACTCATTTCGACACCCTTGCTATGACAGTCGTAATAATCTAGCCTGCCCGAATTATAACAGTCGTCATAAGAATAGAGGCGAGCCAATGAATCCAAGTCCTTCGACACTCACCGCAGCGGACGGCTACCCCCTCGCCGTCACCCGCTACCCCGCCAGCGGCGAGCGGCGTGGCCGGCTGATCATCGCCGGGGCAACCGCGGTGCCACAGGGCTTCTACCGGCGCTTCGCCCTCTACGCAAGCGCCCAGGGCTTCGAAACGCTGACACTGGATTATCGCGGTATCGGCCTGTCACGCCCCGCCTCGCTGAAAGGCTTCCGCATGAACCTGCTGGACTGGGGGCGTCTCGACCTGGCGGCAGCGGTGGACGCCATGAAAGGCGATGACGTCCCGTTGTACATGGTCGGTCACTCATACGGCGGCCATGGCTTCGGCCTGCTGCCCAATCACCAGGCGGTGACGGGATTCTACGGCTTTGGTGTCGGCGCGGGCTGGCACGGACACATGCCGCTGGCCGAGCGCTTGAAAGTCCTGGCGATGTGGCGCCTGGTACTGCCGCCGCTGACCTACTGGAAGGGCTACTGCCCCTGGAAAATGCTTGGTCTGGGCGAAGACCTGCCCCTCGATGTCTACCGCCAGTGGCGCCATTGGTGCGGTTTTCCACGCTACTTCTTCGACGACCCGGCCATGGCCGGCATCGAAAGACAGTTCGCCGCAGTACACACGCCCATCCTCGCCGCCAACGCCCTGGATGACCTGTGGGCCATGCCCGGATCGCGCGACGCCTTCCTCGAAGGCTACAGCCAGGCCCCCATCACCCGCCTGGACCTCGACCCTTCCCGCCAAGGTGGCCAGATAGGCCATATGGGTTACTTCCGCGCCTCGGCCGAACCGCTCTGGCAGGATGCACTGGAATGGCTCTCGGGCCTGCCGCCACGGCCAGCACAGGCCTGAGCGGCACAAATACCACATGCTCGACCGCCCAGGCCGCGCACCGACCAAAGTCGCAAAACATTGGCTGGCCTGTTCGCCATCCGCCGTCTATCGTAGACACGCCATGCGCTGGAACGATGGCAAGCCATACGGAGCATGGCCCTAGCCGCTGGTCATTCGACACGGCAGGACACCACCCCAAGACAAGGAACAGTCAATGAAGAAAGCCCTATCCATCGGGATCGTCGCTTCGGCAATGGTCATGTCGGCCTATACCCAGGCACAGCAACCCGCCACCCCGGAAGCATCCGCAACCAGCAATGCGACGGGCCTGCTTTACGTCAGGAAGAGCGCCCACAGCCCGGACGCCAAGGGCGACCTGCAGGCACTGGAGCTGGCGTTGAAAAAAATGCGCGCACTGGGCTGCGCTGACCCACGCAGTTGGTACTACCAGGGTGCCACCCACGCCATCCCGGCAACCATTCCGAACGGCGACAACCCGCTCTGCCCCTCCTATACAGAGATCAGCAAGCTTAAGTGGGGCTGGAACACCTGCACCCACCAGGACGGCTCCGAAATCCACTTCCTGGTCTGGCACCGGATCTACATCCAGCACTTCGAGTCGATCGTTCGCACACTCTCCGGCAAGGCCGACTTCGCCCTGCCCTACTGGGACTACACCAACCCGGCCAACCGCACGCTGCCCGCCGCCCTGCGTGACAGCGCGTCCAGCCTGTATGCCGAGGCACGCCTGCCCAGCCTGAACGAAGGCCGGAACATCAGCGCGGAGATGGACAAGGCCCTGGACACCACCACCCTGTTCCAGAACCGGGTCTTCGCGGCCTTCAACAGCCAGATAGATGCTGCCCCCCACGGCGCCATGCACGTCTATATCGGTGGCCAAACCGATCACCTGACCATGTGGAACCCGATCTACCGCACGCAAACCAGTGGCCTGATGGCGCTGGTGCCGTCCGCCGGCTTCGACCCGGTGTTCTGGCTCCACCACGCGAACATCGACTACCTGTGGCAGAAGTGGGAAAACTCCTCGAATGGCGTTCGTCCGACCCTGGACGAACTGCAAGCGGTGCCCTGGCCGTACCAGTTCTACAACGGCGACGGCAAACGCCACGAATACACCATCCCGGAAGCCTACAAGGCAGCCTTCAATCCCAACTACGTCTATGACCAGTTGCGTGGCGGCATCGCAGCCCTCGACAGCCAGAAACACACACGCCTGCTGCAACTCAACCAGCAGCGCAACGACAGCAAGCGCGTGCTGTGGAGCGAGAAGCCCGGGCAACTCGTGAAAGGCGGCAAGCTCGAACTGGCGCTGCCCCAGGCCACCAAGGCGCGTGCCTCCGTCCTCTCGGCCCAGGCCGCCTCGGCGCCACTCGTCCTGCAACTCACCGTTTCCTTCACCAAGGAGCCGGAGGACACCTACGAGGTCTACACCGTCGATGCCGGCGGCACACAGAAACTGGCCGGCCTGTTGACCTTCTTCGGTGCGGGTCACCATGCCGGGTTCGATTCAGGCTCCGGCCACAGCCATGCCCATGAAGGACAGAAGACCTTCCTGCTCGATGTGTCCGACGAACTGGAGCCCAAAGGCGACTACCGCATCCTGATCAAGAAACAGCGTGAGCCGGTGGACGAAATCACCGTCAAGGAAGTGAGCCTGCTGAGCTATTGAAAGCCCAGCCAGCGCACGCCCCCGCCTGCCGGATCAAGCCTGCAGACGGGGTCACGATCTTGCTGGTGTGATGCAACACTCAAGCCCTCACAGGGCTTTTCAGGACATCCGATGCCAGGCTTCTGGCATCGGATTTTTTATGCATCGCAAACGGCAGCAGCCTTGGGCAGATCAGTCGCATGAAGCCGTTCTACCCTCTCCCCAGCCCTCTCCCGCAAGCGGGAGAGGGGGCAAGGCGTACGCGTCCCATGAGAAACCCCACAGCCTGTTCATATGAGTAAGCACGACGCCCCGCATGCGATTGCCCAGCACAACTAACGCGAGAGCGGGCACACCACGCGCGTACCAACCTATAATGGGCGTTTTTTTGAAAGAACCGTCATGGCCGTCGCCATGAAGGGCTTTCATTCTTGCAACCAAGTGTGGTGAAGATGAATAAGCCTTTCATTGCGCTGTGCCCCGAGATCACTCGGGCAAATGCGCTCAACCTGATGGACTGGCTGGAAGACGAGTGCGTCATCCGCTACCTGAGCGATTCGCGCCATGTCTCCCGATTTATCGAACAGGTCGTAGAGCGGGTCCAGTTGCCTATCCTGACCCACCTGTTCAACCAGGGTGGCCGATTCTTCATGGCCTACGACCGGCATAACGTGCCGGTCGGGTTTGTCCGCCTGATCAAGACGGGCGAGGACTGCGAGATTGTCCTGGTCATCGGGGACCGCGACAACTGGGGCCGCAAGCTCGGCGCCAGCGCCATTCGCGAAGGCATGAAACTCGCCTTCTTCGACATGCGTGCCGAGCGGCTCATCGCCAGGATCCACGCAGACAACACGCGCTCGGTCAGGGCCTTCCTGCGCTGCGGCTTTTTGCCCGAAAGCGAAACGCCTACGTTGAAATCATTCTCCATGACCTCGACGGCCTATCTCCAGCGCTTGCGCGAAAGCGCCGAGGGTGACGCCTCCGACATCTATGTCACCGAGATCGACAAGGCGCGACTCATGGGGCTGCTCACGCTTGAACAGGACAACTCCATATACGAGCTGGAGCACGAGATCGAGCGCGCCATCGTGGTCGATGCGCAGCAAGTCGCGCGAAACGTCATCACGATGAACTCCAGGGCCATACTGCGCCTGGACGACGAAAAAGTGGAAGTGGACCTGGTCTACCCACAGGACGCGGACGACAGCGCAGGCAAACTGTCGGTCTGCTCCGACATCGGCACGGCGATCCTGGGCTACAAGGAAGGCGACGCCATCGACTGGCGGGTCGCGGACCGAACCAGCCGCATCCGGATCGAGAAGGTGCTTTACCAACCGGAAGCCGCAGGCGACTTTCACCTGTAGGCCGCAGGTCAGGATTCACCATCGCAAATGCAAGAAGCCCGCAAAAATGCGGGCTTCTTGGGTGTCGCCTATCTGTCTCTAGCAGCAGCGGCCGGACGCGGGATCATTCCCACTCGATAGTCGCTGGCGGCTTGCTCGACACGTCGTAGGTGACGCGGGAGATGCCTTCGATTTCGTTGATGATGCGGTTGGAGACTTTCTCCAGCAGCTCATACGGCAGGTGCGCCCAGCGGGCGGTCATGAAGTCGATGGTTTCCACGGCGCGCAGGGCGACGACCCAAGCGTAGCGACGGCCATCGCCGACCACGCCGACCGATTTCACCGGCTGGAACACCACGAAGGCCTGGCTGGTCTTGTGGTACCAGTCGAAGTTGCGCAGTTCCTCGATGAAGATATGGTCGGCCTGGCGCAGCAGGTCGGCGTATTCCTTCTTCACTTCGCCAAGGATGCGCACACCCAGGCCCGGCCCCGGGAAGGGGTGGCGGTAGACCATGTCATAAGGCAGGCCCAGTTCCAGGCCGATCTTGCGCACTTCGTCCTTGAACAGCTCGCGCAGCGGCTCGACCAGTTTGAGCTTCATGTCCTCAGGCAGGCCACCGACGTTGTGGTGGGACTTGATGACATGGGCCTTGCCCGTCTTGGCGCCGGCCGATTCGATCACGTCGGGGTAGATGGTGCCCTGGGCGAGGAACTGGATGTTGTCCAGTTTCGACGACTCTTCGTCGAAGATCTCGATGAAGGTACGGCCAATGATCTTGCGCTTCTGCTCCGGATCGCTGACGCCTGCCAGCTGCGAAAGGAACTTCTCCTCGGCATCGGCACGGATCACCTTGACGCCCATGTTCTCGGCGAACATGGCCATCACCTGGTCACCTTCGTGCAGGCGCAGCAGGCCGTTGTCGACGAATACGCAGGTCAGCTGGTCGCCGATGGCGCGGTGCAGCAACGCCGCCACCACGGAAGAGTCGACACCGCCGGACAGGCCCAGCAGCACATTGGCATCGCCGACCTGCTCACGTACCTGGCGAATGGCGTCTTCGACGATGTTCGAGGCGGTCCACAGGGCTTCACAGCCGCAGATGTCGAGGATGAAACGCGAAAGAATGCGTCCGCCCTGCTTGGTGTGGGTGACTTCCGGGTGGAACTGCACACCGTAGTAGCCACGGGCATCATCGACCATCGCGGCGATCGGGCAGCTAGGCGTACTGGCCAGCACACTGAAGCCCGGCGCCAGTTCGGTGACCTTGTCACCATGGCTCATCCACACGTCGAGGCCGAGCACGCCATCGGCACTCACATGGTCCTCGATACCGTCGAGCAGCCGCGACTTGCCGACCACGTCGACCCGCGCATAGCCGAACTCGCGCACGTCGGAGCCCTGCACCTTGCCGCCCAGTTGCTCGGACATGGTCTGCATGCCATAGCAGATGCCCAGCAGCGGTACGCCCAGGTCGAACACCGCCTGCGGCGCGCGCGGGCTGCCTGCAAGGTGCACGGACTCCGGACCGCCGGCGAGGATGATGCCGCGCGGGGCGAAGGCACGGATGTCCTCGTCGCTCATGTCGAACGGGTGCAGCTCGCAGTACACGCCGATCTCGCGCACGCGGCGGGCGATCAACTGGGTGTACTGGGAGCCGAAGTCGAGGATCAGGATGCGGTGGGCGTGGATGTCTTGATGGGACATTGGCTTTCCTTCGGAAAGAGCTTGAAGCTGAAAGCCGGAAGCTGGAAGTGAAAGCGGAGGTCATCGACCTCCAGCTTCCAGCTTCCAGCTTCCAGCGCCTGTTGAGCCGAGCGGATCAGCCTACTCGGTAGTTGGGTGCTTCCTTGGTGATCTGCACGTCATGCACATGGGACTCGGCCATGCCGGCACCGGTGATGCGCACGAACTCCGGCTTGCTGCGCATGTCGTCGATGGTCGCGCTGCCGGTGTAGCCCATGGAGGAACGCAGGCCGCCCATCAACTGGTGGATGATCGCCGACAGCGAGCCCTTGTAGGGGACGCGGCCTTCGATGCCTTCCGGGACCAGCTTCTCGGCGCCGGCCGAGGAGTCCTGGAAGTAACGGTCGGAAGACCCCTGGGCCTGGGCCATGGCGCCCAGCGAGCCCATGCCACGGTAAGCCTTGTAGGAACGGCCCTGGAACAGCTCGATCTCGCCCGGCGCTTCTTCGGTGCCAGCGAACATCGAACCCATCATCACGGCGTTGGCGCCAGCGACGATGGCCTTGGACAGGTCACCGGAGAAGCGGATACCGCCGTCGGCGATCATCGGCACGCCACTTTCCTTGAGGGCCGCGGCGACGTTGGCGATAGCGGAAATCTGCGGCACGCCGACACCGGCGACGATGCGCGTGGTGCAGATCGAGCCAGGGCCGATACCGACCTTGACCGCGTCCGCTCCGGCCTTGACCAGGTCCAGCGCGGCTTCGGCGGTGGCGATGTTGCCGCCGATCACCTGCACCTGCGGGAAGTTCTCCTTGACCCAGCGCACGCGGTCGATCACGCCACGGGAATGCCCGTGGGCGGTATCCACCACCACCACGTCGACACCCGCGTTGACCAGTGCCTCGACACGCTCGCCGGTGTCGGCGCCGGTGCCGACCGCCGCGCCAACGCGCAGGCGCCCCTGCTCGTCCTTGGACGCCAGCGGGTAGATCTTGGCCTTCTCGATATCACGGAAGGTCACCAGGCCACGCAGGTTGAAGTTGCGGTCGACCACCAGCATCTTCTCGATGCGGTGCTCGTAGAGCTTGGTCTTGATGTCTTCCAGGCCGGTGCCTTCCTCGACGGTGACCAGCTTGTCCTTCGGCGTCATGATCGCCGCGACGGAATCGCCACGGTTGGGCGTGAAGCGCAGGTCGCGACCGGTGACGATACCCACCAGCTCACGCCCCGACACCACCGGGAAACCGGAAAAACCCAGCTCCGAGGCCTTGCGCAGCAGCTCGCTGATCTTGGTTTCCGGAGTGACGGTGACCGGATCGTGGACGATGGCCGTCTCGTGGCGCTTGACCTTGCGCACTTCGGCGGCCTGCTGCTCGATGGTCATGTTCTTGTGGATGATGCCGATGCCGCCTTCCTGGGCCATGGCAATCGCCAGGCGCGCTTCGGTGACGGTGTCCATCGCCGCCGAAACCAGCGGGATATTCAGCTCGATGCCACGGGTCAGACGGGTCTTCAGGCTGACATCCTTGGGCAATACCTCGGAATATCCGGGGATCAGGAGGACATCGTCGAAAGTCAGGGCTTCTTGGCTGATACGCAGCATGGCGGGAGCTCCCAGGCGGGAAAAAGGAAGCGCGGCATTATACCCATGAGAGGCACAAGCTCCAAGCGGGAGACATGTAATCAGGCCTCCACTACCACCACCCGCACGGCGAACCCCAGGCGATCGGCAAACTCTTCGAGGAAGGCCTGACGGAAACCGGCCCGCTCCCAGCCGTTGAAAATGAACCCCAGGTTGGAAAAACCGCACGGTTGCAGGAAGAGGAAACCGTTGATGTCGTCCTCGTGCCCACATTCGGGGCAGGTGAAATTATCGGTATGACCCGGCATCCACTCGTCCAGGCTTTCGAACAGCGCTTCCCCAATTTCCTGACGGCAGTGCGGGCAACCCGCCTCCTCCAGAAAGCCTCGCTCCGGCGTGAAGATGCAACGCTTGTAGATGACTTCCAGGCCATTGATCGGCTGCCCGACAGGCAGGTACCGGGGCTCCTCGACCACCTCGGCGGCACCGGGCGCCAGCGCATAGGCCATGCCGAGCGGGCCACGCCCGCAGGTCGTGGGCAGCGCCTCGACGACATTGCGTTTGGCCAGCCAGCGCAGGATCAGCCGTGCCCGCGCTTCATGGGCGGGAAAACTGGAAACCTGCGGGACGATGATCAGTTGGCCGGCCATGGGCGCTCTCCTGCGATACGAGGGGCGCAGGGTAGCGCCCCCGCTCGCCGGGTCAAGTCGCGACCGGCTCGCGACGCGACATGAACAAGCGGTCATAGGCCCAGTTGAACGCCATGGTGTAGGGCAGGAAGAACAGGATCAGACCAATATCGAGGAAGAACGCCTCGACCAGGCTGATCGACAGCCACCAGGCCGCCAGGGGCACCAGGATACCGATCAGGCCCAGTTCGAAGAGCAGCGCATGGCTGAGGCGCGCCCACCAGCCGCGCTCGAAACCCAGGCGACGCTGGGCACGGTCGAACAGCCAGTTGAACTGCATGTTCCACAGCATGGCGATGGAGGAGAACATCAGGGTCAACGCCCCCATGTGCGCCAACGGCTTGTCCAGCAGCCAGGCCAATGCCGGCGCGGAAATCAGGACCGCCAGTATTTCGAAAGACAGTGCATGGACGACACGCTCACCCAGGGTGCGCTCGTACAGATTGCTGGAATGGCTCATGGAAAAACTCGCTATCGAATGCAGTGGCCGCTATTCTCATCGCAAAATCCGAAACCATATAATTAGCAGCCATCGGTAAAACCGATATGTCATTTTCCAGCGAAGCACTCCAGGCCTTCACCCATGCAGCCAACAGCGGCTCCTTCAGTGCAGCCGGTCGGCGCCTGGAGAAAAGCCAGTCGACCATCAGCGAAGCCATCTCGCGCCTGGAAATCGACCTGGGCGTGGAACTGTTCGTGCGGGGCGCCCGCCAATTGCAGCTCACCGAGGCAGGGCGCAGCCTGCTGCCCCATGCCGAGGAAGTCCTCGCTGCCGGAGATCGGCTGTCGCGCCATGCCGCGCAATTGTCCGCAGGGCTGGAGACCCGCCTGACCCTGGTCCTGTCCGATGCCTACCAGCCGGCCCAATACGAGGCACGCCTGCGCGAACTGGACGAGCGCTACCCGGACCTGGAGTTCGAATGCGTGATCGGCGAGCACTCCGACGTGCTCGACCTGGTCAGCCAGGGGCGCGCCCAACTCGGACTACTCGCGACACAGGGCAGCTACCCGCCCGACATCGCACGTGCCAGCCTGGCCCTCAGTGCCGACTTCGGCCTGTTCGTCGCCCATGACCACTCACTGGCCAGGCAAGCACGCATCACTCAACAGGACCTGGAGTCCTGGCGTGTCCTTCGCCTGAGCAGCGTCGTGGCCAGCGAAACCCCCAGCGACGACCTGCCCGGCAGCGCAACGCGCTGCTGGTCCGCACCGGACTATCTGCTGCTGCTGGAAATGGCGGCCCAGGGCTTCGGCTGGGCCGCGCTGCCACGGCAACTGGTAGCGGGCTATGCCAAGGGGCAACTGGCGGAACTGGCCGTGGCCGGCTGGCCCAAGCATGTGCCGGTGGATGTGGTCTGGTCGCGCCGCAGCCCTCTCGGACCGGCGGCGAGCTGGTTGCTCGATCGCCTGCTGGCCGGATAACGGGCGGTTCCCGCCAAGGACGGGCCGGCTTATCATGCCGCCATGATCAAAGACCCGTTCCAGCGCCTGAACCTCGACCGCGAGGTGCTCAGCGTCAGCCAGCTCAACAACCGCGCCCGCCTGCTGCTCGAGGATGTCTTCACCGGCATCTGGGTCGAGGGTGAAATCTCCAACCTGGCCAAGCCCGCCTCCGGGCACGTTTATTTCACCCTGAAAGACAAGCAGGCCCAGGTGCGCTGCGCCCTGTTCCGCCAGAATGCCCTGCGCGTGCGCCAGGTGCTGCGCGACGGGCTGGCGGTGCGGGTACGCGCCAAGGTCTCGCTGTTCGAAGGGCGTGGCGATTACCAGTTGATCATCGACACCCTGGAACCCGCTGGCGATGGTGCCCTGCGCCTGGCCTTCGAAGCGCTGCGCGAGCGTCTGGCGGAGGAAGGTCTGTTCGATGCTGCGGACAAGGCAGCCCTGCCCAGCCACCCACAGCGCATCGGTATCGTCACCTCGCCCACTGGCGCGGTCATCCGCGACATCATCAGCGTCTTCCGACGCCGCGCCCCGCAGGTGGAACTGGTGCTGATACCCACCGCCGTGCAGGGCCGCGAAGCCACCGAGCAGATCATCCAGGCCCTGGCACTGGCCGACCGCGCCGGCTTCGACGCGCTGATCCTGGCCCGTGGCGGCGGCTCACTGGAGGACCTCTGGTGCTTCAATGAAGAGGCCGTGGCGCGTGCCATCCATGCCTGCGTCACGCCGATCGTCAGTGCCGTAGGCCATGAAACCGATGTGACCATCGCCGACTTCGTCGCCGATGTCCGCGCGCCAACGCCTTCCGCCGCCGCCGAGCTGCTGGCGCCGGACAGTCAGGAAATGCACCTGCGCGTCCAGGCCCTGCATCAGCGGCTGCAACGCGCCCTGCGCGAACGCCTGCGCCATGAGCGCCTGCGCTTCGACAGCCTGCGTCGGCACCTGCGCCACCCGGGCGAACGCCTGCGCCAGCAGGCACAGCGGGTGGACGACCTGGAGCTGCGCCTGCGCCACGCACTCGAACGCCAGGCATCGTTGCGCCAGCAACGACTGTCGCAACTGGCCACGCGCCTGGGTGCGCAGCATCCAGGACGCACACTGCAACTGCTGAGGCAACGCCTGGACAACCTGGCTGAACGGTTGCCGCGCAGCATGCAGGAAGCCCTCACGCGCCGCCGCCAGCAGTTGCACGGCCAGACGCAGACACTGCATGCGGTCAGCCCACTGGCCACCCTCGGACGCGGCTATTCGATCCTGCTCGACGAGCGCGGCCAGGCCATCCGCGAAGCTGGCGACACCCATACCGGGCAACGCCTGACGGCACGCCTGGGCAAAGGCGAGTTGCGCGTGCGTGTCGAAGACAATCACCTGACACCCGTCACCCTCCCACTCCTCGACGAATGAGCTCATGCGCCTACTTCTCCTGCTGCTCACCCTCGGCCTCGCGCTGCCAGCCCATGCCGAAGGATTCATCAGCCGACTGCTGAACAAACCCTTCCCCGGCGGCGTCGCCGTGCTCGACCTGGGCAACGCCAGCCAGGCACCCACGGCCCGTTACCAGGGCAAACCGGTACTGGTGATCCGCGAGGACGGCAAGCGCTGGATCGCCATCGTCGGCATCCCGCTGGGCACGAAGCAAGGTGCCCAGCAAGTGGAAGTCGAAGGCCGCAACCTGGGCTTCGAGGTCGGAGAGCGGCATTACCGCGAACAGCGCATCACCCTGAAGAATCAGCAGCAAGTCACCCCCAACGCCAAGAACCTGGCCCGCATCGAACGCGAACTGGCCGAGCAGACCAAGGCCTATCGACTGTTCAGCCCACGCCAGCCAAGCAACCTGCTGTTCGACAAACCGGTGAATGGCCCGCTCTCCAGCCCCTTCGGGCTACGCCGCTTCTTCAACGGCGAGGAACGCAACCCGCATTCGGGGCTGGACTTCGCTGTCCCCCAGGGCACACCCATCAAGGCGCCCGCCGCTGGCGAGGTGATTCTGGTTGGGGATTATTTCTTCAATGGCCGGACGGTATTCGTCGATCACGGCCAGGGACTGATCAGCATGTTCTGCCACCTGTCACAGATCGACGTGAAGGTCGGCGACAGCCTGCAACGAGGCGCCGTACTCGGCAAGGTTGGCGCCACGGGCCGCGCCACCGGCCCGCACCTGCACTGGAATGTCAGCCTGAACGATGCCAGGGTGGACCCGGCGATTTTTATTGGCGCGTTTAAGCGCTGAGTGTGGATAGCCGTATTGCTTTGGCTTTGGGCGTACATCCGTTGCAGAGGTGGTGGCTGGGCCACCGATTGCGCCCTTACGGCGCCTCACTTTTTCTTGCTTGCCCAAGAAAAAGTAAGCAAAAAGAAGGGCACCCCCAGCATACGGCCCCTGCGCTGCGCTCCGGGGCTCCCTCGCTCCATCGCCGTTCCAGGGGCACGCCGCGAAGGGCCATCCATGGCCCATCGCGCCTCTCGCGGCATCCCTGCCGCTCAACCCCTTACACGACGACTCCGCTCGGCCTCCTGATGGGGGTGGTGAAGCATGCGGTGACTGGAAGACCGAATTAAACAAACTTGATTTAAGTTTATCTTTAGGTCTTGTCTGCAAGGGATGTCACAGACGCAGCATCCTCCCCCCTTTCAGAAGGCTGAACGCAGGCATTGCGTAGGGGAGCGAGTGGCATGGATGCCACGAGAGGCGTAAAGGGCCAGGACGGCCCTTGTACGCCGGCCCCCGGAGCGATGCCGAAGTGAAGGAACCCCGGAGCGCAGCGCAGGGGCCGTATGACTGGGGGCGTGTTTCTTTGCTTCCTTTCTTTGCACGAGCAAAGCAACGTAGCGAAGCGGAGTAACAGCCGTAGGCTGGCCCGAAGGGCGAGCGCAGCGAGTCAAGGGAGGCGCCGTAAGGGCGCAACAGGTTGATCAATCGGTAAAGATGCAGCGGGTGTATGTCAAAATCTCAAACACCCCAGAGCCATCACCTTTCAGACCTTACCAACCAATCCCAAACCCAATGGTATACCGCGTCTCGTCCAGGTCGCTCTGAGCGCCACTGACGATGTCCTTCTCGGCCTTCATATTCAGCGAAGCCCAATCGGTAACCTTGTAACGCAGACCCAGGGTGGCATCCAGGGTGTAGTCGGCAACGCTGCTCAGCGGCTTGCCCGCCTCACCGGTGCTGAACAGCTCGATGCTCTTGCCCAGCAGGTAGCGGTTGTAGTTCCACTTCAGCGCCGCCGAATAGAAGTCGTCCTTGTCACCGTCGGCGAATTTGTAGTCACTGCGGTTGATCAGCGAAGCCAGGGAGAAGGCGCCCAGCTCGTTATCCCAGAACTGGTAACCAGGACCCGTACCGACCGTACGCTGGCGCCTGACGTCTTCGATCTTGTCGCGCTTGTAGCTCAGGCGCCCCTGCCAGAACCAGTGCTCATCGATAAACCGGTCCAGCGCGTACTCGGCGTCCCAGTTATCGGTGGTGGTCACGTCGTTCTTGTATTCGCGGTTGTAGTTGGCCTTGCCGTTATGGCGCCACAAGCCGTGCCGCGCGGTGGTGTCGAACGCCACGTCGTAGTCGTCGGTGTCGTTCTCGGCGCGTTTGTAATCCAGCGCGACGCCAATGTTGCCCTTCCAGGTGAAATCCTGAATCAGCGACCGTGGCGGCATGAGCTGGGAAATGCTCGCCAGTTCGACCGTCTTCGGCTCGCCGCCGTTGGCCAGTGTCACCCGGCCTTCCTCGGCGGGCTGCAGCGACTTGGCCATGTCACCGGTCACATCGCCCTGTTTGACCAGCAACTGACGCTCGCTCTCGAGGGTCGCCACGTCGCTCCATTTCAGGGCGATGGATCCACCGTAGTCGGTTTCGATCAGCAGCTTGCCGCCATCGAGCACGGTGATCTTGCCCGTAAGGCGATCACCATTCTTCATCCATACGGTATCGGCCAGGGATGGCAGGGAAAGCGCGCACAGCGCAACGCACAGCAAGGATCGGGAAAACATAGGCGTAGAACATCTACAGATAGAACAGGGACTGGCATTATCCGCATGCCAGGCAGCACGGCAATAGCTGTCTGCTGAATGGATTTCCAGGTACCGACGCCACGGGACTCGCACATGCCTCAACCACCCCACTCCGCTACCCCGCAACACGCCCCGGAAGATACGCGCCCCAGCGCCGTCTACCTGGTGCTGGCACAGGTGCCCCATGGCCATGTGGTGAGCTACGGGCAACTGGCGGCCATGGCCGGCCTCGGGCGGGCGGCACGCTGGGTCGGACGACTGCTGTCGCGCTTGCCGGCGGGCAGCCAACTGCCCTGGCACCGCGTCGTGGCCGCGGGAGGACGCATCAGCCTGCCCGAAGACAGCCCCTCCGGACAGGAGCAGCGCGCCCGTCTGCGCGCCGAAGGCATCAGTATCCGCAGCGGCAAGGTGGACATGCGTCGGTACGGCTGGCATTTGCCCGATCACAGCGGTTAGAGTGCGCGTTTTACGCACGCTTCCGAACCGACCCTATGCCCCGTGAAACCTGGCGCGATGCCATCGCCGCCTATGCCAGCCCCGCGACCCTGGCCCTGCTGCTGCTGGGCTTCGCCGCCGGCCTCCCTGCGATACTGGTGTTCTCCACGCTGTCGGTCTGGCTGCGTGAGGCGGGTGTTTCGCGCGAGACTATCGGCTTCGCCAGTTGGATCAGCCTGGCCTATGCCTTCAAATGGGTCTGGTCGCCAATGCTCGACCAGTGGCGCCTGCCCTGGATCGGCCGGCTGGGCAAGCGCCGCTCCTGGCTGGTGCTGTCGCAATCACTGATCGCCTTCGGCCTGATCGGCATGGCGCTGTGCAACCCGCAGCACAACCTGGGGCTACTGATCGCCATGGCGGTGGTGGTCGCCTTCGCCTCGGCCACCCAGGACATCGCCATCGACGCCTACCGCCTGGAAATCGCCGAACAGAAGCTGCAAGCCACCCTCGCCGCCAGCTACATGACCGGCTACCGCGTCGCCATGCTACTGGCCAGCGCTGGCGCCCTGTTCCTGGCCGAATGGCTCGGCTCCAGCAACCTCGAATACAGCCAGGCCGCCTGGAGCACCACCTACCTGCTGTTCGCCGCCCTGATCCTGCCGGGGCTGCTGACCAGCCTGGTGATTTCCGAACCGCCCGCGACCGCCCCACTGCCCAGCGGCCCTTCGCGCTACACGTTCAACCACCAGTTCGCTGCGGTCGGCCTGCTGCTGGTACTGCTGATTTCCGTGCCGGCAATGATCAACGCGCTGATTGCCCAGGCCTGGCCACGCGCCCTGCTCTACGCGCTGTTCATCGCCGGATCGCTTTCGCCGGTGGGACGCTCCCTGCTGGTTCCGGTGCGCAGCATGCTGTGCGAAGCGGCCCGCAAGCATCGTCCGGAGCGCTTCGATTTCGTGCACCAGGCGGTGTCGGTGCTGGTGCTGATCATCCTGATGGTGTCCGCCACCGGCATGTGCCAGTCCTACTGGGGCGGCTACTGGCCACGCGGCACCATGTACCTGCTGATCTGCTGGGGTTGCCTGAGTGCGCCGGGGCGAATCCTGATGGGGCCGGTGCTGACACCGATCACCGACTTCATCCTGCGCTATCGCTGGGAGGCGCTGCTGCTGCTGGGGCTGATCGCCACCTACCGGATGTCCGACACGGTGATGGGCGTAATGGCCAACGTGTTCTACATCGACCAGGGCTTCAGCAAGGACGAGATCGCCAGTGTCAGCAAGCTGTTCGGGCTGGTGATGACGCTGCTGGGTGCAGCCGTCGGCGGCTTGCTGATCGTGCGCTTCAGTATCCTGCCGATCCTGTTCATCGGCGGCCTGGCCTCGGCGGCGACCAACCTGCTGTTCATGCTGCTGGTGGACATGGGCGCCAACCTGCAGATGCTGATCGTGACCATCTCCTGCGACAACTTCAGCGCCGGCCTGGCCTCGACCGCCTTCGTGGCTTATCTGTCGAGCCTGACCAACCTGAAGTTCTCCGCCACCCAGTACGCCCTGCTCAGCTCGCTGATGCTTCTGCTGCCGAGGCTGCTGGGCGGGTACTCAGGGGTGATGGTCGAGAGCCTGGGCTACAGCGACTTCTTCCTGGTCACGGCCATTCTTGGCGTACCGACCCTGATCCTGATCATCTGGCAATGGCGCAGAAGCTGCCGGGCGGACGAAGGCGAGCAACCGGCCAATCACTGACAGGTCCGACAAGGGCGCCCGGCGCCCCCGTTCGGTCTGTCCTGGGCGCAATCAGTCGCGGAAGTTGTTGAACTGCAGCGGCATGCCGAAATCCTTGGCACGCAACGCGGCGATCGCCTCTTGCAGGTCGTCGCGCTTCTTGCCGGTCACACGCACCTGCTCGCCCTGGATCGCCGCCTGGACCTTGAGTTTCGAGTCCTTGATATGGGCGACGATCTTCTTCGCCAGCTCCTTGTCGATACCCTCGCGCAACACGACTTCCTGCTTGACCACTTTGCCGGAGGGATAGGCGTCCTTGAACTCCAGGCACTGGACGTCGATCTTGCGCTTGACCAGGCTCAGCTTGAGGATTTCCAGCATCTGCTCCAGCTGGAAGTCCGCGTCGGCCGTCAGGTTGACGGTCAGGTCCTTGGCTTCGAAACTGCCTTTGCCACGCAGGTCATAGCGACGGTCCAGTTCCTTGACGGCGTTGTCGACCGCATTGGTGACTTCGTGTTTGTCCAGTTCGGACACGACGTCGAACGAGGGCATGAAACTTCTCCTTATACAATGGCGCGCCCGAGCATACCGACAGGGCGCCTGGCTTGACGATATGAAAAGGGCGTCATTATAACTGTTCGGCTCGACCATTCCTCCCCACAGAAACAGGCGCCGCATGAGCCACGCACATGACGCACAGGCCTTACCCCCGCTGCATGTCCTCGGGGCCGGCAGCCTTGGCAGCCTCTGGGCCACCCGCCTGTACCGCAGCGGGCAGAATGTCAGGCTGATCCTGCGCACTCCGGAACGGCTGGCGGCCTACCAGGCGGCGGGCGGGTTGACCCTGATCGAAAACGGCCAGGCACAGCGTTACCCGATCCCCGCCGAACTGCCCGACGCGAATACGCCCATCCAGCGCCTGCTGGTCGCCTGCAAGGCCTACGATGCCGAACCCGCCATTGCCGGCGTGGCCGCACGCCTGGTGCCAGGCTGCGACACGCTCCTGCTGCAAAACGGCATGGGCAGCCAGCAACGCATCGCCGGGCACTGGCCCGGACTGCATGCGATCTTTATCTCCGCAACCGAGGGTGCTTACCGCCCGGCCGACTTCCAGGTCGTGTTCGCCGGCCACGGACACAACTGGCTGGGCTCGCCTGACCAGCGAAGCGCGCCGGCCTGGTTGCATGACAGCCTGCAAAGGGCCGGCATCCCCCATGACTGGAGCCCCGACATCCTGCTGCGCCTCTGGCAGAAACTGGCGATCAACTGCGCCATCAATCCCCTGACCGTCCTGCACGAATGCCGCAATGGAGAGCTGCTGCAGATACGGGGCGAAGTGCTGGAGCTGTGCGACGAGCTGGCCCTGCTGCTGACCCGCAATGGCTATCACGAATCGGCTCGCGAATTGCCGGAAACCGTGCTGCGCGTCATATCGTCCACGGCGGACAACTACTCGTCGATGTACCAGGACGTGCGCAACGGACGCAGGACCGAGATCGCCTACCTGCTCGGCTACGCCTGCGCACAGGCCGAGCGCCAGGGCCTGGAGCTACCTCGCCTGCAACGGCTGCTCCAGCGGTTGCGAGATCACCTGCGCGCACTTGGATTGCCCACGGACTGAGGCACGGCTACCCTGCACCCACATCCAGCCACCTGAACCTCGCCATGACCCTGCGCCAACGCATCGAAAGCCTGCCGGTAGGTCGCAAGTTGCTGCTTGCCCTGCTGGTGCTGCTCGCCGCCGTGATGCTGATCTCCAACCTGATGTTCATCAGTGCCGCCTACTGGATCTCGCGCCAGAGCGTCGCCCCCCAGGCCCTGCACACCCTCGGCTCGCTGCTGTCCAGCCCGGAACTGAGCCAGAAGTCCCTGTCCTCGGCGGAGCAGGCACAGCAGGTACTGGCTCACCTGGACCGCTATGCCCCGCTGCGCGCAGCCATCATCTACGACAGCCAGGGTGACGCCCTGGCACAGCTGCAACGTGGTGAGCGCCTGGGGCTGCCGGAGCATTTCGAACAACTGCCCGCGTGGCGCCAGGGCGAACTGCGCGCCACACGCCTGGTGGAGCTGCCACAGGCAGACGGTCCGCCAGGCCACCTGCTGCTGGTGGCCAGTAGCGAGCTGCCGGTCGCCTTCTACAGCGGGACCGTGACGGCCAGCGCCGGGATTCTGCTGGTCAGCCTGTTGCTCTGGGTATTGGTCGCCCACCAGGTGCGCCGGCTGATCACCCAGCCGATCCGCGACCTCGAAGCGTTGTCGCATCAGGTCACGCGCGAAGAGAACTACGCCCTGCGCGCCCACGTCTCCAGCCAGGACGAAATCGGCCGCCTGGCCGAGGCGTTCAACACCATGCTGTCGCGCATGCAGGCCCGTGAGCAGCAACTCAAGCGTGCCCGCAACGACGCCCAGGAGGCCTTCGATCGCGCCCAGGGCATGACCGAACAGACGCGCAACTCCAACATACGCCTGGAAGAGCAGATGCGCGTGCGCAGCCAGATCGAACACAAGCTCACGCGCTTCCAGCTCTACCTCAAGAACATCATCGACTCCATGCCCTCGGCGCTGATCACCCTGGACGAGAACCTGCGCGTCAACCAGTGGAACCAGGAAGCCAGCGCGCTTTCCGGCATCCCCCGCGACAAGGCGCTGAACCGCTCGATCTTCGAGGTCTTTCCGTCACTGGAGCCCTTCCTCCGGCAAATCCGCCGCTCCTCCCAGGAGCAACTGGTCAAGCGGATCGAGCGCGTCACCTGGATGCGGGACCAGGAACCGCACCACTACACCCTGACCCTGTACCCGCTGATGGGCGACGAGAACCAGGCCGTGGTGATCCGCATCGACGACATCACCCAGCGCATCGCCATGGAAGAAGTGATGGTGCAGTCGGAGAAGATGCTCTCGGTCGGCAGTCTCGCAGCCGGCATGGCCCATGAGATCAACAACCCGCTGGGGGCGATCCTGCATAACGCGCAGAATATCCGCCGCCGCCTCTCCGCCGACCTGGAGAAGAACCACGAGGCTGCCAGCCAGGCCGGCATGACGCTGGAAGCCGTCAACCGCTACCTGCACCTGCGGCAGATTCCCGAACTGCTCGACGGCATCCAGCAGGCTGGCTCGCGGGCGGCCAAGATTGTCAGCCATATGCTCAGTTTCAGCCGCATGAGCGACCGCAAGCTGGCCGAGTGCCCACTGTCGACGCTGATCGACCAGGCGCTGGAAATCGCCGGCAACGACTACGACCTGATCGAAGGCTTCGACTTCCGCTCCATCCACATCATTCGCGAGTTCGACGAACGGCTGGAGCGCGTGCCCTGCATCGGCAACGAGCTGGAACAGGTGCTGCTCAACCTGCTGAAGAACGCCGCCCAGGCCATTCACCAGCACTGCGAACCCGGCAGCGGCCAGATCACCCTGCGCACCGGCCTGAACCCGCCCTGGGCGGAAATACAGGTGGAAGACAACGGCGGCGGCATTCCCGAGAACATCCGCAAACGCATCTTCGAGCCCTTCTTCACCACCAAGGAAGTCGGCCAGGGCACCGGGCTCGGCCTGTCCGTGTCGTACTTCATCATCACCAACAACCACAAGGGCCAGATGGAAGTGCAGAGTCGGCCTGGCCAGGGCAGTACCTTCACCATCCGCCTACCACTGAACTCACCCGCCGATAACCACGGCGCCACTTGAATCAGGAGTCGCACATGGGCAATCGCCTGTCGAAAATCTACACCCGCACCGGCGACCGGGGCGAAACCGGCCTGGCCGACGGCCGCCGCGTGCCCAAGGACCACCCGCGCGTAGAGGCCATCGGTGAGCTGGACAGCCTCAACAGCCAACTCGGCCTGCTGCTGGCCGAACTGGCGGAGGGCCAGGAGCGTTGGCCAAGCCTGCAAGAGCTGTTCGAGGCACTGTCGCCCTGCCAGCACCGCCTATTCGACCTCGGTGGCGAAATGGCGATGCCGGACTACCACGCCCTGTCGACGGAGGAAGTCGAACGCCTGGAACGGCTGATCGATCAGTGGAACGCGGAGCTCGGCCCACTCAAGGATTTCATCCTGCCTGGTGGCTCGCGCCTGATCGCCCAGGCGCACCTGTGCCGCAGCCTGGCCCGCACGGCGGAACGGCGCTGCCAGAGCCTCAACGCACTGGAACCCTTGCGCCCGGTTGGGCTGGCCTATATCAACCGACTGTCCGACCTGCTGTTCGTCACGGCCCGCCTGATCGCCCGCCGCCAGGGTTTACCGGAAGTCCTCTGGCAGGCCGCCAGCAAGCCGCAGGCGTAAAACCGCCAGTTGCCGAAACCACTGCGCCCATAACGCAAAACGCCCGGACGTTCTCACGTCCGGGCGTTTCTGGTTTCACCGGGGACTAGCCCCCGACGCAAGACCGATCAACTTAGATCTTGCCAACCAGGTCCAGCGAAGGAGCCAGGGTGGCAGCGCCTTCTTTCCACTTGGCCGGGCAGACTTCGCCCGGGTGGGCAGCGGTGTACTGGGCAGCGGTCAGCTTGCGCAGGGTTTCCGATACGTCGCGAGCGATCTCGTTGGAATGGATTTCCACGGTCTTGATCACGCCTTCCGGGTTGATGATGAAGGTGCCGCGCAGTGCCAGGCCTTCTTCTTCGATGTGCACGCCGAAAGCACGGGTCAGTTGGTGGGTCGGGTCACCGATCAGCGGGAACTGAGCCTTGCCAACGGCAGGCGAGGTTTCGTGCCAGACCTTGTGCGAGAAATGGGTGTCGGTGGTGACGATGTAGACTTCCGCGCCGGCTTTCTGGAACGCGGCATAGTTTTCGGCGGCGTCTTCGATCTCGGTCGGGCAGTTGAAAGTGAAGGCAGCCGGCATGAAGATCAGAACCGACCACTTGCCTTTCAGGTTCTGCTCGGTGACTTCGATGAACTTGCCATTGTGGAAGGCGTTGACTTTGAACGGCTGGACTTCGGTGTTGATAAGGGACATCGCTGAAACTCCATTCAGTGGTTGAGAAATCGACGGGGGCTACCTTAACCCAATGAATCGCATACGGTTAATTGATTAAGGGAATAAGGGTGATTGCCTTAGCCTATGAGAAATCAATCGGGCCAGAAACCGCGAATCGCCGCGACGCCCTGCGCCCCAGCCTGCAAGGCCTGCACGAGGTCGCCAGCACCCAGGCCGCCCAGCAGGTAGGCGGGATGGTTGAATCCCTCCAGCAGCGCGCGGCTCTGCGCCCATCCCAGCGCCGGAGCGCCAGGGTGGCTGTCGGTAGGTTGTACCGGAGAGAGTGTGACGAAGTCCACCCCCATGGCGGTCGCCAGGGCCAACTCCTCGGCATCGTGACAGGACGCGGCCAACCAGCGCTGCGCCGGGAACGGGCGGCCATTGGCCGCATACTCGCGCAACTGCCGGGCGGTCAGGTGCCACCCCGCCGAGGGGAAATCCCCCAGCCACTCCCGCGGCCCCTTGAGCATCAGTTGCGCGCGCCCGGCGCAGAGCCCAACAGCGTCCACCGCCATGTCGCGATACTGGGCATCGAACATCGCCGGCGCACGCAGTTGCACCAGGCGAATGCCTGAATCCAGGGCGGCTTGCAGGCCTTTCAGCAGCGCCTGTGGCTCCAGCCCCTCGGGCGTGATCAGGTAACGATCCGGCAAGCGCGCTGCCGCGATGATCGGCTGGTTGGCGGCCGGGAACTCGTAATCCGACAAGTCCCGTGCCTGCACCCAGGCCAGCGGCTGTCCTTCGGCGCCATGGGCTTCGCCTTCGAATGCACTGACCTCCCAGACGTCCAGCAGCACCTGCTTGTCCGGGTAGCTGTGCCGCACCTGGATCAATGGGCGCGCCTGGGTGACACGGATGCCCAACTCCTCTAGCAACTCGCGAGCGAGCGCCACCTCGACGGCCTCGCCCGCCTCCACCTTGCCTCCGGGAAACTCCCAGAGGCCACCCTGGTGTTTGTCCAGCGGGCGCTTGGCGATCAGGATTCGGCCATCATCGGAACGAATGACGGCGGCGGCGACGTGGATATGCATAAGACAACCTCAATCGGCATGCTGCAAGCGGCTGGTCGCCTGACTTGCAGCGTGCCGTTTGCGAAGGATCAAGTCCGGTATTCGGCGTTGATCTTGACGTACTCATGGGACAGGTCGGTGGTCCAGATCGTCTCGCTGGCCTCGCCGCGCCCCAGCTCGATGCGGATGGTGATTTCCTCCCGCGCCATGACTTCGGCACCCTGGGCCTCGGTATAGCTGGTGGCGCGAGCGCCCTGGCTGGCGATGCAGACTTCACCGAGGAAGACGTCGATCAGCCCCACGTCCAGTTGCGGTACGCCGGCATAACCGACCGCGGCGAGAATGCGCCCCCAGTTCGGGTCGGAGGCGAACAACGCGGTCTTGATCAGTGGCGAATGCGCCACAGCGTAGGCCACGTCCAGGCATTCCTGATGGTTGCCGCCGCCGTTGACCTGCACCGTGACGAACTTGGTCGCGCCCTCGCCGTCGCGCACGATGGCCTGGGCGATGTCCATGAACACCTCGAAAACGGCCTGACGCAGTTTGGCGAACAACTCGCCGGCAGCCTCGGTGATTTCCGGCAGCCCGGCACGGCCCGTGGCGATCAGCATGCAGCAGTCATTGGTCGAAGTGTCGCCGTCGATGGTGATGCGGTTGAACGACTTGTTCGCGGCATCCCGCACCAGGTCCTGCAACACATCACGGGCGACACTGGCATCGGTGGCGATATAGCCGAGCATGGTCGCCATGTTCGGACGGATCATGCCGGCACCCTTGCTGGTGCCGGTGACAGTGACGGTAACGCCATCGTGCTGGAACTGCCGGCTGGCACCCTTGGGCAGGGTGTCGGTGGTCATGATCCCTTCCGCCGCCAGCGCCCAGTTGTCTTCCTTGAGGTCAGCCAGCGCGGCAGGCAGGGCCGCTTCGATCTTCTCGACCGGCAGAGGCTCACCGATCACACCCGTGGAGAATGGCAGCACGGCACGCTCATCGACACCCGCCAACTCGGCCAGGCGTGCACTGGCTCGGCGCGCACGCGCCAGGCCATCGGCACCGGTACCGGCGTTGGCATTGCCGGTGTTGGTCAGCAGGTAGCGTACATCGCTGCTCAGGCGCTCCCGGGTAATCAGCACCGGCGCCGCACAGAAGGCATTGGTGGTGGTCACGCCGGCCACGCGGGAGCCTTCGGCACAGCGCATGACCACCACATCCTTGCGCCCTGGGCGCTTGATGCCGGCACTGGCGATGCCAAGCTCGAAACCGGGAACAGGGTGCAATACAGGAAGAGGGCCAAGACCGACAGCCATGGAAACGCTCCTTCAAATGATCGGTGGTCGTGATGAAAACGCTGGAGTAAAAACGCCGCGAGGTCATCGCGGCGTCAGGTTCAGAGTAGCGACAGGTTATTGCACCTGCCCATGACAGTGCTTGTATTTCTTCCCGGAGCCACAGGGGCAGGCCTCGTTGCGACCGATTTTGGGCTCGGTACGCACTGGCGCGACGGCAGCGTCGTCTTCGTCGGCGGCGCGCTCCGGCTCCAGCGAGGAAACCTCCTCATGCTGGAACTGCATGCGCTGGGCCAGGGATTCGGCTTCGCGACGCAGGCGCGCCTCTTCCTCGGCCGGGTCTTCGCGCTGGACCTGCACATGGGACAGCACGCGGATGCTGTCGCGCTTGATCGAGTCGAGCAGTTCCTGGAATAGCGTGAAGGACTCGCGCTTGTACTCCTGCTTGGGGTTCTTCTGCGCATAACCGCGCAGGTGAATGCCGTGGCGCAGGTGGTCCATGGTCGACAGGTGATCCTTCCACAGGTCGTCCAGCACCCGCAGCACGATCTGCTTCTCGAAGGAACGCAGGGCTTCGGCACCGGCGAGGGCTTCCTTCTCCGCATAAGCGGCCAGCAGCGCCTCCAGCACTTTCTCGTGCAGGGCGTTCTCATCGAGCTTCTGGTCTTCGTCGAGCCATTGTTGCAGCGGCAGGCGAATGCCGAAATCGCTGTAGAGGACCGCTTCCAGGCCGGCGATATCCCACTGCTCCGGCATCGACTGCGGTGGCATGTGGGCATGTATTGCGGCGGTCAGTGCCTCTTCGCGGAACTCGGTGATGGTCTCACCGATGCTCTCGGCGGCCAGCAGGCTATTGCGCATGTGGTAGATGACCTTGCGCTGCTCGTTGGCGACGTCGTCGTATTCCAGCAATTGCTTGCGGATATCGAAGTTGCGACCTTCAACCTTGCGCTGCGCCTTCTCGATGGCATTGGTCACCATACGGTGCTCGATGGCCTCGCCGGCCTCCATGCCCAGCGCCTTCATGAAGTTCTTCACCCGGTCGGAGGCGAAGATGCGCATCAGGTTGTCTTCCAGCGACAGGTAGAAGCGGCTCGACCCCACGTCGCCCTGGCGACCGGCACGACCACGCAACTGGTTGTCGATACGACGCGACTCATGGCGCTCGGACGCGATCACATGCAGGCCACCGGACTCCAGCACCTGCTGGTGGCGTTTCTGCCAATCGGCCTTGATCTGCGCGGCCTGCTCCTCGCTGGGGTTTTCCAGGGCGGCCACTTCGACCTCCCAGTTGCCGCCCAGCAGGATGTCGGTACCACGACCGGCCATGTTGGTGGCGATGGTCACCACGCCGGGGCGACCAGCCTGGGAAATGATCTCGGCTTCCTTCTCGTGGTACTTGGCGTTGAGCACCTTGTGCTCGATGCCTTCCTTCTCCAACAGGCGGGAAACGTACTCGGACGACTCGATGGTCGCGGTACCGACCAGCACCGGACGCCCCTGGGCCTGACATTCCTTGATGTCGACGACGATGGCAGCGAACTTCTCTTCCTGGGTCAGGTAGACCAGGTCGTTGTAGTCCTTGCGCGCCAGCGGCTTGTTGGTCGGGATGACCATTACCGGCAGGTTGTAGATCTGCTGGAACTCGAACGCCTCGGTGTCGGCGGTGCCGGTCATGCCGGAGAGCTTGTTGTAGAGGCGGAAGTAGTTCTGGAAGGTGGTGGACGCCAGGGTCTGGCTCTCCGCCTGGATCGGTACGCCTTCCTTCGCCTCGATCGCCTGGTGCAGGCCCTCGGACAGGCGACGGCCCGGCATGGTGCGGCCGGTGTGTTCGTCGATCAGCAGGATCTGGTCCTTCTGGACGATGTACTCGACGTTGCGATGGAACAGCTTGTGCGCACGCAGGCCCGCATAGACATGAGTCAGCAGCCCGAGGTTGTGCGCGGAGTAGAGGCTCTCGCCTTCGGCCAGCAGGCCGGCCTGGGTCAGCATTTCCTCGATGAACTGGTGCCCGGATTCGTTCAGCTCTACCTGGCGGGTCTTTTCGTCCACGACGAAATGCCCTTCCTGCGTCACCACGCCCTGCTCTTCCTCGATGTGCTGCTGCAAGCGGGGAATAAGCTGGTTGATCTGCATGTAGAGCTTGGAGCTGTCCTCGGCCTGCCCGGAGATGATCAGGGGCGTGCGGGCCTCGTCGATGAGGATCGAGTCCACTTCGTCGATCACGGCGAAGTTCAGCTCGCGCTGGTTCTTGTCCGACAGGCTGAACGCCATGTTGTCGCGCAGGTAGTCGAAGCCGAATTCGTTGTTGGTGCCGTAGGTGATGTCGGCGGCGTAGGCGGCCCGCTTCTCGTCGCCCGGCTGGAACGGCGTGACGATGCCCACGGACAAGCCGAGGAATTCGTACAGAGGACGCATCCAGTTGGCATCTCGGCGCGCCAGGTAGTCGTTGACCGTCACCACATGCACGCCCTTGCCGGACAATGCGTTGAGGTAGACCGCCAGCGTTGCCACCAGGGTCTTGCCCTCACCGGTGCGCATCTCGGCGATCCGGCCTTCGTGCAGGGTCATGCCGCCGATCAGCTGCACATCGAAGTGACGCATGCCCATCACACGCTTGCCCGCTTCGCGGCAGACGGCGAACGCCTCCGGCAGCAACTGATCCAGTGTCTCGCCCTTGCCCAGACGCGCCTTGAACTCTTCGGTCTTCTCGCGCAATTGCTCATCCGAGAGGGATAGCACCTGCTGCTCCAGCGCATTGATGGCCTGTACCGCCTTGAGCATGCGCTTCACTTCACGCTCGTTCTTGCTTCCAAAGAGTTTCTTCAATAAAGGCGCAAACATATTGACTGGGACTTCCATTCTTGGGATGGAGACACGCCTGCTCAGCGGGGTGGCAATGCGTGCAAAGGGGGCATTCTACTCGGAATCGCTTTCGAGGAAAGCAGGCAGGCTACAGCTTCCTTGCGGCGACCGCCATGCCCCTCAAGGTCGCATCTGTTAAGATGCCGACTCATTTGTCCTGAGCTGACGCCATGTCATTTCGCCCGTCGCCGGCTCGCGCACCCGCCACCCTGCTGAGGGATGCCAAGCCGCTCAAAGCGCTGTTCCAGCAGGCTCGTCGCCTGGAACAGCTCCAGCAGTTGCTGGAAAGCCAGTTGCAGCCTGCCGCTCGGGCACATTGCAGGGTCGCCTCCTGGCGCGACGGCTGCTTGCTGCTGGTCATCACGGATGGCCAATGGGCCACCCGCCTGCGCTACCAGCAACGCCGCCTGCAACGGCAACTGGGCGAGATGCAGGCCTTCGCCGGGCTCACTCGCATCCTGTTCAAGGTACAGCCCCCCGTCCCCGATGCACCTCGACCCGCGGCAGCACCACCGCTGACATCCAGTGCTGCCGACAATATCCGCTCGACTGCGGACGGAATCAGCGACCCCAGGTTGCGTGAAGCGCTGGAGCGCCTGGCACGCCACACACGGCCCACCGAACACGAATGATCCGCCTTGCACCGGACGGAGATCCCCATGATCGTCAGTTTATTGCTCATCGTCCTCTGGTTGATTCTGCTGCTCAAATACCCACGCAAGGCCTTGCCTGTCTCCCTCGGTGCCTTGCTGGGACTGTGCCTCATCGCAGCCTGGGTCGCCTGGCAGGAGCAGGTGGAGGCGAACCGGCTGGCACGTCTGGAGATTGAACTGCGCCATGCGCCGGAACAGTGCCCAAAGGACCGCCCCCTGGCGGTGAGGCTGCTCAACCAGAGCACACATCCCCTGCAAAGCCTGCGCTGGGAAATAGCCGCCTATGCGCCGGGGTCGGCCCTCAATCTGGTTCGCAGCAACTATGATGCACCGCTCTACCGCGGGCCTGGCGACCTGCTGCCGGGCAAACACTGGGAGGCCTGCCTGCCCCTCCCGCCGCTGCGCCCGGGGTATCGCCCCGAGACACTGGAATTCCGGGCCGAGCGCCTGCAAGGGCACTTCGCGTCCTGAGTTCGACCGCTTCCCCAGATCAGCTTTCGCTTGCCAATCGCCCACAAGCAAAATACTGTATATAAAAACAGTCACAACACACAGGAGATTGGTCAATGGCCGTGGAAGTGGTGTACCGCAGCAGCCGGGACCTGGAGCGTCTTTTCATGGATAAAGCAGAAGCCGACCGTCACGACAAGATGCTCGAACTGGCCGAAGCGCTGGCCGCCACTCTGCACAGGGTTTCGCCGACGCTGTCGGACCAGCAATGCGAGGACATCGGCATCTACATGGCGAAAAACCGGGAAATCTTCGCCAAGGCGTTCAAGCAGAACCCCGACGTCCTCGCAGAACTGCCGGACGAACCGACCGCCTGAGCGGCAATGCCTCACAACCAACCGCGTGCCTTGGCTTGAGCGACCGCCTGGGTGCGGCGTGAGATACCCAGTTTGCTGTTGATACGACGTGCATGGGTCTTGACCGTGTGCAAGGAGATGAACAGTGTCTCGGCGATCTCCTGGTTGGAGCACCCCTGAGCGATCAGGCGGAGCACCATCAGTTCGCGACCACTCAGGAGCGGCTCTCCCGGCGACAACGGCGCCGACTCATGGCTCGCCAGGCTCAACAAGCGCTCACGCAGACTTTCATCCCCTGGCAGCGCCTTGGCCAACCATTGCGGCTGCCGGTGCTGCAACTCATAGAGTGGCTTGACCAGCTTCTGCCGGGCGGCATCGTCCAATGCCTGACGCAGCATCCGCTCGGCTTCCGCCGACCGCCCCACCCCCAGCAGCGCCTCTGCCAGAGTGAAACGACACTCGCACACCAGCAGCGGGTTCTGGCGCTGCACATGTTCATCGACCAGCGCCTGCAACTGGCTGATCGCAGCCTCGGCACGCCCTTCGAGCAACTCGATCAGCGCCTGGTAACGCCTTACCCGGGGCAATAGCTCATAAAACCCGGACGGAGACAGGTAGCGCCCCTCTGCATACAGGGCAGTGATCTGCTGGAAGACATTGCGCGCCCGTTCCAGTTCGCCACGGTGCAAACAGGCCAGGCCGCTGACCAATTGGAAAATACCGCGAAACCGTGATTCGGGCACATGCCGCCACTGGGACAATCGCTCGGCTTCATGCAGCCATTGGTGGGCACTGGCGAACAACTGTCGCCGCGCCGCCAGCTCCGCCAGGCCGACATAACCGAAGAACGCATAGGCATCCGCGCACAGCTCCGTCTCCAGCCGCCCCTGTTGGTAGGCTGCGAATGCAGCGTCATCTTCCCCAAGGCAGGCCAGCAGATGCCCCTTGAGCAATTGCAGACGCCCGATGATCGGGCTGTGCCGGAACTGCCCGCGCAATTCATCCAGGCTGTCATCCAGCACACTGACAGCCCGATCCAACTCGCCATTGAGTTCCAGCAACTGGATACGGTCGATACTGAGCATCGCCTCGTACAGCGCACTGCCATTGAGCCGCGCCAGACGCATGCCCTGATTGTTGTACTGCTGTGCCAGTTCGCCCTGCCCTTCGGCCATCGCCTGCTGCGTCAGCACCTGGCAGCACAGCACGCGCTGCGCCCAGGCATGTTCCGGTAGTGCGTCCATGGCTTGCAGGCAGTGCTCGCGCGCCTGGGGTTCGCCTCGCAAACGAGCCAGATACCCATTCAGTGCCTGCCAATGCGCCAGCAGTTGGCGCTGCCGCCGCGCATCGGGCTGGGGAAAGAAGCGCCCCAGCTCCAGCAGGCAAGCCTCGGCCTCATCCAGCCGGGCCGACAGGATCAGCGCCCAGCCATGCAGAATGATCAGCCGCGTGGTGCTGCCGAACAGGTCCTGGGGCATCTCGGCACGCCACTTGAGAAAATACGAGACGTTATCGTCGATCAACAATTGCTCCTGCCCGTAACGCTGCAGGAAGTTGGCGGCGACATCCGGCTGCCCGGCTTTCAGCGCATGCTCGACAGCATCACGCATGTTTCCACGGCCGGCGAACCATTGGCAGGCACGGATATGGACAGGCGTCGACACCTGGCCCGACATGAGCGGCAGCAGCATCGCCAGCGGTCGCCACAGGCGAAACCACTCACCACAACTATCGATCGGTCGAATGAACAGTTGCCGACTCCTGAGTTGCTCGAACAGGTCCGTACGCTGCCCCTCGAACAGGTACTGGCACAGTGGCTCGGAAAAACGCGGCATGGCGGCCAGGGAAATCAATGCCTGGCGCACATCCTCGTCCTGCTCGTCCAGGATTTCGCGCTGGACGTAATCACGCAGCAAGGGCGTCCCTGCGACCAGGCGTTCGCGCAGTGCCTGTTCATCGGCACCCAGCAGCATCAGGCAGACACCTGCCGGCCAACCCTCGCTGCCATGCAGCAGTTGCTGGACCAGAGGCTCCGCTATGGCAACCCGGTGCGCCTGCAGCAGTTGCTGCAACTCCTCGGCATCCAGCGCCAGCGCCTCGGCCTGAAGGTCATGGAGATCACCCTGCAGGACCAGTCGTGACAACTTCCATGGTGGCTGGCGCCGACTACTGACCCACCAGCGCACCGACTCATTGGAAACATCGAGCAAGCGATCGATACAGGCATCGAGCGCCGCCGAGGGCGCCCTTGGATAATCATCCAGCACGATCCACAGAGGCCTGGCGACCCGCTCGAGCAGATGGATCAAGGCTGCTTCAGGTGCAAGGCCCGGCTCAGGGTCGCGCCCAAGGCAGGCACACAAGCGCGCCAGCAGTTCATCGGGCGAACAGTCTCGCCCGCCGATATCCAGCCAGAGCACTTGCGTATCGGCTGGTTTCTGGCGCACGCACTCGTTGATCAGAACGCTCTTGCCGAAACCGGCCGGGGCGCACAACAGACGCAAGCGGCAATCGCTGGCCAGCAGTTGCTCACTCAGACGGCAACGCGAAATATGGGCCGGAGGCAAACGGGGCATCCGGGCGGGCAATGGCAGCGCCACATCGGTTTTCGCACTGGCCGCATGCGGATCGAAGCGTACGGACATGGAAGCGATTCTCTTGTTATGGTCAGTCCCTTGATTGCGACACCCGGCATCGGTACACCCTCGCAACGCCAGGCGGGCCACTGTGCCAGAAATCTACACCCTCTCTTTCGGGGCTACTGCCACAAAATGTAAAACATCGCCTGCAATCCTGGCGACCACCCAGCAAGGTGGATATCCACCAATGCAAAGGGCGACCTCACGGTCGCCCTTTTTCGGTCCCTCTATCGATCAGCGGACGCCGGCATTACGCAAGGCCGCTGGAGTGAAATCCCTGGCCGAGGCACGGTGCCCGAACTCCTGGGGTTTTTCCTCGTTGTTCATGCCAATGGCGATGTAGCGCCCGGAAATGATGTCGTAGAGCGTTTCTGCGACATAGGCCGGCACTTCGTGCTGGTAGTACTGCACCGAGTGAGCCTCCCCGACACGCCACAGCTGCCCACGTCCGTCATACAGCTCGGATGCCACGATGGACCAGGTGTCCTCGTCAAGGAAGAAGCGCCGCTTGGCGTAGATGTTGCGCTCTCCACTCTTCAGCGTCGCCTCGACTTCCCAAACACGGTGCAGTTCATAGCGAGCCAGGTCCTGGTTGATATGGCCGGCCTTGATGATGTCCTTGTATTTGACATCGCTGGAGGCAAGCTCATAGCTGTTGTATGGGATGTAGATTTCCTTCTTGCCCACCAGCTTCCAGTCATAGCGATCGGGTGCACCACTGAACATGTCGAAGTTATCGGTGGTACGCATGCCATCCGACGCCGTCCCCGGACCATCGTAGGCAACCTGCGGCGCCCGCCGCACACGACGCTGCCCTGCGTTGTAGAGCCAGGCCTGGCGCGGCTCCTTGACCTGGTCCAGTGCCTCGTGCACCAGCAGCACGTTGCCTGCCAGTCGCGATGGCGCCGTGACCCGCTGCTTGAAGAACAGCAGGACGTTCTGCGCCCGCTCAGGGTCGAGGTCCGTCATGTCGCTGGGGAAGGCAACCTCATCCTCGAAGTTAACCAGCGTGTAGCTGCCGTTGGTCTGGGGCGTGGCCTGCACGATGGTGCGACGCACATTGCCGCCACGGTAGCGGGTCAGGTGGTTCCAGATCGCTTCCAGGCCGTTTTGCGGAATAGGAAAGGCGTAGTAGCCGCTGTTGAAGTTGCTCAGGCCGTTGCCACTCTCCGAAAGCCGGGTATTGAGCGCACTGTTCTTGGCCACTTCATAGATGCGATCCGGCAGCGCTGCCGTGCGATGGCTCGGGAACACGCGCAGCCTGTAGCTGTCCGGATAGCGCTTGAACATCGCCAACTGCCCGGCGGTGAGCTTGTCCTTGTACTGCTCGGCATTCTGCGCGGTGATGACGAACTTGGGCTGCTCGTCCTTGAACGGATTGGTCAGGTGCCCATTCTTGAGCGGCGCGGCATTAGTGGGCAAGCCGCCGGTCCAGGCCGGAATGCTGCCATCGGCGTTAGCGGCCTTTTCCGCTCCCAGCGGGGTCAGCGTCGTCCCCAGCTTTCCGGCATCCTCGGCGGACACCGCGGCCATCACACTGCTCGCGAGCAGCGAAAGCGCCAGGATACCGAACAGTCTTTTTGTTGTTTTCATAAGCTTCCCGTTCCTTTTGATCTTGAGCGTTAGCCAAACCTTGCATGGTGCTGCCAGCACGAGGCTGGCAGCGTGGCATGAATCAGAAGTTCACCCCCATGCTGAATGCCAGGAAGTCCCGGTCGACCAGCGTGTTGTATTTGCCGCCGAAGAAATCCGTGTAGGAAAGGCTGACGGTGTAGGTGTTCTGGTACTCGGCATCCACACCGAAGCTGATCGCCTTGGCACCTTCGTTGAACAAGCCGTTGGGGCCATAGCCGTCGACATCATGGGAGAAGGACACGTTCGGTTTCAGGTTGATACCGGCGAAGACGCTGTTGTAGTCGGCGATCGCACGCACGCGATAACCCCAGGCATTGGCGGTGACGAAGCCATGAGTCCCGTACCTGGCCAGCGCGGCGGCATCATCGACCGAACCGTAGATGGCATCACGGCCATAGCGCACCTTGCCCTTGCTCTCCAGCCCGCCCACATGCACATAGCCCAGCTCACCCACCAGAGTCACACGCTCGGCACCGATCACACGGTCGAGGAAGTGGGTGAAAGTCGTCTGCACCTGCGTGACTTCCTTGCGGTTGTAACCTTTGTTCTCCCAGCCTTCGGCGGTGGCCACAGGCGATGCGCCCACGCCGGTCAACCCTTGGGAGAGAGGGTTCAGCAGCGCCCGGGTCAGGTCCTGGGTGTTGATCTGTACAGGCGCATTGGGCCGGTAGCTGATTTCCCCGCTCCAGGCGGTTCCGGTCGGCAGGGTGGTCGAGAAACTCGCGCCATACAGGCGGATATCCTCGGGGTACTCAAGGTAATAGCGGCCATTGCCAAGTGCGGCGGACTGCAACAGCCCCGGCGCAAGCGACTGGGCTGCAGCGTTACAGGTAGCGGTCGAATTACACAGCCCCGCCCCCAGCAACGCGCCGGCCAGCCCGGAACCAAAGGCCGGGTTAGTCGCCATGCCGAGGATGCCGGAGGCTGTCTGCGTACTGAGGATCGGTGTGCGACTGTGGTAGTTCATGAAGTAGGCACCGTACTCGGTCCGGTCCCCCAGCCAGCGCAGGGCCAGGCCGAACTGCCCGGAGTCACGCGCATCACGATCCCCGCTACGCGGCAGTACCACGCCTTCGGGCGTCACACCAAAGCCCTGGCCGAAGGCCGCGGCAACCGGTTGCAGTGGCGCGATCGCACCGCTGCCGACATGGTAGTTACCGACACAGCCATCCTGCGCCACATCAGCCGTAGAGAAGAAGGTCCCGCAGTTGTCGACGACCGTCTGGTCCCATTCGAGCTGGTAGAAGGTCTCCATGCTCAGCCGGTCGCTCAGCCCTTGTGAAACATAGAGCATGTTGACCGGGATCAGGCCTTCCTTGATCTCGGCGCCAGGCCGGCGGAAGGCTGCGGCATCCAGCGGGTTGATCGAGTTGATCGAGTTACCGATGAAGGTACTTTCGCCCCAGCTCACCACCTGCCGCCCGACCCGCACGGTCCCCGGCAGGTTGGCCATGGAATAGTTGTGATAGAGGAAGGCATCGAGGATCTGCGCCCCCGAGGATTGCGCAGCCTCCTTGCGGTTGTGATCGCTGATGTCCTTGAAGCGCCGCCCCTCGTCCTTCAGCTCGAAGTCGTACCAGTACTTGCCGCGAATGAAAGCACCGCTGTCGCGGTAGCGCAGTTCCAGGTCATGCACACCCTTGAAGATCTTCGAGAAGGTCTCGCCCTTGCGGAAGTTCAGGCGGCCGTCATCGCCAGTCTGGGTAAAGCCGGTTCCGCCATTGTTGGCACCGATCAGGTCTTTGTCCGGACTGGCCATCGACCAACTGGCACCGATGGACAGCGAAGAATCGAACTGCCCTTCGATCTCACCGATATTGAAGTTCACTGCATACGCTGGCGTCGCAACGCCCATGGCGATAGCCAGGGCAACGCGTGAAGGTTTGAATAGATCCTGCCTTGTTGTTTTTGTCATGAGGCGCTCCTGATGGATTCTGCGTGCCTCAACCCTAACCAGAGGTCTGCGTCGGGTTAAGCGCACCAAGGTTTGATTTAGCGTGTAATCCTTTAGTGCTAATGACCGCGTCAACTCAGCCATTGGCGGCGATGCAAACCATGAAACCTTAGAGGTCACGAATCGAGCTTAGTTGCCATTCCCATATACGGCAAAGTGCATCGCAGAGCCTTCCACCCTCGATACGGACTGATTCGTCGACTGACATTCAGGGCCATATCGCAGCGCACGGCGATTGGCCTTTAGTAGCACTCATGGTTTCAACGAACCCGACCACCACGGGGTGCCGCCTCCGGTAACACTCCAACTGGGAGAAAAGGGAACAGCGCAGCAGACCGCCTGCTTCGCTCAAAGTCCCTTGACCGCGAAGATGCCAGGAGCATTTCGCCAGTAACCCTTGTAGTCCATCCCATAGCCGAACACGTAACGGTCGTCACAGAACAGCCCGGTGTAGGTGGCCTTCATGCCAGGAAACGCCTTGCGCTGATGACGTTTGTCCACCAACACCGCCGTATGTACCTCGGCAGCCCCGGCATGCTTGCAGAACTCGATGATGGCATTGAGGGTATGCCCCTCATCGAGGATGTCATCGATGATCAGCACATCGCGGTCGATGAAGGAAATCTCCGGCTTGGCTTTCCAGAACAGCTCTCCCCCGGTGGTCTGGTTGCGGTAGCGCGTGGCTTGCAGGTAAGACATCTCCAATGGGAAATCCAGCAATGTGGCCAGCTTGCCGGAGAAGATCAGCCCGCCGTTCATGACGCAGAACACCACGGGATTGCGCTCGGCCAGTTCCTGGTTGATCTGTTGCGCGACCGCCCTGATCGCAGCCTCCACCTCCGCTTCGTCGTGAAGGCAATCGGCTTCGGCCATCACCTGGCGGATATGTGCAAGATCGACGGACATCGGCAACGCTCCCACTCGACAGGCATGGGCCCGGAAAAGCCGCTGAAGATAACCAGACACCCCGGCAGCAGCAAGTGCCGCAGGCCGCGTCATTGCGACCCGGTGAAGCGATGACGCCACGCACGGGGATGCATTACCCTAGCGCCCATTCACTGCCAACCGGAGCCGCCATGCCCATTCACGAGATTCGCCACCCACTGGTACGCCACAAGATCGGCCTGATGCGCCGGGCTGATATCAGCACCAAGAACTTTCGCGAACTGGCCCAGGAAATCGGCTCCATCCTGACCTACGAGGCGACCCGTGACCTGCCTCTGGAGAACGAAGAAATCGAAGGCTGGTGCGGTGCCGTACAGGTCGACAAGATATCCGGCAAGAAGATCACCGTGGTGCCCATCCTGCGTGCGGGCATCGGCATGCTCGACGGCGTGCTCAACCTGATTCCGGGCGCCAAGGTCAGTGCCGTCGGCATCGCCCGCAACGAGGAGACCTTCCAGGCGCAGACCTACCTGGAAAAGCTGGTCCCGCAGATCGACCGCCGCCTGGCCATGATCATCGACCCGATGCTGGCGACCGGCGGCTCCATGATCGCCACCATCGACATGCTGAAGAAAGCCGGCTGTACGGAAATCCGTGCCATGGTCCTGGTCGCGGCTCCCGAAGGCATCGCTGCGGTGACCAAGGCGCATCCGGACGTGGACATCTACACCGCGTCGATCGACCAGCACCTGGATGAGAACGGCTATATCGTTCCCGGCCTGGGCGATGCCGGGGACAAGATCTTCGGCACCAAGCAAAAGGACGTATGAGCATGCCCGACCTCCCGCACGAGCCGACCTGGCGCCAGGCGCTGTCTGGCGCACAGATGCTGTTCGTGGCGTTCGGCGCCCTGGTGCTGATGCCGCTGATCACCGGCATGGACCCGAATGTGGCGCTGTTCACCGCCGGCCTGGGCACCCTGCTGTTCCAGTTGACGACAGGCCGGCAAGTACCGGTATTCCTCGCATCGAGTTTCGCCTTCATCGCGCCGATCATCGCCGCGAAAGGAGAATTCGGCCTGCCCGCTGTGCTCGGCGGCGTGGTCGCAGCCGGCGTGGTCTACATGCTGATGGGGTTGGCGGTACGCCTCAAAGGGCCGGGCTTCATCGACCGCCTGCTGCCGCCGGTGGTGATCGCACCGGTGATCATCTCCATCGGCCTGGCGCTGTCGCCGGTCGCAGTGAACATGGCCATGGGCAAGTCCGGCGATGGCGCTGCGCAACTGGTGCCCTATGAAACCGCCATGCTGATCTCCATGGCGGCCTTGCTGACCACCCTGCTGGTCGCCGTACTCGGTCGCGGACTGTTCCGCCTGGTGCCGATCCTGGCGGGCGTGGCGGTCGGCTACAGCCTGTCACTCGCGTTCGGCATCGTCGACACCAACGCCATGGCCCAGGCGCCCTGGCTGGCCATGCCTGCATTCGTCGCACCGGAGTTCCACTGGGGCGCGATCCTGTTCATGGTTCCGGTCGCGCTGGCTCCCGCCATCGAGCACATCGGCGGCGTCGTCGCCGTCGGCAGTGTCACCGGACAGAACTACATCAAGAAGCCCGGTCTGCACCGGACCCTGCTGGGTGACGGCATCGCCACCTCGGCGGCCGGCCTGTTCGGCGGCCCGCCCAACACCACCTACGCCGAAGTCACCGGCGCGGTGATGCTGACCAAGAGCTACAACCCCAAAATCATGACCTGGGCCTCGGTATTCGCCATCGGCCTGGCCTTCGTCGGCAAGTTCGGCGCCGGGCTGCTGAGCATTCCCGTGCCAGTGATGGGCGGCATTCTCTGCCTGCTGTTCGGCTCCATTGCCGTGGTGGGCCTGAGCACGCTGATCCGCCACCAGATCGACCTCTCCGAGTCGCGCAACCTGATCATCGTCTCGGTGACACTGGTATTCGGCATAGGCGGCATGGTGATCGGCAGCAGCGAATTCAGCCTCTCCGGCATATCGCTGTGCGCCATCACCGCGTTGCTGCTCAACCTGCTACTGCCGGGCGGACAAGGCTGGCGCAGCAAGCAGTTGAACGAAGAACAGCCATAAAGACTGAGGGACAAGGGAAAAGCGCGACGGGGCGCTTTTCCCTACGGAATGGTGTCCGCTAGAACGCGTGGCGGTAGTGCAGGGAGTAGCTCTCCACACCATCATTGGGCTTCTTGATACCGGCATTGGAATAGTGGATCGCACGAATACCGACCTCGTGCCCACCCGAGAAGCGCAGGCCCGCGCCGATGCGATCCTCGAACTGGAATGAAGACCCCAGGTCGTTGTTTTCGATGCGGGTGCTTTCGAAGGCGGCAATGCCGATACCAGCCTCGATGTAAGGCTTCACCGAGCGCCCGGCGAACTCATAGACGAAAACCGGCGTCAGCGACAGGCTGTGGTTGCTCGATGTCTTGTCGCCCTGCCAGTAGGTGTAACCGGCATCCCAGTACCCTCCCAGCTTGCCGACGCCACTCTCGAACCAGCTCCGCCCGAAATCCCACTGCGCACCGAGGCGGTAGGTGTTGGTCGACTCCCCCGTTCGCCCGACCGCAGCAGTGAAATCAACAGCCTGCGCCGCAACCGGCGCCAGCAGCAACGCCATGATGGCGGCGATTGAAATGCTCTCTTTCATCAGGTCTTCCTTAATCAAGTGCTACGGTTTTTCTATTGTTTTTCTCAGATAGCGACTGAAATAACGAGTTCCACTCAATAGGGCGCTTTCGTACACAACGGCCTTAGCCGGCGAAAAAACCCACTTCGGCCTCATGCCCCCAGAGCAGCGGTAGTACGCTCGCCATACGCTGTGGCGCGGCACTGCTCCAGAAACGGATGGGGGCATCATCGCTCCCACCAGACAGAAATCCACGCTCCGCCAGCAAGCCCTCCAGCCGCCGCGCCACGGCGGCGCCGGTGTCGATCAGACTGACACTAGCCGGCAACATATCTTCGAGCAAGGGTCGGATGAACGGGTAATGGGTGCAGCCCAGGATCAGCGTATCGCAGCCAGCCGCCAGCAACGGCTCTACCCAGGCGGCCAGCAAGGCACGGGTCGCAGGCGAAGCCAGTTCGCCGGCCTCGATGCGCTCCACCAACCCGGGACAAGGCTGCATGATGACGTTGACGTCATGCCCGACCTGGTCGAGCAAGGCGGCGAACTTGGCGCTGCGCAGCGTGCCAGTCGTCGCCAGCACGCCAATCACACCGGTTCGCGTGGCCTGGGCGGCAGGCTTGACCGCCGGCTCCATGCCCACCAACGGCAACCCCGGATAAAGACTGCGCAGGTCGCTGATCGCTGCCGCCGTCGCGGTGTTGCAGGCCAGCACCAGCGCACAAGCCCCCTGCGCCAGCAAAAAATCGGCGATGCGGCGGCAACGCTCGCGGATGAACTCCGGGGTTTTCTCGCCGTAGGGCACATGGGCACTGTCCGCCAGGTAGATCAGCGGTTGCCCGGGCAAACGTGCGTGAATCTCGCGCAGGACCGACAAGCCACCGACACCGGAATCGAACACCCCGACCGCCCGCGATTCACTCATGGACAGCACCGTGCGCGGGGCCGCAGACACTGCATGATGG
This sequence comes from Pseudomonas sp. ABC1, assembly GCF_013395055.1. Lineage (NCBI taxonomy): Bacteria > Pseudomonadati > Pseudomonadota > Gammaproteobacteria > Pseudomonadales > Pseudomonadaceae > Pseudomonas > Pseudomonas sp. ABC1. The sequence goes on from NZ_CP058349.1 coordinate 1,145,512, forward strand.
ATCACGCCGCACACGCAGCTCGCGGAAACGGCTGCTCAGGGCATCGATCCGCAGCAAGCGACCACGCAACGGTTCGCCAAAACCGGCCAGCAACTTCAGCGCCTCCAGCGCCTGCACGCTGCCGACCAGCCCGACCAGAGGGCCGAGCACGCCCGCTTCGCTGCAGGTCAGCTCCGCCTCGTCACCGTGCCCATACAGGCAGTGGTAGCAAGGGCTCTCGGCATCACGCGGATCGAACACACAAACCTGCCCTTCCAGCCGGATCGCCGCGCCGCTGACCAGCGGACGCCGGGCCTGTACGCAAGCACGATTGATCGCTTCGCGGCTGGCGAAGTTGTCCGTGCAATCCATTACCAGATCGACCGCTGCGACTGCCTGCGCCAGGGACTCGGCCTCCAGGCGCTCGTCATGCACCACCAAGCGCACATGAGGATTCAATGCGCCAAGCCGACGCCGCGCTGACTCGGCCTTGCTGCTGCCCAGGGCGTCCGAATCGTGCAAGACCTGCCGCTGCAGGTTGCTTACGTCCACCTCGTCGAAGTCGGCCAGGTGCAACTCGCCCACGCCAGCGGCCGCCAGGTACAACGCCACGGGCGAGCCCAGCCCACCCAGCCCGACGATCAGCACCCGGCTCTGGCGCAGGCGCAATTGCCCGGCGATATCGACCTGCGGCAACAGAATCTGCCGGCTGTAGCGCAACAATTCCTGGTCATCCAGCATTGTCGGCCTCCGCAACACATGGCCAGCACCCGAGACTGACCCGCTCGTGCCCGGCCAGATCGCACAGGCTGGCGACCTGGACAAAACCCCGCTCTAACAACAGGCCGCGGACAGCCGCCGCCTGGTCGTAGCCATGCTCCAGCAACAGCCAGCCACCCGCCAGCAAATGCCCTGGGGCCGTCGTGACGATATGGCGGATATCATCCAGCCCATCGGCCCCGGAAATCAGCGCACTGGCCGGCTCGAAGCGCACATCGCCCTGTTGCAGGTGCTGGTCATCGGCACGGATATAAGGCGGATTGCTCAGGATCATGTGGAAACGCTGCCCACCCAGGGCATCGAACCAGTGGCTCAGCCTGAAATCGGCATTGCTCATGTGCAGCCGCTGCCGGTTGCGCAGCGCCAGGGCGACCGCCTCTTCGACACGATCCACGCCCAAAACCTGCCAGGCGGGCCGCTCACAGGCCAGCGCCAGGGCAATCGCGCCCGTGCCGGTGCCCAGGTCGAGCAACTGCTGCGGCCCGGCCGGCAGCGTCTGCAAAGCCGTTTCCACCAGCAGTTCGGTATCCGGACGGGGAATCAGCGTATGCGGCGCCACCTCCAGATCGAGGCTCCAGAAGCCCTGCCGTCCGAGGATATAGGCCACCGGCTCGCCCTGACGGCGACGCACCAGGAAAGAGGCATAACGCTCGACCTGCGGCGGCTCCACCTCACGCTCCGGCCAGGTGCGCAGGTAGCTGACCGGCTTGCCCAGCACCTCGGCCAGCAGCCACTGCGCATCCAGCCTGGCGCTCGGCGAGTCAGGCAGGTCAGCCTCGTTCAACAGTGATTCGATGGTCGGCATCGGTCTGGCTCGTATGGATCAGTCGCCCAGTGCAGCCAGTTGATCCGCCTGGTATTCCTGCAACAACGGCTCTATCACCTGTTCCACCGAACCCGCGATCACCTCGTTGAGGGAGTAGAGCGTCAGGTTGATGCGGTGATCGGTGACCCGCCCCTGGGGAAAGTTATAGGTGCGGATACGCTCGGAGCGGTCACCGGAACCGACCAGCAGCTTGCGCGTATCGGAGATTTCCTTGTGTGCGGCGCTGTCCTGCATGTCCTGCAACCGGGCCGCCAGCCAGGACATGGCCCGCGCGCGGTTCTTGTGCTGGGAGCGTTCTTCCTGGCACTCGACGACGATACCGGTGGGCAAGTGCGTGATACGCACGGCGGAATCGGTCTTGTTGATGTGCTGCCCACCCGCACCGGAAGCGCGGTAGGTGTCCACCCGCAGGTCGGCGCTATTGATCTCGATGGCCGCCTGCTCGTCCGGCTCCGCCAGCACCGCCACGGTACAGGCCGAGGTGTGGATGCGTCCCTGGGATTCGGTTTCCGGCACGCGCTGCACGCGGTGGGCACCGGACTCGAACTTCAGCTTGGCGTAGACGTTGTCGCCCTCGACCCGGCTGATGATTTCCTTGTAGCCGCCGTGCTCGCCGGGGTTCTCCGACAGCACTTCGACCCGCCAGCCCTGCCTTTCGGCATAGCGCAGGTACATGCGGAACAGGTCGCCGGAAAAGATCGCCGCCTCATCGCCACCGGTACCGGCGCGAATCTCCAGGAATACGTTGCGCCCGTCACGCGGATCGCGCGGCAACAGCATGCGTTGCAAGCTGTCCTCCAGGGACTGCAGCGCCGCACGCGATTGTTCGACCTCTTCCGCCGCCATTTCCCGCACATCGGGGTCGCTGTCCTTGAGCATGGCCTGGGCATCGCCGAGATCGGCCTGCACCCTGAGCAGGCTGCGATAAGCCTCGATCACCGGCTCGACTTCGGCATATTCCTTGGAATAGCCGCGAAAACGCGTCTGATCGTTAATGACTTCGGCATCGCCCAGCAGCGCGGTCAACTCCTCGAAACGATCCTGCAGGATGTCGAGTTTCTTCAATAACGAGGGTTTCATGACTTGTCCGGGCCCTGGTTGAGAGCGAAAAGTTCCTGGGCCATGGCCAATGCCTCGATACGGCCTTCGGCCGACAGTTTCTTCAGTTGCACGCTGGGCGCATGCAGCAGCTTGTTGGTCAGGCCGCGCGCCAGTTGCGCCATCACGTCCTCGACCGACGAGCCATTGGCGAGCAAACGCTGGGCCTTGCCCAGCTCTTCGTCGCGAATCCGCTCGGCCTGCTGGCGATACGCCTTGAGGACGTCCACCGCCGCCAGCTCGCGCAGCCGCGACATGAAGTCATCGGTGCCGATGTTGACCAGCGCCTCGGCAGCCTGCGCCGCGCCCTGGCGGCTCTTGAGGTTCTCCGCGACCACTTCATGCAGGTCGTCGACGGAGTACAGGTAGACGTCTTCCAGCTCGCCGACCTGCGGCTCGATGTCCCGTGGCACGGCGATGTCGACCATGAACATCGGCTTGTGCCGGCGGCGCTTGAGCGCCTGCTCCACCGCGCCCTTGCCAAGGATCGGCAACTGGCTGGCAGTGGAACTGATGACGATGTCGCTGTTGTACAGCTCCTGCGGAATATCGGCGAGCAGGATGGCATGGGCACCGAACTCCTCGGCCAGCGTGCTGGCACGCTCCAGGGTCCGGTTGGCGACGACGATGCGCTTGACGCCCTGTTCGTGCAGGTGGCGCGCAACCAGCGTGATGGTCTCGCCGGCGCCGATCAGCAGCGCCTGGCTGCGGTGCAGGTCGCTGAATATCTGTTTCGCCAGGCTGACTGCGGCAAAGGCCACCGAGACCGGGTTCTCGCCGATCGCGGTGTCGGTGCGCACCACCTTGGCGGTGCTGAACGTAGCCTGGAACAACCGTCCCAGCAGCGGCCCGACGCTTCCGGCTTCACGGGCAACGGCATAGGCGGATTTCATCTGGCCGAGAATCTGCGGCTCGCCCAGCACCATCGAATCGAGCCCGGAGGCCACGCGCATCATGTGCCGCACAGCCTTGTCGTCGGTGTGCACATAGGCACAGGCGCGCAACTCGTCGAGACTGAGGCGGTGATAGTCGGCGAGCCAGGTCAGCACCTCGTCCGTCGCCGCCACATCCTGCTGCAGGTAAAGCTCACTGCGATTGCAGGTCGAGAGTATCGCGGCCTCACGTGTGGGCGTGAGGCGACACAACGCCTGCAAGGCCTCAACCATCTGCTCGGGCGTGAAGGCGACACGCTCGCGGACATCCACCGAGGCGGTCTTATGATTGATACCAAGCGCGATGAAGGCCATGCAGAATCGCTGAATCATGAAAAAGAGCGCGCAATTCTCCTACTTCGACAGATCGAGAACAACCACCGCACATGATTGTCTGAATCGATCGTGCCACGGGAACCCGTCCCGGGCCGCCCATGGGCTTGCCTGACGGCTTGTGTCATCATGCCCGCAACCGCAAACCAGCCGTGCCTTCCATGAACAGACTCCTTGCCCTAGCCGCCACGTTGCTCATCGCCGGTTGCCAGACGACCGCGCAGGAAAGCAGCCCTCCGGTCGACCCCAGCGAACAGAACGCCTCGGTGCCCAGCGCGCCCATGACCTACGGCGCCTTCACCCAGGACAGCCTCTACGCCCTGCTGGTCGCTGAGCTCGCCGGCCAGCGCAACCGCTTCGATATCGCCCTCGACAACTATGTACGCCAGGCACGCATCACACAGGATGCCGGCGTGGCCGAGCGCAGCTTCCGCATCGCCGAGTACATGGGCGCCGCGCAACCGGCACTGGACTCAGTACTCATATGGGCCCGCAACGCCCCGGACAGCCTCGACGCCCAGCGCGCCGCCGCCATACAACTGGCACGCGCCGGGTACTACGAGGAATCCCTGGAGTTCATGGAGAAAGTCCTGAGCGGCCAGGGCGACACCCACTTCGACTTCCTCGCCCTGTCGGCGGTGGAAAGCGACCCGGATACCCGCGCCGGCCTGCTGCAAAGCTTCGACCGACTCCTGGTCAAGTACCCGCAGAATCCGCAACTGGTCTTCGGCAAGGCCGTCCTGCTGCAACAGGACGAACGCCCCGAGGAAGCCCTGGCATTGCTGGAAAAGCAGCCCACTGCCCAGCAGCAGGTGCCCTCGATCCTGCTTCGCGCCCGCTTGCTGCAAGCACTCGACCGCGGCGACGAAGCCTTGCCCCTGCTGGAAAACGGCCTGCGTCGCAACCCCGACGACAAACGCCTGCGCCTGACCTATGCACGCACCCTGGTCGAGCATGACCAACTGGAAAAGGCCATCGGCGAATTCGCCACCCTCATCCAGCAATACCCGGACGACAACGACCTGCGCTTCTCGATGGCCCTGGTCTGCCTGGAAGCACAAGCCTGGCAGGAAGCGATCATCTACCTGGAAGAACTGATCGCCCGTGGCAGCCACCTGGACCCGGCCTACTTCAACCTGGGCCGCGCCTACCAGGAACTGGGCGAGCCGGAGCTGGCCCTGCAAGCCTACGAACAGGTCGGCCCCAGCAACGAATACCTGCCAGCCAAGCTGTTCCAGAGCCAGATTCTTCTCGAGACCGGCGACCCACAGGCCGTCTCGCGGATGCTCGCCAGTGCGCGCACGGAGCAACCGGACTACGCCATCCAGTTGTATCTGATCGAAATCGAAGCACTGGCCGACCTGCAGGACGGCGATGCTTCCTGGCAATTGATCCAGCAGGCCCTGGCGGAATACCCCGAAGACCTCAGCCTGCTCTATACACGCGCCATGCTGGCCGATCGCCGTGGCCAGACCCAGCAACTGGAAAAGGACCTGCGCTTCATACTCGAACGCGAGCCCGACAACGCCATGGCGCTCAACGCCCTCGGCTACACCCTTGCCGAACGCACCGACCGGCACGCGGAAGCGCTCGAACTGATCGAGCAGGCTCACCGCCTCAACCCGGACGACCCGGCCATCCTCGACAGCCTGGGCTGGGTGTACTTCAAACTGGGCAACCTGGACAAGGCCGAAAGCCACCTGCGCCGTGCCTACGCCCGCTTCCGCGACCACGAAGTGGCCGCCCACCTTGGTGAAGTGCTCTGGGCCCAGGGCAAACACAAGGAAGCCCGCAAGATCTGGTCCACGGCACTGAGCGAACAGCCCGACAGCCCCATCCTGAAAGAAACCCTGCGACGCCTGACCGGCAAAGAGACGCCTTGAACATGCACTTATCACGCGCGCTGGCCACTGTACTGCTCGGCCTGCTGCTCACAGGCTGCGCCGGCCTGGGACAGAAGGAAGCCGTCGAAGGCACTGGCAACATGCAGGACTGGCAGGTCCACAAGAGCCATATCACCCCCCTCGATGGCTGGCAGATCAACGGCAAGATCGGCATTCGAGCCCCACGCGACTCCGGTAGCGGCACACTGTTCTGGCTGCAACGCCAGGACTACTTCGACATTCGCCTGTCCGGTCCACTGGGCCGTGGCGCGACCCGCCTGACTGGCCGCCCCGATGCCGTCAGCCTGGAAATAGCCGGCGAAGGTCGCTTCGAAGCAGCCTCACCAGAAGCGCTGCTGGACGAACGTCTCGGTTGGCAATTGCCAGTCTCCAACCTGTTCTGGTGGGTGCGCGGCCTGCCGGCACCCGATAGCCGCAGCCGTCTCAGCCTGGATGCCGACAGCCGCCTGCAGCGACTCTCGCAGGATGGCTGGGACGTCCAGTACCTGAGCTATACCGAGCAGGACGGCTACCACCTGCCCGAAAGAATCCGCCTGCAAGGCAAGGACCTGCAGATCACCCTCGTCATCAAGGACTGGCAGCCACGCCAGCTCGGCCACTGATGCTCACACTGCCCGCCCCCGCCAAGCTCAACCTGATGCTGCACATCCTGGGACGCCGCCCCGATGGCTACCATGAGTTGCAGACCCTGTTTCAGTTTCTCGACTACGGCGACGAGTTGAGCTTCAGCACAAGGCAGGATGGTGAAATCCGCCTGCACACGGACCTGCCAGGGGTCGACCACGAACACAACCTGATCGTGCGCGCCGCGCGCCTGCTGCAGCGCCACAGCGGCACCCGCCTCGGCGCAGACATCCATCTGGACAAACGCCTGCCAATGGGCGGCGGTCTCGGCGGCGGCAGCTCGAACGCGGCCACCACACTGCTGGGCCTCGACCATTTGTGGCAGTTGGGCATCGAGCGTACGAGCCTGGCCGGACTGGGCCTGAGCCTCGGCGCGGACGTTCCCGTCTTCGTCCACGGCCATGCCGCATTCGCCGAAGGCGTTGGCGAGCGACTGACCCCCGTCGAGCCCGAGGAACCCTGGTACCTCGTGCTCGTTCCGCAAGTCTCTGTCAGCACAGCAGAAATTTTCTCCGATCCGCTGTTGACACGAGATAGTCCCGCCATTAAAGTGCGCTCCGTTCTCGAGCGGGGCGGTCGGAATGACTGTCAGCCGGTTGTTGAAAAGCGCTACAAAGAAGTTCGTAACGCTTTGATCTTGCTAAACAAATTCGTTTCAGCTAGATTAACCGGCACTGGAGGTTGTGTGTTTGGGGCCTTCCCAAACAGACTCGAAGCTGATAAAGTTTCGGCCCAACTTTCGGTATCCCTGCCAGGGTTTGTCGCCAAGGGAAGCAATGTTTCGATGTTGCACCGAAAGCTTGAAGCTCTAGCCTGAGACACGAATGCCGAAAGCATTCACTACACGATACAGGGGCGTCGCCAAGCGGTAAGGCAGCAGGTTTTGATCCTGCCATGCGTTGGTTCGAATCCAGCCGCCCCTGCCATTTTCTCATCAGGTCTACTCTCAGCCGGCAGGTACTGCGCGTGTCCAAGATGATGGTCTTCACGGGGAACGCTAACCCCGATCTGGCCCGGCGTGTCGTACGTCAGCTCCATATCCCCCTCGGTGATGCCTACGTCGGAAAATTCTCCGATGGCGAGATCAGCGTCGAAATCAACGAAAACGTTCGCGGTAAAGACGTCTTCCTGATTCAACCGACCTGCGCACCGACCAATGACAACCTGATGGAACTGGTGGTAATGGCCGATGCCTTCCGCCGCTCCTCTGCCACGCGCATCACGGCTGTCGTACCCTATTTCGGCTATGCCCGCCAGGACCGTCGTCCTCGCTCCGCGCGCGTGCCGATCAGCGCCAAGGTCGTGGCCGACATGCTCGATGTGGTGGGCGTCAACCGCGTCCTCACCGTCGACCTGCATGCCGATCAGATACAGGGCTTCTTCGATATGCCGGTGGATAACATCTACGGCTCGCCAGTTCTGGTCGATGACATCCAGGCACAGCGCTTCGAGAACCTGATGATCGTCTCCCCCGACATCGGCGGTGTGGTACGTGCCCGTGCAGTGGCCAAATCCCTGGGCGTAGACCTGGCGATCATCGACAAGCGTCGGCCCAAGGCCAACCAGTCGGAAGTCATGCACATCATCGGCGACATCGAAGGCCGTACCTGCATCCTCGTGGATGACATGGTCGACACCGCCGGAACCTTGTGCCATGCCGCTGCAGCGCTCAAGAAGCACGGCGCCGCCAAGGTGTATGCCTATTGCACGCACCCGATCCTTTCAGGACGCGCCATCGAGAACATCGAAGGCTCCGAGCTCGACGAACTGGTGGTGACCAACACCATCCCGTTGTCGGCCGCCGCACAGTCCTGTACCCGTATTCGCCAACTGGACATCGCTCCAGTGGTCGCTGAAGCGGTACGCCGCATCAGCAACGCAGAATCGATCAGCGCGATGTTCCGTTAAGGAACACACACTGGACGAAACATGCCTCGCAAACCTGCGAGGCCTTTACCCAACCGCCCGGGCCTGGTCGCAAGAGCCTCGGGCGTTGTTGTTATTCTGGAGAAACAAAATGACTGATTTCACCCTGAATGCCCAAGAGCGTTCCGACCTGGGGAAAGGTGCGAGCCGCCGCCTGCGTCGTAACGCCAACCTGGTTCCCGCCGTTATCTACGGTGGCCAGGCAGAGCCTCGCTCCATCAGCCTGCTGGCCAAAGAACTGGCCAAGCTGCTGGAAAGCGAAGCGTCCTTCAGCCACGTTCTGACCCTGAACGTTGAAGGCAAGCAAGAGTCCGTACTGATCAAGGCCCTGCAACGCCACCCGGCCAAAGGCTTCGTCCTGCACGCCGACTTCGTGCGCGTTGTCGCTGGCCAGAAAGTGACTGCACACGTACCGCTGCACTTCACTAATGAAGCCACTTCGGTTGGCGTCAAGCAGCAAGGCGGCGAAGTTTCCCACACCGTATCGGAAGTCGAAGTTTCGGTTCTGCCGCAAAACCTGCCGGAGTTCATCGAAGTCGACCTGTCCAACGTTGAAGTCGGCCAGATCGTTCACCTGTCCGACCTGAAACTGCCGAAAGGCGTCGAGCTGGTAGCCCTGGCTCACGGCAACGACCTGGCTGTGGCCAACATCCACGCCAGCCGCGTGCAGGACGACACCGCAGAAGCCGCTGCCGAGTAATCCACTCGTCACGCGACAAGACAAGCCCAGCCGTGACCCGGCTGGGCTTTTCCACGAAAGGGCCACAGTAATAATGAGCGCCGTCCAACTGATCGTCGGCCTGGGCAATCCGGGCAGCGAATACGAGCGGACCCGGCATAATGCGGGCGCCCTTTTTGTCGAACGCCTGGCCGATCAACAGCGCATCAGCCTGACCACCGACAAAAAATATTCCGGACTGGTCGGCAAGTTCAGCCACCAGGGCCATGATGTCCGTCTGCTCATCCCCACCACCTACATGAACCGCAGCGGTCTTTCCGTAGCGGCATTGGCGAATTTCTTCCGCATTGCGCCGGATGCAATTCTGGTGGCGCACGACGAACTCGACATGCCGCCCGGCGTCGCCAAGCTCAAACTGGGCGGCGGACACGGCGGACACAACGGGCTGCGCGACATCATCGCCCAGCTCGGCAACCAAAATAATTTCTACCGCCTGCGGCTCGGCATCGGCCACCCCGGGCATGCCAGCATGGTCTCCAACTTCGTCCTCGGTCGCGCCCCGCGTAGCGAGCAGGACATGCTGGATGCCAGCATCGACTTCGCCCTCGGCGTCGTCCCCGAGATGCTCGCTGGCGACTGGGCCAAGGCCATGCAGAAACTGCACAGCCAGAAAGCCACTTCCTGACTCTTTACCGCCATACGCGCGAGGGACACACCATGGGATTCAATTGCGGCATCGTCGGCCTGCCCAACGTCGGCAAGTCCACCCTGTTCAACGCCCTCACCAAGTCGGGTATTGCGGCGGAAAACTTCCCGTTCTGCACCATCGAACCCAACAGCGGCATCGTACCGATGCCGGACGCCCGCCTGGCCGCCCTGGCAGAAATCGTGAAACCGGAGCGCGTGCTGCCGACCACCATGGAGTTCGTCGATATCGCCGGCCTGGTCGCTGGCGCCTCCAAGGGTGAAGGGCTGGGTAACAAGTTCCTCGCCAACATCCGCGAGACCGATGCCATCGCCCACGTGGTGCGCTGCTTCGAGGACGACAACGTCATCCACGTCTCCAACTCGGTGGATCCGAAGCGCGACATCGAGATCATCGACCTGGAGCTGATCTTCGCCGACCTGGACAGCTGCGAGAAGCAACTGCAGAAGGTCACGCGCAATGCCAAGGGCGGCGACAAGGAAGCCCTGGCCCAGAAGGCCCTGCTGGAAAAACTCATCCCCCACTTCACCGAAGGCAAGCCAGCGCGCTCGCTGCTGAAGAACCTGGGCGATGAAGAAAGGCGCCTGGTGCGCAGCTTCCACCTGCTGACCAGCAAGCCGGTGATGTATATCGCCAACGTCGCGGAAGACGGCTTCGAGGGCAACCCGCACCTCGACGTGGTCAAGGCCATCGCCGAGGAAGAAGGCGCGATTGTCGTACCGGTCTGCAACAAGATCGAAGCGGAAATCGCCGAGCTCGACGACGGCGAAGAGAAGGACATGTTCCTTGAAGCCCTGGGCCTGGAAGAGCCCGGCCTCAATCGCGTTATCCGCGCCGGCTACGAACTGCTCAACCTGCAGACCTACTTCACCGCCGGGGTCAAGGAAGTGCGCGCATGGACCGTCAAGGTCGGAGCCACCGCCCCGCAGTCCGCCGCCGTCATCCACACCGACTTCGAGAAAGGCTTCATCCGCGCCGAAGTCATCGCCTACGACGACTTCATCCAGTACAAAGGCGAAGCCGGTGCCAAGGAAGCCGGCAAATGGCGCCTGGAAGGCAAGGAATACATCGTCAAGGACGGTGACGTGATGCACTTCCGCTTTAACGTGTGACCGACATCTAAGCAGTACACCGCAACCCCACTCCTTCGAGGCACCGTCCTCGAAGGAGCCTGCCTTTCTACCGCACTCCCCTGGAAGCTACTGCCTTTCCACCACCGGAGGCCCCATGCGAAACAAGAACACGGCCACCCTCATCGGGCTCGTCGCGATCCTGTTGTGGAGTTCGATCGTCGGCCTGATCCGTGGCGTCAGCGAAAGCTTCGGCGCCATCGGCGGGGCGGCCATGATCTACACCGTCGCGTCGATCTTCCTGCTGCTGACCATCGGCTTTCCCAGGCTGAGCGATTTCCCCCGCCGCTACCTGCTGTGGGGCAGCCTTTTGTTCATCGCGTACGAACTGTGCCTCTCGCTCTCCATCGGCTATGCCAACAGCAGCCGCCAGGCCATCGAGGTGGGCATGGTCAATTACCTGTGGCCGACCTTCACCCTGCTCGCCGCGATTGCCTTCAACGGCCAGAAAGCGAACGCACTGGTGATACCCGGCAGCCTGCTGGCACTGTTCGGAATCTGCTGGGTACTGGGCGGCGACGAGGGACTGGACCTGGCCGAAATGGCGGCGAACGTCACGGACAACCCGCTGAGCTACGGCCTGGCATTCTCCGGGGCGCTGATCTGGGCAGCCTATTGCAGCGTAACCGCACGGATCGCCAATGGCCGGAATGGCATCACGCTGTTCTTCATGCTGGTCGCCCTGGCGCTCTGGAGCCACTACCTGATCGCGGACAGCGGCAGCATGGACTTCAACGCCCACTCGCTCCTGACGCTGGCCATGGCTGCCGGCGCCATGGGCTTCGGCTATGCCGCGTGGAACGTCGGCATCCTGCACGGCAACATCACCGTACTGGCCGGGGCGTCCTACTTTACCCCGATCCTCTCCGCCGCCCTGGCCGCCCTGTTTCTGCAAACGGCACTTTCCCCTGCCTTCTGGCAAGGCACAGTCATGGTCTGCGGGGGATCGATCCTGTGCTGGCTGGCGGTACGCAAGCAGACGGCGGAAAAGTCGCCGTCCTGAAGGGCATCTTCACAGTGGTGTGAGCGAATGGATGCGGGTGCGCTAGCGCGACAGTCTCAGGGCAACTCGCGCAGCAGCGTCCTGGCTTCGTCCGAGCCACGGGAAACCGCCTGCTCCAGCCAATGGCGGGCAAGCGCCGGCTCGCGCTGCTTGGGTTGGCAATAGAGACGCCCCAGCTCCAGCTGGGCCTGGCAATCGCCGGCGCGGGCAGCCTGGCGCAGCAGCTCCAGGCCGATACGCCGATCACGCTGGCTATCGCAGTCATGACAGAGCAAGCGCCCAAGGCGGCTTTGCGCCACGACCACGCCATCCAGTGCCGGTTGTTTGAGCAAACGCCCAGCCAGGCGTTTGACGCCTCGGGCCTGGCCCAGAGACCGATTGTCGAGCAACCACAATGCCATGTGCATGGGCAGTCGACGGCTGGCCTGAACTGAAACGCTGGTGGGGATTCTCATGGATGACAGCGGCAGAGACCGTGGAAGGCGCGCACTCTACTCCTTTTTGGCAGAAGGTAAAGACTTGCCCACACACTCGAACCGGGCATTCTGGAGTAATACCGAGAAACCCACAGAAGCTGTGGATAACCTGGTGGATAAACTGCGTAAAAAAGCCCGCCGACCGCTTGCCACGGGGGCTTGGGTCAAATTGTGGCTTTTTTCACCAGCCACTAATTATCCTTATATTTCATGCAGTTAGATTGTTAGCACAAAAGTATTGGAAGCAGCGGAAAGCAGGAATAAGCGCTTGACGCCGCACCCGGAAAATGTGCACAAGTTTTGTGCCTTCCGTCGGATACCCTGCACAATCATGCCGCACACGCCCAGGAACGGAGCGATTCTCCATGCGTAAAAGCTTCAGGTGGCTACTCTGTACGGCCGCACTGATCGTCATGCTGGCGATCATCGCCGGCCTTTATGGGCAACAGCGCTGGCACGCGGTGAAGCAAGCGAACGGCATCACGGCCCTCGACTGGAAGGGCCTGGGTATCGCCCGCACCGGCATCACACTGGAAAGCCTCACCCTGCAACAGGCGCTGCCAAACGGCGAGCAGCGTGCCCTTACAGCTCAAGGCCTGCGCCTGGACACGCACAGCCTGTTCTCTCCCCTGCCGCTGCGTTCGCTGCATATCGACCACCTGCTCATCGCCATACACCCCGGCGAACCGCAAGCCGCCACTGCGGCGTCAGACAGCATCGACCCAGCGATGCTCCAGCAATGGGCAGCCTGGATACCGGAACAGGGCACGCTGCCAGACATCGCACTGGAACTGCCCTGCGCCACGGGCCAGTGCCGGGAAAGCCTTGCCCTGCACTGGCAACACGGTGGCCAGGAACTGCTGCCGGTTGAAATCGAACTGACCGCACAACGGGACATGCACAGCCTGACCCTGGCCATCCAGGCCGTGCCGAGCCAGGTGGCGGACCTGCAAGTGGACGCCAGGCTTTCCCTGGACGGGCAGCCCCGTATCTTCCTGCACAACCTGATCACCTCCGGCCCCGAACGCTGGACCGGCAGCATGACCATGGGCAGCCTGCCGGAGGCGCCCTGGCTGCTCGCCTGGCTCTCGCCCTGGCTTCCGCAGGTGCCTCAGGCGCTGCCCAGCCTTCCAGAACAGATGCACATGGTCGCAAGCTGGGCACTCGACCAGCCCCTGCGCGGCACGGACAGCCTTTCCGGAGAGGCCAACCTGGACCTGGCGCTGCCCGAGTACTGGCCACTGCCAGGACTCGGCCTGCTCAAGGGCAATCTCAATGCCCGGATACAGGGCCGAGACGGTCTGTGGCTACCATCCAGCCTGAGCGCAGCCCTCGCCTGGCAACCGCCACCCAGCCTGCTGGAGCAGCTTCCCCCGGATACACGTCCCTCTGAACTGACCCTGGATGTCACGCCTCAGGTACAGCCGGAAGCGCCAGGCACCCTGCCCCTGTACGTCCAGCTACGGAGCAAGGGCAACCTCGACCTGCGACTGGACAGCGCCCTCCAATTGCACACCACCGCCCCTGACTACCGCCTCGACCTGCAAGACGGGCAACTGCGCCTGAGTGCGGGCAACCTGGCCATCCTCGACCACCGGCTGAACGCGCTGGCCGGGACGCTGCGTTTCAATGCCAGCATCGACCGCGAAAAAGCCGAACTGCGACTCACGGACGGCTCGAACCTGACCCTGGGCAAGGTGAACGCCAGCGACTGGTCTGGCGAGAAACTGCACCTGAAGCTGAAAGACGCACAGCTCCTCGCAGCGCTGCAACCCACGACACCCGAAGGCCCCGTCATCACGCTGCAAGCGTCTCCCGAGCTGAGTGTGCAGAAGCTCTCCCATACCGCTCTCAAACCCCAGGGCTGGCAATGGCAAGGGAAGCTGCAGGCGCATGATGGCCAGGTGGCTCTGCAAGGCCCCCTAAGCAACGATGCGGGCCTGGGCCTGCAGTTGAAGGTGGATAGATCCCCTACCGGCGTACTCGCCGTGACAGCCGACATGCAGGAAATCTTCTTCCGCGCCGGCAACCCACTGTCAGGCAGTTTCAGCGACTGGCCACAGACCCTGGCTCTGGACAATGGCCGCCTTAACGCCAAGGCCAGGCTCGACTGGTCTCCCACCGCCGACATGACCGCCAGCCTGCAACTGGACGCCAAAGGGCTTGCCGGCATCTATGCGCGCAGCGAACTGAGCGGACTGGACATCGCGGCACAGGCACGTCTGTCGGGGCAGGCGCTGCGCGTAGAGGATGCGCGACTGAACCTGCAACAACTCAATGTAGGCTTTCCCATCGGCCCACTGCGCTGGCAGGGCCAGTACCAGGCCACCCTGCAGAAACCGGCAGCGGGCCACCTGCAATGGCAAACCGCTGAAACCCGGTTGCTGGGCGGGCACCTCTGGCTGGACGCGGGCGATATCGACCTGGCAGCCAGCGAGCAGCGCCTGGCCCTGCACCTCGAAGGACTGCAGATACCGGAGCTGCTGCGCGCCTATCCGGCCGAGGGGCTGGCGGGCACCGGCATCATCGACGGCAATGCCCGCTTGCGCAGCTCGGCGGCGGGCTACAGCGTCGACCAGGGCCTGTTGAGCGCCCGCGAACCCGGAGGCATCCTGCGCTTCCGCTCGGCGAAGATACAGGCACTGGGGCAATCCAACCCGGCGATGAAAATCGTCGCCCAAGCCCTGGACGACTTCCACTACAGCCGTCTCGACAGCGATGTCCGCTATGATGAGCGCGGCAAGCTGCAACTCGGCCTGCGCCTGCATGGCAACAACCCGACGCTGGAAGGCGGGCGCCCGATCAATTTCTCGATCAACCTGGAAGAAGACATCCCCGCCCTGCTGACCAGTCTGCAATTGAGCGATAGAGTGAGCGAAACCATCCAGCGGCGTGTACAGCAAAGCCTGCAACGCGACAAGACCGCCCCCTGAGACAGGAGAATCTCCATGCGACCGCCCCTGATCCTCTTCACCCTGGCCCTGCTCGTCAGCGCCTGTACCCCGCGTGTCGAACTGGCGGTTCCCAGCGAACCGATCAATATCAACCTGAACGTGAAGATCGAGCACGAGATCTACATCAAGGTCGACAAGGCCCTGGACTCGATCATCAACGAAGACAGCGGCCTTTTCTGAGGACTAGCCATGAACAAGCCATTCACACTTGGAACCCTGTTGCTGACCCTGTGCCTGAGCCTGCCTGCGGCAGCCATGAACCTCAACCAGGCCATGTCCGCCCTCGGCGATGCCAAGGCCAGTGGCCTGGTGGGCGAGAAGCCCGACGGCTACCTGGGCGTGGTGCGCTCCAGCGGCGATGCCGAGTCCATCGCCAGCCAGATCAACCAGGCCCGCCGCGCCGAATACCAGCGTGTCGCCCAGAAGAACGGCGTCGCCATCAAGGACGTGGAAGTCATTGCCGGCAAGAAAGCCATCGAGAAAACCCCCAGCGGGCAATTCATCCAGCTCGACGGCAACTGGGTGAAAAAATAACCTCCCGTTTCGCCGCCCTGGCCATGGCCGCCAGGGCGTCCTTTCCATTGAATCCAGGAAGAACAACAAGATGCGGATCAAAGCGAACGACTCCACCCTGCTCGTCATCGATATCCAGGAACGCCTGCTGCCGGTGATCCTCGACAGCGACGCCATGATCGAACACAGCGGCTGGCTGATCCGGGCCGCCCAGCGCCTCGGCATTCCGGTACTCCTGAGCGAGCAGTACACCAAGGGCCTCGGCCTGACCACCGCCAGCCTGCGCGAAGGCATCGCCGCCGACGCCATCCTGGAGAAGCTGGAGTTCTCCGCGGCTCGCAGCGGGGAGCTGTTCAAACTGCCGGGGGGCGAGCGCCAGCAGTTCATTATCTGCGGCTGCGAAACCCATGTCTGCGTCTTGCAGACCGTGCTCGACCTGCTGGAGCGCGGCAACCAGGTCTTTATCGTCGAAGAGGCGGTCAGCTCGCGCCGTGCCTCCGACAAGAAACTGGCACTGAAACGCATGCGACAGGCCGGCGCGACCATCGTCTCGCGGGAGATGGTCGTCTTCGAATGGCTGGAAAAGGCCGGAACCGATGAATTCCGTGCCATCAGCAAGGAATTCATTCGCTGATTTGCGCACCGACTCCTGTCGCTGGGTCCCCGCCTTCGCGGGGACGACGGATGCAGGGGGTTCGTGTATCCCCACTCCCCGTCATTCCCGCAAAGGCGGGAATCCATGCGATGTCGGTAGCGCCACCGGTCTTGCTTACCGGCAAGTGCTATCCGACACATTGAAAAGCATGATGCTTACCTCGTGACCAATCGCGGCTGAACCCTCACGCCCCTGGCCGCTCCAAGCAGACTCCCGGTTTCAACGGGCCGAACCTATTTGTTATGGTCCACGGGTCCGTCAATTGCTTATGGAGCTGTTTATGCGTGAAGAATGGGCTGTCTGGCTCGCCTGGCTGGAAAATCATCCCGAACTGCACACCTTGCTCGCCTGCGCGGCGCTGATCGTCGCCGCCTGGGTCTCCAACTGGCTGGTCAAGCGCATCCTGGTACGTGGTCTTTATCACCTGCTGCAACACAACCGTCAGGGCCATGTGCAGGACTTCGGCATCATCAAGCGCCTGTCGAATATCGTGCCAGCGCTGGTGCTGTCGATCGGCGTGGGAGCGGTGCCCGGCCTGCCGGAAGCCGCCGTGACGGTGGTGCGCAACGTCTGCAGCGGCTTTATCGTACTGACCATCGCCCTGGCCATCGGCGCCCTGCTGGACATCATCAACCTGATCTACCAGCGTCGCTCGGATGCACGCCAGCACCCGATCAAGGGCTACCTGCAAGTCCTGAAGATCGCCATCTACGCCATCGCCACCATCCTGATCATCGCCGCCCTGATCGACCGCTCGCCGCTGATCCTGCTGTCCGGCCTGGGCGCCATGGCCGCAGTGCTCATGTTGATCTTCCAGGACACCATCCTGTCCCTGGTGGCCAGCGTACAGATCACCTCCAACGACATCATTCGCGTCGGTGACTGGGTGGAAATGCCCCAATTGAACGCCGATGGCGACGTGATCGACATCGCCCTGCACACGGTCAAGGTGCAGAACTGGGACAAGACCATCACCAGCATCCCGACCAAGCGCTTCATCACCGACTCGTTCAAGAACTGGCGCGGCATGCAGGAAAGTGGCGGGCGGCGCATCAAGCGCAGCCTCTACCTGGACCAGCAGAGCGTGCGTTTTCTCGACACGGACGAGCGCCAGCGGCTACGCCGCTTCAACCTGCTGGAGCAGTACGTCGAAACCAAGAAGCAGGAAATCGAAGCCTGGAACGCCAGGCTTGCCGAGCGCGGCGAGGAGCCGGTGAACACCCGCCGCCTGACCAATCTCGGCAGCTTCCGCGCCTATGTGGAACGCTACCTGCGCAGCCATCCGGGCATCCACCAGGGCATGACACTGATGGCGCGCCAACTCAGCCCGACCGCCGATGGCCTGCCACTGGAAATCTACTGCTTCACCAATACGGTGGCCTGGACCGAGTACGAAGGCATCCAGTCGGATATCTTCGACCACCTGCTGGCGATCCTGCCGGAGTTCGGCCTGCGCGTGTTCCAGCACCCGAGCGGTGCGGACATGCGCGAGTTACGCCTGCCCCGCGAGGCCGAAGCGCCTGCTGGCGAGAAAGCCACTCCCGCTTGAATCGTGCAGTTCAATAAAGCCTATTCGATCTGCCGCCGGAACGGCGGCAGGGCATCGAGGATGGCCCGGCCATAGCGCTGGGTCACCACACGCCGATCGAGCAGGGTGATATCGCCACGGTCTTCTTCGGTCCGCAGCAAACGCCCGCAGGCCTGGACCAGACGCAAGGAGGCATCCGGTACGGCGATCTCCATGAAGGGATTACCGCCCCGCGCTTCGATCCATTCGGCCAGCGCCGCCTCGACCGGATCGTCCGGTACCGCGAAGGGAATCTTGGCGATCACCACATGCTCGCAGTAGGCACCCGGCAGGTCGACACCCTCGGCGAAACTGGCCAGCCCGAACAGCACGCTCGGCTCCCCGTCATCGACCCGCGCCTTGTGCTTGTTCAGGGTCTCCTGCTTGGACAGGTTGCCCTGGATCAGCACCCGCCGACGCCAATCGCGCTCCAGGCCATCGAAGACATCCTGCATCTGCTTGCGCGAGGAAAACAGCACCAGCGTCCCTCGCGCGCCCTCCACCAGGCGTGGCAGTTCACGGATGATAGCCGCCGTGTGCGCGGTGGCGTCCCGAGGATCGGCCTTGAGGTCCGGCACACGCAGTACGCCGGCCTCGGCATGCCGGAACGGGCTCGGCACCACCGCCGTGACCGCCGCCTTGGGCAGGCCGGCACGCATGCGAAAGCGGTCGAAGGTATTCAACGCCGTCAGCGTCGCCGAGGTCACCAGCGAGCCGTAGGCGACATTCCACAGATTGCGCCGGAGGGTTTCCGCCGCCAGGATCGGACTGGCGTTGACCTCGATATCGAACAGCGCCCCGCTGTCCGCCAGGGTCAGCCAGCGCGCCATCGGCGGACTGCCTTCCGGGTCTTCGCAGGTAAAGGCGCCCCACAGTTCCCAGTTACCCTGGGAGCGGGTCAGCAGACTGCCGAACAACGGATACCATTCCTCGGCCTGGTGGCTGGCGATACCGCCGCCCGCCTCGCCGTCCATCGCTTCCTTGAGCAGTTCGGCCAGTCGGGTGAACAGGTCGGTAAGTTTGCCGAAGCCTTTCTTCAATTCGATGCCCAGCTCGATCAGATGCTCCGGCACCACCCCGCCGATGAAGCGATGCCGTGGGCGCTCGCGCCCATCCATGTCCTCGCCAGCCTTGAAGTCGGCCAGTTGTTCGCAGGCACTGAACATGAATTGCACCTGGGTCCGCAAATCCCTGGCCAGCTCGGGCAAGCCTTCCACCAACCGGCCGAAGTCCCCTGGCAACGGGTTCTGCGCCAGCAGCTTGGTCATGTTCTTCTCGATCTGCGCCAGCCAGTCGGCTGTCGAACGCAAGCGCGTGAAGTGGGCAAAATGGCCGATGGCCTTGTCCGGCAGGTGATGCCCTTCGTCGAAGACATAAAGGGTGTCACGCGGGTCCGGCAACACCGCACCGCCGCCCAGGGCCAGGTCAGCCAGGACCATGTCGTGGTTGGTGACGATCACATCGACCTTGGTCATGCCCTCGCGCGCCTTGTAGAACGCGCACTGCTGGAAATTGGGGCAATGCCGGCCGGTGCACTGGCTGTGGTCGGTGGTCAGGCGCGCCCAGTCGGTATCCTCGAGCTCCTGTGGCCAACTGTCCCGGTCGCCATCCCAGCGATTGCCGGCCAGCTTCTCGATCATGCTGCCGAACAGCTTCTGGCTGCGCTCGTCGACGTCGATGCGAAAGCCTTCTTCCTCGAACAATTGCGCCGTGGCACTTTGCGCCTGGCCTTCCTGGGACAGGATGTCCAGCTTGGACAGACACAGGTAACGACCGCGCCCCTTGGCCAGGGCGAAACTGAAGTTAAGGCCGCTGTTGCGCATCAGGTCCGGCAGGTCCTTGTGCACGATCTGCTCTTGCAGGGCCACGGTTGCCGTCGCGATCACCAGGCGTTTACCGGCCATCTTCGCCGTGGGAATCGCCGCCAGGCTGTAGGCGACCGTCTTGCCAGTACCGGTCCCCGCCTCGACCGCCACCACCGCAGGCTCACCGTCACGCCGTCCCTCGTCGTCATGCTTGATCGCGCCCAACACCTTGGCCACCTCGGCGATCATCAGGCGCTGGCCATAGCGCGGCTTGAGGCCCTTGGCCTCGAGGAAACGGCTGTAGGCGCCCTGGATCTGGGACTTGAGTTCGGGACTGAGCATGAACGAAAGACTGTATGTATCTTCAGTAGTACGGCGGGCCGCTATGATACCCCGCACAGCCCGAAGCGCCAGCGAAGATTGCCGGATGCGCCGGGCAAGCCCATGAAGATCACTCTACCTTTACCCCCTTTCCCGCCTGCGGGAGAGGGCTGGGGAGAGGGAGAAATGCTTCATGCGATGGCCCCGGCCGGACGCCCCGGCCAAACACCCAGCAGGTAGACTGCACACCTCCCCGTTATCGTATCGACGGTAAAGCTCCACCCCCGCCGTCCCCCGCAAGAGGCTCATATGGAAAATGCCATCCCGACCTATCCAGGCACCTGCCCCTGTGGCAGCGGCGACCGACTGGCGGAGTGCTGCGGTCGCTATCACACCGGGCACCCCGCACCAGCTCCCGAGCAGCTCATGCGCTCGCGCTACAGCGCCTATGTGCTGGGGCTGATCGACTATCTGCATGCGACGACGCTGCCGAGCCAGCAGGCACGCATCGATCTGGATGCCATCAGACAATGGAGCCAGGAAAGCACCTGGCTGGGGCTGGAGGTCGAAGAATGCCGGCTGCTCGGCGCACAACCGGAGCATGCACACGTCAGCTTTACCGCGCGCTGGCATGACATGGCCGGCAATCACGCCCACCACGAGCGCTCGACCTTCGTGCAGCGCAACGGGCGCTGGTACTTCATCGACCCGACCGTGCCACTGCCGGCAGGCCGCAACGATCCCTGCCCATGTGGCAGCGGAGCGAAGTTCAAGAAATGCTGCGCACCCTACCTGTAAACCGCAGCCAATAAAAAGGCCGGGAGATTCGCATCTCCCGGCCCTTCGACACGCTCCGCCAAGACTTACTTCTCGACGAAAGCCCGCTCGATCAGGTAATCGCCCGGCTCGCGCATGCGCGGGGAAACCTTCAGGCCGAAGCTGTCCAGCACTTCGCTGGTTTCATCCAGCATGCTCGGGCTACCGCAGATCATCGCGCGGTCGTCCTGCGGATTGATCGGCGGCAGGCCGATGTCGCTGAACAGCTTGCCACTGCGCATCAGGTCGGTCAGACGACCCTGGTTGCGGAACGGCTCGCGGGTAACGGTCGGGTAGTAGATCAGCTTTTCCTTCACCGCTTCGCCGAAGAATTCGTTCTGCGGCAGGACCTGGGTGATGAAGTTCTCGTAGGCCACTTCATTCACGTAGCGTACGCCGTGTACCAGGATCACTTTCTCGAAGCGCTCGTAGGTTTCCGGGTCCTGGATCACACTCATGAACGGCGCCAGGCCAGTGCCGGTGCTGAGCAGGTAGAGGTGCTTGCCAGGAGTCAGGTCATCGAGGACCAGCGTGCCGGTAGGCTTCTTGCTGATGATGATCTCGTCGCCTTCCTTCAGGTGCTGCAGCTGCGAAGTCAGCGGGCCGTCCGGCACCTTGATGCTGAAGAACTCGAGGTTCTCTTCCCAGTTCGGGCTGGCGATGGAGTAGGCGCGCATCAACGGGCGACCGTTGGGCTGTTGCAGGCCGATCATGACGAACTGGCCGTTCTCGAAGCGCAGTCCCGGGTCGCGGGTACACTTGAAGCTGAACAGCGTGTCGTTCCAGTGATGGACGCTGAGCACGCGCTCGACATTCATGTTGCTCATGTCTTGAAGTTTCCTCGTTGCAGATCCGCGCCGTTCGGTTGGCACTATTGCGCGGTAGTTTATAGACGCAGAGAATATCCGTTAAGTAAATATTAAAGATATAGGTTATCGGTTATATAGATATGCACTTTACCTTGAGGCAATTACAGGTTTTCGCCGCCGTGGCACGCCAGGAAAGCGTATCGAAAGCCGCCGAATACCTCTCCCTCTCCCAGTCGGCCACCAGTTCGTCGCTCGCCGAGCTGGAGCGCCAATCGGCCTGCCAGTTGTTCGATCGGATGGGCAAGCGCCTGTGCCTGAATCCTCTGGGCCGGCAACTGCTGCCCCAGGTCATGGCCCTGCTCGACCAGGCCCGCGCCATCGAAGACCTGCTCGATGGCAAGAGCGGCTTCGGCTCACTGGAGGTCGGCGCGACGCTGACGGTCGGCAATTACCTGGCCACCCTGCTGATCGGCAATTTCATGCAGAGCCACCCTGGCTGCAAGGTCGCCCTGCACGTCCACAACACGGCGCAGATTGTCCACCAGGTGGCGCATCATGAACTTGATCTGGGTCTTATAGAAGGTGCCTGCCAGCATCCAGACGTCGAGGTCATGCCCTGGGTGGAGGATGAACTGGTGGTGTTCTGTACGCCCCGTCACCCGCTGGCCAAGCGCGGCCAAGTGTCCCTGGAAGAACTCTGCCAGGAGACGTGGATTCTGCGTGAGCAAGGCTCGGGCACCCGCCTGACCTTCGACCAGGCCATGCGCCACCGTCCGGGGAAGCTCAATGTCCGCCTGGAACTGGAACATACCGAGGCCATCAAGCGCGCCGTCGAGTCTGGCATCGGTATCGGCTGCATCTCCAGGCTGGCACTGCGCGACGAGTTCCGTAACGGCAGCCTGGTCGCGCTGGAAACGCCCGAACTCGACCTGAGCCGGCGCTTCTACTTCATCTGGCATTCGCTGAAGTACCAGACCGCCGCCATGCGCGAATTCATCGAGCAGTGCCTGAACCTGACAGCGGGAGTACGTCGCAGCGATGAGATCGTGCTGCCGCCCATCGTCTGAGAACGGCAGAAAGGAAGGGGCCGATCAGCTCGGGATCGAGCCCATCTGTTGCAGCAGCAGCGCGGCCTGGGTGCGGGTGCGGACGCCCAGCTTGCGGAAGATCGCCGTCACGTGGGCCTTGATGGTGGCTTCGGAAACGCTCAGCTCGTAGGCGATCTGCTTGTTCAACAGGCCATCGCAGACCATCGTCAGCACGCGGAACTGCTGCGGCGTCAGGCTGGCCAGACCTTCGCTGGCGGCCTTGGCCTCATCGCTCAGGTGAGCGACTTCCTGGACATTGCTCGGCCACCAGACGTCGCCGTCGAGGACCGCACGGACGGCTTCCTGAATGGTTTCCAGGGGGCTCGACTTGGGAATGAAGCCACTGGCACCGAACTCGCGCGAGCGCGCGACGACAGCCGGGTCTTCCAGTGCGGAGACCATGACCACCGGCAGGTGCGGGTATTGCCCGCGCAGCAGCACCAGGCCGGAAAAACCGTAGGCGCCTGGCATGTTCAGGTCCAGCAGCACCAGATCCCAGGACGCGCCCTGGTCCAGCAGGGCTTCCAGTTCAGCGATGCTGGCCGCTTCGACCAGACGGACATTGTCACCCAGCCCCATGGTGAGCGCCTGTTGCAAGGCGCTGCGGAACAAGGGGTGGTCGTCGGCGATGATAATTTCGTAAGCAGCCATTGGCAGACCTTTATTTTTTTAGGTGTCTCGACACGATCTTCGGATCGTTGTCGGCACCATGCCGGCAGAAGTGGGTATGTCACTGGCGCGAGTATGTACTGACGCGCCTCGCACTGCCAACGGTCAGCGCGCGAGCCGCTGACATGGGTCAATCGAGCCGAACAAGGATGCCCAGCCCGGAATAAGTGGTCAAGTCTCGTGCTTTATTGCAAAGTTCGCGCTTTTCCCGCGACGAGCCACCGATAGATGCGCAACCTGAGCCTACGCGCCGATATTCTGATGCTGATCACCGCGATGATCTGGGGTACGGCCTTCGTCGCCCAGCGCATCGGCATGGACAACCTCGGCCCCTTCATGTTCACCGGCCTGCGCTTCGCCCTCGGCGCCCTGGTCCTGCTGCCATTGCTACTGCGCCAGCGCCACCAGGCGCAAGCACACGCGCCCCTGCTCAACCGGGGTTTGCTGTTCGGGGGTGTCGCCATGGGCCTGGCGCTGACGCTCGGCATCAACCTGCAACAGGTCGGCCTGCTGTTCACCTCGGTCACCAACTCCGGCTTCATCACCGGCCTGTATGTGGTCGTGGTGCCGATCCTCGGTATCTTCATCGGCCAGCGCACCGGGCTGGGCACCTGGCTTGGAGCGCTCCTGGCCGTTGGCGGCATGGCGCTGCTGAGTATCGGGGAAGGCTTCACCGTGGCTTCGGGTGACTGGATCCAGTTGGCGGGAGCTTTTGTCTGGGGTATCCACGTCCTGTTGGTCAGCTTCTTCGTCAGCCGCTACGACGCCATCCGCCTGGCCTTCCTGCAATTCGCCACCTGCGCCGTGGTCAGCCTGCTGCTGGGACTCTTGCTGGAGCAGACCACCCTGGAGAATATCCGCCTGGCGGCACCGGCCCTGCTCTATGGCGGGCTGTTCGCGGTCGGTGTCGGCTACACGTTGCAAGTGGTCGCGCAGAAGCATGCAATTGCCTCGCATGCCGCCATCATCCTGTCGCTGGAAGCCGTTTTCGCAGCCATCGCCGGCGCCCTGTTCCTGGATGAAAGCCTGCACCTGCGCGGCTACCTGGGCTGCGTGCTGATGCTCGCCGGGATGCTGATCGCCCAGTTGTGGCCCATCAAGCCACAGGCCAAGGTGGGCACGAGCCTGCAACAGCCGTAAGCGGGACGGGCCCCAAAGGTTGCCGCGCTCAGTCGCGCTCGAGGGCGCGATGCGCCGCGTTGGTGATATCCGGCGAGAAGTGTCGCTTGGCACCGAGGTAATGCTCGGTGAATACGTCCAGCCAATTGTCGAGCACCTGTGCAGCTCGCGCCTCCCCGACCAACTCCAGGCACAGGGCCGCGACCTCCGCCGTGCACAGGTGCTCACCACGGGTCGAACGGCGCAGGCGGTAGCGCGAAAGGCTTTCAGGCTGCAACGACAGCACCGGGAAACCATCCAGGTAAGGGCTCTTGCGGAACATCTTGCGGGCTTCGGTCCAGGTCGCGTCCAACAGGATGAACAACGGCCGCTTGCCTTCTGGCGTGTCGACCCTGTCCACCACCCGCTCCGGCGCGGCGTACTCCGCCGGGAACACCACGACGGGTTGCCATTGCGGGTCTGCCAGCAATTCGAGCAATCGCGGATCGACTTCGGTACGCGACCAGATAAAGGCATGGCTGCTGGCGACCACATCCGCGATCAGCCAGCCGGTGTTGGTCGGCTTGAGTGATTCGACGTCATACATCAACAGGCATACGCCCGCCTCGGCCCCAGGCTCGGGCTGCCAGGCGCAGGCACAATGACTGGGCACGATCCGGCAGCGTGGACAACGCTCGGCCCGCGAACCACGGGCAACGAATGGCTTCAGGCTACGCGCGAGTCGCTCCTCGCGCAGCCGGGCGACGGCATGGGGCATGCTGGACAACACCGGATCAGGGGGCGCGCAGTCTACCGCCTGGTCTATCCTCATGCACGACTGAACAGACGCCGACTGCTCCGGTCGAACCCCTTGCAGTCCTCAAACAGCTTTCCGGGAGATCACTGATGTACCGTCTTGCCACCTTGCTCGCCCTCACCCTCGCCATTCCAGCCGTGCATGCGGCATCCCTGAAGGAGCAGAAACTGGACGAGCTACTTACCAAGGTCGCACGCGAAAGCAGCGTCGGCACGCCTCGCGCCATCAATGCCGACATCCTCGACCAGGGCTACAGCGTGGACAAACACGAACTGGTCAACCACCTCAGCGTACAGCCCAGCCATGCCGCGCAGATGCGCAGCAACCCGGACGACGTGCGCAAGCAGCTCGGCGCCAGCGTCTGCAACAACGCGGGCCTGCGCGAACTGCTGTCACAAGGCGCGGTGCTGCGTTTCGAATTCAGCGAATACAAGACCGAGAAGCGCATCGCCACCGAGCGCTACAACGCCAAGGATTGCGGGATCTAAGCACCGATCCACGCTCTTTACGGCATCCCTACCCTTATACCGATTGCCAAGCCTATGTAGGGTGCGCCATGCGCACCGGCGTCTAGAAGCCGGTGCGCAGACGCGCTGCCTCGAAAGATAGTGAACAGGTTCTACAGCGCTACCTGAGCACCGCCGGGTCACCCTTGCCCGCCACGGCGGCGGCTTCTTCCGGCGTCAGCAGCGCGGTGCGTGGCACGTTGCGCAGACGCGCACAGGCCGCCAGGACATTGGCCCAGCACGCACGGTTGGCGAACTGCATGGCGGTTTCGTCGAGCGTACCGCCACGGTTGCGATAACCCAGCACCGACGACTTGCGCGCATCCGGCAGGATGGTCCACAGGTGCCCACGCGCCACTTCCGGACGCATGTGCGTCAGCAGGATGCGCGTCTCCATGCGCTCGGGGAACAGTCGCGAAACCAGCGCATTGCCCGCCAGTGCCGCGTCCTCCCAACGGTCACGCGGTGCACGGAAACGTCCCGGCTCCTGCAGATAGACCAGTCGATAGGCGCACTCGGCCTCTTCCAGGCGCTTCGCCGCACGCAACATCTCGCTCAACTGGTAGCTGCCGTTGGCGATCAGCAACACCGGCTCCTCGCCGTCATGCTCGCTGACCAGGATCGCGCCATCGCGCGCCAGTTGCTCGGACTGCTCACGGCTGAAGAATGCCGGGCGCTCGCGCTTGGGGATGACCATGCAGGCCAGCTCGCCGCGGGCACTGTAGATGGAGGGCAGCAGCGCCAGGGTGCTGTTGTGGTCCGCCGGGAACAACACGCGCACGGTGTCGCTCATCTCCCCCAGCAAGGCCTCGCAGAAAGTGGTGTCCTGGTGCGACTGCTGGTTCTTGCCGTTCTCCCAGGTATGGGAGGTGGCGATCAACGGCCAGCCGAGCCAGCCTGCGGGGCGACCCGCTTCTTTCTGCTGACGGGAGAAGATGATGCTCTGGCGCACTGCACCGAGCATCTTCACGCAAAAGGCTTCATAGCTGGCGACCAGGTTCAGACCACCCTGGTTGGCCAGGCAGGCCGAGACCACGGCCTCTTCGTTCAGCGCGGTGATGATGCGCCCATCCACGGCCTCCAGATCGCTCTCGGGGTCGGTGACACGGTGCTTGAGCGCCTTGAGCACACCGCCCAGGCGGTTGCTGGCCAGTTCATCCGGGTTGCCCACGCGTGCGCGCAGGTCGGGGTTGGCCTGGGTCAGGTCGACGAAGAAGCGGTCCACCGCGGACATAGGCGAGCAGGCGTCGGCGCGGTAGTGCAGGTCGGGAAGGTGCGGAGAATGCGGTCGGCGCACTGCCATGGCGTTGTCACGCTCCAGCGGACGCCCCTCGCGACTGCCCTCGATCAGTTCGAGGGCATGGGCCAGCACGTCCTGCGGGACGAACAGACGGGCAGCATGTTCATTGAACAGCGCGCGTGCAGCCGCATCGCTGTGCGGGTTGCCCGGTAGCGGCAGGTTGTGCGCTGCATTGCTGCCCGCGCCATAGAAACCGAAGCCCTTGACCGTCTCGGCGATACCATAGGGAATCGGCAGCGGGTAATTCAGGATGCCCCGCTCGCGCTCCTCGACCCGCCGCGCCAGCCGGTGCTCCATCTCCCAGAGGGTGCAGACGAATGCCGCCGGGTCGCGCCCGTCGAAGGTGATGGGGTCGAAACCGCATTGCGACAAATGCTGGCGGAAGCCTTCGAGGCCTTCCAGTGTCCCGAGCTGGGTACGCTGCTCGATGCGCCGGCCATTGGCGATCATCACCGGCAGTGCAGCGCCGCAGTCTTCGGCGCGCCACCAGCGTGGAATCCAGTCGCTGCCGCGCTGCTCTTCGGCGGCGCCGTCCGAGAGGAAGGCCACCAGTGTTTCACCGGGCAGCGGCACGTGCGCGTATTGCAGTTCCGCGAAGCCCAGGTAGCCACCCTCGATGATGCCGCCGGCGGTATGCGCATTGACGTGGCTGCCCAGCGGGTCGAGGGGGCTGCCGTCGCTGGCCTGGCGATAGCCGTAGAAATCGCTCAGCAGACGGTTCAGGCCCTGCTCGCCATTGCCATAGGCTTCGGCCTGTTCGGGGTGCAGGTTGCCCAACAGCACGTTGAGGGCGTCGATGGCCGCCACGCAATGGCCCTGGCCCATCAGCCAGCCACGGGTCTTGCCGGTCAGCGCATTCAACCCCAGGTAACCGGCGTAGGCCGGCACCATGTTCAGGGCACCACCGGTGTGCCCTTCGGGATTGACCTTGAAGTCGTCGGCCTCCAGCGGCGCGCCGTCCAGTTTCAGGCGCCGTGCGTAGGTCATGTGCGCCACCAGCCAGAGCCCGGCGCTGGCCAGGCGGTCGATGGCCTGCAGGCTGCGGTAGACGGCCGCGACATCCGGTTGCAGCCCGGCCTGCACCAGTTGGTGCGCCAGGCGGTAGGCCGCCGCCTGGGTTTCCGGTGCATGCTCGAACGGACCATAACCGGCGCGCCAGGTGGCGAACTCCACCTGTGCGCTGGCATGTTGGTCCAGCTCGGCAAGGCTGGGCAGTAGCTGACTCATGGTTCACTCCATTGGCTGACTGGTTGCGTTCTAGTCTAGGTAGCGCGTACGGTTCCATCGCTGATATGCATCAAGACTCCAGCACGCGTATGCAGCCACCATCGTAGTACAGACAGGAACGTATTATGGCTTTGCTCAGCTTCCTTGGCGCCATCCAACAGGTAACAGGCTCTTGCTATCTCATTGAAACCCATGGAGGCGCCAAGGTGCTTCTGGAGTGCGGCATGCACCAGGGGCGCCGCCAGGAGGAGGAAGGCAACCGGACGCCTTTCGCCTTCGACCCACGCACCCTCGACGCCGTGGTGCTGTCCCACGCCCACATCGACCACAGCGGCCTGCTGCCGAAACTGGTGGCCGCCGGCTACAAGGGCCCGGTGCACATGACCGAAGCCACCGGCGAACTGCTGGAGTTGATGCTCATGGACGCGGCCAATATCCAGGAGAAGGACGCCGAGTGGGAAAGCAAATGGCGCGCCCGCCAGGGCAAGCCGGCGGTGCAGCCGCTCTACACCCGCGCCGACACCGAACGCATGCTCGGCCAGCGTACGACACACGCCTATGAGCAGACCGTCGAGGTCGCCACTGGCGTGAACGTGACCTTCTTCGACGCCGGGCACATTCTCGGCTCGGCCATCGTGCAACTGGATATCGAGGACTTCGGCCAGACACGCCGCGTGGTGTTCTCCGGCGACCTCGGCAATGCCACCGCGCCGCTGATGAAAGGCCCGAGCATCCTGCGCCAGGCCGACATGGTGCTGATGGAGTCGACCTACGGCGACCGCGATCACCGCGACCACCAGGCCACCCTGGACGAACTCGAGGACATCCTGCAGCAAGCCCACCGCGACGGCGGCAACGTGCTGATGCCGTCCTTTGCCGTGGGGCGCACCCAGGACCTGATCTTCTACCTCGGCCTGCTCTACCAGAAAGGCCGGCTGCCGCAGCAGGCGGTGTTCCTCGACAGCCCCATGGCGATCGGCGCCAACAAGGTCTACGCACGCTTCCAGGACCAGTTGGACCAGAGCGGCGTGGAGGCCATCGGCGACTTCGACAAGGGCCGCCGGCGCATCGAGAAATGGCTGCCGATCCTGAAGAACACCCAGACGGCGGAAGAATCGATGACCATCAACCGCTTCAAGAGCGGCGCGATCATCATCGCCGGCAGTGGCATGTGCAACGGCGGGCGCATCCTTCACCACTTCAAGCACAACCTGTGGCGCAAGGAGTGTCACCTGGTGATCCCCGGCTTCCAGGCCAAGGGCACCCTCGGGCGCACCATCGTCGACGGCGCCAAGACCGTGAAACTGCTGCACCAGCGCATCGCGGTCAACGCCAAGGTGCATACCCTCGGCGGCTTCTCCGCCCACGCCGGCCAGTCGCAGTTGGTCGACTGGATCAGCCATTTCGAACCACGCCCGGAGCTGTACCTGGTGCATGGCGAGCTGGAGAAGATGCGGACCCTGCAGCAGGTATTGCAGGAGCGACTGGGCCTGCAGGCCAATATTCCAGAACCCGGAGATCGCGTCGCGATCTGAGAACCCGTTCACGATCTCGCGAGCTAGAGCCATGCAAGGCAAAAACAGGCGAAAAAGCGCAGTTTACAGGTGGTAAATGAGCATTTTGAGCCTGTTTTTAACGCAGCAGGGCCGACGCGCAGCAGATCGTGAACAGGTTCTGAGAACCCGTTCACGGATAGCCGCAGGGTGTGCCCGTACACCCTGCGCCCAGGCACAGATGGAGACTTCACATGCCGTTCCAAGCGGATGATTACCTTTCCCGCCACGTCAAGACCAACGCCGTCGACCTGTCCAGCCGGCTCGACGAACTCATCGGCCTGGCGGTGCCCAACAACAGCCCCAACCAGTCGCTCTACCGCGAAATGCTGGCCACGGTGATGCACATGGCCCAGGCCGACCGCAGCCGCTGGGACGCCAAGATCATGCTGCAGACCATGCGCGAGATGGAGCGTGCCTTCAGCCGCCTGGAGCAGTTCAAGCGCCGCCGCAAGGTCACCGTATTCGGCTCCGCACGCACACCGTTCGAACACCCGCTGTATGCCATGGCGCGGGAGCTGGGCCAGACCCTGGCGCGCTACGACCTGATGGTGATCACCGGCGCCGGCGGCGGCATCATGGCGGCCGCCCACGAAGGCGCCGGGCTGGACAACAGCCTGGGGCTGAACATCACCCTGCCCTTCGAACAGCACGCCAACGCCACAGTAGGCGGCACCGACAACCTGCTATCGTTCCACTTCTTCTTCGTGCGCAAGCTGTTCTTCATCAAGGAAGCCGACGCGCTGGTGCTGTTCCCCGGCGGCTTCGGCACCCTGGACGAAGCACTGGAAGTACTGACCCTGATCCAGACCGGCAAGAGCCCGCTGGTGCCCATCGTGCTACTGGACGAACCGGGTGGAAGCTACTGGCAGGACGCACTGAAATTCATGGAGCAGCAGTTGGTGGACAACCGCTACGTCCTACCCACCGACATGCGCCTGATGCGCCGGGTGGACAACGTCGAGGATGCCACGCGGGAAATCGCCGATTTCTATCGCAACTTCCACTCCAGCCGACGCGTGAAGCAGAGCTTCGTCATCCGCATGAACCACCCGTTGAATCCCCAGGCCCTCGAACACCTGCATGAACACTTCGCAGACCTGTGCCTGCGTGGCGGCTTCGAGCAGCGCACCTGCGAAGAGTCGGAGCTGGACGAGCCGGAACTCGAATGCATGCCGCGCCTGAGCTTCGCCTTCAACGGCCGCGATCACGGACGCCTGCGCGAACTGACCGACTACATCAATCAACCCGAGAACTGGGCCTGACGGGTAACACACACCCAGCCGCTGGTGCGCCCCTGCTTGCGCGCCAGCGGAGGGCCATGAAGAATGCCGCAGTAGACACTCACCAAGCGCTTCCCTCGACGGATGGCACCAGGATGCAGGACACCGCCCCCACCACCATCGACCTCGCGATCCGCAGCTATGGCCGCGACAGCCATGCCCATAGCCATGCGTTCGCACAACTCGTACTGCCGCTGAGCGGCTCGCTCGAGATCGATATCGAAGGCCAGGGCGCACGCCTCGACCGGATGCGGGCCGCCTGCGTGCCCGCGGGTTTGCGCCATGCCCAGGAAAGCCAGTACGCCAATCGCTCGCTCATCGTCGATGTACCGGTGCAGGGCCTCGATGCCCAAGCCCGGGAGCGGCTGTCGGCGCGCGGCTTCCTGCCCGTCACACCTGCGGCAGCCCACCTGATCGGCTATATGTCCGCCGCCCTGGCCAACGACTCGGCCACCCGGCGCACGGACTTGTGGACACCCTTGCTGCTCGATGCACTCTTCGAAACGCCCGCACGCCCGGCATCCCGCCTGGCCTCCCTGCTCGCCCAGGCCGAGGCCGCGCCATTCGGCTGGAGCGTGGCCGACATGGCTGTCCGCGCGGGCATGAGCACGAGCCGCCTGCATGCCCTGTTTCGCCAGGAACTGGACACCACGCCCCATGCCTGGCTGAGCGAACGCCGGCTGGAATGTGTCTGCCAGTGGCTCCTCGGCAGCGACCTGCCCATCGCGGAAATCGCCTATCGCGCCGGCTTCTCCGACCAAAGCGCACTGACCCGCGCCCTGCGCAAGCACTGCGGTATGACACCCGCTCAATACCGCCGACAGGCAAGACACTAAGCCCGAAAAACGAGAGTTTTTGACAAGACACTTCACGGCACAGGCCCTATCGTCGCGGTTTGACAGGGGGAAACATGCCGAATCGATCGAATATTCCCGCCGGTGTCCTCTGCGGCGCCGGGGCCGGTGCGCTCTGGGGGCTGGTCTTCCTCGCCCCGGAACTGGTCAGGGACTTCAGCCCGCTCTACCTCGCGATAGGCCGCTACCTGTTCTTCGGGCTGATCGCCTTCGCACTGCTCGCACCCAGGCTGCGCAAGGTCCTGCCGGGCGTCAGCCGCCGGGAGTGGCTTGCAATAGCGGGACTGGCGCTTATCGGCAACATCCTCTACTACGTCCTGCTGGGCGCTGCCGTGCAACTGGCCGGTATCGCCATCACCTCGCTGGTGATCGGCTTCCTGCCGGTGGCCGTGATGATCATCGGCAGCCGCGACGCCAATGCCCTGCCACTGCAAAAACTCAAGGTGCCACTGGCACTCTGTGGTGCCGGTGCCCTGTGCATCGGCTGGCAGGCCCTGGCACTGCCCGCCTCAGGCTCGCTCGGGCGACAAGTGCTCGGCCTGGGCTGCGCCCTCGGCGCGCTGGTGTCCTGGACCTGGTTCGCCGTCGCCAACAGCCGCTGCCTGGTCAGGCTGCACCATATAACACCGCACGACTGGAACCTGCTGACCGGCCTGGTGACCGGAGGCCTGACCCTCGCGCTGATCCCCCTGGCCGCGCTCACACACGACTCAGCCCATGAGCTGGACGCCTGGGCCAGGCTGATCGGCGTGGCGGCAGGCCTGGCCTTTCTCGCCTCGATCGTCGGCAACGCCTTGTGGAATCGCATGAGCCGGCTGCTGCCGCTGACCCTCACCGGGCAGATGATCCTGTTCGAAACCCTGTTCGCCCTGATCTACGGCTTCGCCTGGGAACAGCGGCTGCCCACGCTGACGGAAGCGGCCGCCTTCCTGCTCGTCTCCCTGAGCGTCATCTCGTGCGTCGCGATCCATCGGCGACCCACCGCGTAGGGTGCGCCATGCGCGCCGGGGGAGCGATAGCCGTCGTTCAGGTGCGCATGGCGCACCATAGGGTCGATGGCCCGTCGAAACAAAAGAGCCCGGGCATCGAGATGCACCGGGCTCTTTGTCGTTCGCGCTAGAAGCCGAGGATCAGTCGACCCACACCCGCGCATTGCGGAACATGCGCATCCAGCCGCCGTCCTCTTCCCAGCCATCCGGACGCCAGGAGTTGGTGACGGCGCGGAACACCCGCTCCGGGTGCGGCATCATGATGGTGACGCGGCCGTCGCGGTTGGTCAGGCCGGTGATACCACGCGGCGAACCGTTGGGGTTGGCCGGGTAGCGCTCGGTGACCTTGCCGTGGTTGTCCACGTAGCGCAGCGCCACGCTGCCGGACAGGTCGGCCTGCAGCAAGGCTTCCTCGCTGCCGAACTCGGCATGCCCTTCGCCGTGGGCGATGGCGATCGGCAGGCGCGAGCCGGCCATGCCCTGTAGGAAGATCGACGCCGACTCCTGCACCTGCACCATCGCCACCCGCGCTTCGAACTGCTCGGAGCGGTTGCGCACGAAGTGCGGCCAGTTTTCCGTGCCGGGGATCAGTTCGTGCAGGTTGGACAGCATCTGGCAACCGTTGCACACGCCCAGGGCGAAGCTGTCGCGGCGCTCGAAAAAGGCGATGAAGGCTTCACGGGCACGGGCGTTGAACAGGATCGACTTGGCCCAGCCTTCGCCAGCGCCCAGCACGTCGCCATAGGAGAAGCCGCCACAGGCGACCAGCCCCTTGAACTGCTCCAGGCTGACGCGGCCAGCGAGGATATCGCTCATGTGCACGTCGACTGCGGCGAAACCGGCACGGTCGAAGGCCGCCGCCATTTCCACCTGGCCGTTGACGCCCTGCTCGCGCAGGACCGCCACGCGCGGACGCTCGCCACGCTTGATATAAGGCGCGGCGATGTCCTCGCTGACCTCGAAGGTGAGCCTGGCGTGCAAGCCTGGATTGTCCTCTTCCAGCAGCCCGTCGAACTCCTGCTCGGCGCATTCGGCGTTGTCGCGCAGGCGCTGGATGCGGTAGCTGGTCTCGGCCCACTGGCGCTGCAACTGGTTGCGCTCGGCACGGAACACCGGCTCGCCCAGGTAGCTGATGGAGACTTCGGCGCTGTTCAACGGCTGGCCGATGACCGACACGCAGTCACCCAGGCCGGCGGCGCTGAACTGGCCGAGGATCACTTCGGTGTCGCCCTGGCGCACCTGGATCACCGCGCCCAGCTCTTCGTTGAACAGCAGCGAGGCAATCTCCTGCGGCGTATCGACCAGGCAGTCGAGGCTCAGGTCGAGGCCGCAGTGGCCGGCGAAAGCCATTTCCAGCGCAGTGGTCAGCAGGCCACCATCGGAACGGTCATGGTAGGCCAGCAACAGGCCGTCGGCATTCAGGCCCTGGATCACCGCGAAGAACGCTTGCAGGTCCTCGGCATCGTCCACGTCGGGCACCTGGCGACCGATCTTGCCGTAGACCTGGGCCAGGATCGAGCCGCCCATGCGGTTCTGGCCGCGTCCCAGATCGATCAGGATCAGGTCGGTCTCGCCCTTGTCCAGGCGCAGTTGCGGGGTCAGGGTCTGGCGGATGTCAGTGACTGGCGCGAAGCCGGAAACCACCAGCGACAGCGGCGAAGTCACGCTCTTCTCGCCCTCGCCTTCGTTCCAGCGGGTCTTCATCGACATCGAGTCCTTGCCCACCGGAATGGTGATGCCCAGCGCCGGGCACAGCTCCATGCCGACCGCACGCACTGT
Source organism: Pseudomonas sp. ABC1 (assembly GCF_013395055.1). Classification (NCBI taxonomy): domain Bacteria; kingdom Pseudomonadati; phylum Pseudomonadota; class Gammaproteobacteria; order Pseudomonadales; family Pseudomonadaceae; genus Pseudomonas; species Pseudomonas sp. ABC1. The sequence continues at coordinate 1,180,511 of NZ_CP058349.1, forward strand.
GTCGTACAACCGAGCATCCTCGCCCGGATGACCGGCGGCGGCCATCCAGTTGGCGGACAGCTTGATGTCGGAAATCTTGCCGATACGCGCGGCGACCAGGTTGGTCAGCGTCTCGCCAATGGCCATGCGTCCGGAAGCCGGGGCGTCCAGCAGCGCCAGCGGCGTGCGTTCGCCCATGGCCATGGCTTCGCCGGTGTTGACGTCGAAGCTGGCGGCGGTGACGGCCACGTCGGCCACCGGTACCTGCCAGGGGCCGACCATCTGGTCGCGTGCCACATGGCCGGTGATGCTGCGGTCGCCAATGGTGATCAGGAAGCTCTTGCTGGCCACCGCCGGGTGGTTGAGCACGCGGCCGACGGCTTCGCCCAGGTCGACGGCGGTCGCATCGAAGTCATCGCCCAGCGCCTCTTCACGGCTGGCCGAACGGTGCATGCGCGGCGCCTTGCCCAGCAGCACGTTGAGCGGCATGTCCACCGGCTTGTTGCCGAAGTGCTCGTCGCTGACGGTCAGGTGCGCTTCCTCGGTGGCCTCGCCGACCACCGCGAACGGGCAACGCTCGCGCTCGCAGATCGCGGCAAAGTGCTCCAGGTCGGCGGCGTCCACCGACAGCACGTAGCGTTCCTGGGACTCGTTGCACCAGATTTCCAGCGGCGCCATGCCCGGCTCGTCGTTGGGCACCTTGCGCAGTTCGAAGCGACCGCCACGACCGGCATCGTTGACCAGTTCCGGGAAGGCGTTGGACAGACCGCCAGCACCCACGTCGTGGATGAACTTGATCGGGTTGTTCTCGCCCAGTTGCCAGCAGCGGTCGATGACCTCCTGGCAGCGGCGCTCCATCTCCGGGTTGTCGCGTTGCACCGAGGCGAAATCCAGGTCGGCGGAGCTGGTGCCGGTGGCCATCGAAGACGCCGCGCCGCCCCCCAGGCCGATCAGCATGGCCGGGCCACCGAGCACGATCAGCTTGCCGCCGACGGAAATCTCGCCCTTCTGCACATGGTCTTCACGGATATTGCCAAGGCCGCCGGCGAGCATGATCGGCTTGTGGTAGCCGCGCACTTCCTCGCCACGCGGGGTGGCGATGGTCTGCTCGAAGGTGCGGAAGTAGCCGGTCAGCGCCGGACGACCGAATTCGTTGTTGAACGCCGCGCCGCCCAGCGGGCCTTCGATCATGATGTCCAGCGCGGTGACGATGCGCTCGGGCTTGCCGTAGGGCACTTCCCAGGGCTGCTGGAAACCGGGGATGTTCAGGTTGGACACGGTGAAACCGGTCAGGCCCGCCTTGGGCTTGGAACCACGGCCGGTCGCGCCCTCGTCGCGGATTTCGCCACCGGAGCCGGTGGAGGCGCCAGGGAACGGTGCGATGGCGGTCGGGTGGTTGTGGGTTTCCACCTTCATCAGGATATGCACGGGCTGCGGGTTGGCCGCGTACTCGCGGCTCTCGCCATCGGGGTAGAAGCGCCCGGCCTGATTGCCGACGATCACCGCGGCGTTGTCCTTGTAGGCCGACAGCACGCCCTCGCGGTGCAGCTCATAGGTGTTCTTGATCATGCCGAACAGCGACTTGTCCTGGCTCTCGCCGTCGATGTCCCAACTGGCATTGAAGATCTTGTGGCGGCAGTGCTCGGAGTTGGCCTGGGCGAACATCATCAGTTCGATGTCGTGGGGGTTGCGCGCCAGGTCGGTGAAGCTCTTCACCAGGTAGTCGATCTCATCCTCGGCCAGCGCCAGCCCCAGCTCGACGTTGGCCTTCTCCAGCGCCGCGCGCCCGCCACCCAGCACATCGACTGCGGTCAGTGGCTTGGGTTGCGCATGGCTGAACAGATGCTGCGCATCCTCGAAGCGCTCCAGCACGGCCTGGGTCATACGGTCGTGCAGCAGTGCCGCGACGTCCTGCACGTCGGCCTCGCTCAGCTCACCGTCGATGTAATAGGCGATGCCCCGCTCGATACGACTGATCGTGCTCAGGCCACAGTTATGCACGATGTCGCTGGCCTTGCTCGACCACGGCGAGATGGTGCCGAAACGCGGCACCACCAGCAGCAGGCGACCCGTCGGCTCCTGCACCGGCACCTTCGGGCCATACTTCAGCAACCGGGACAATACCTCTTGTTCATCAGCCCCCAGCACGCCATCGACTTCGGCGAAGTGGGCGAACTCGGCATACAGGCCACGCACGGCTGCGACCTTTTCGGTCAACTGGGCCAGCAACTTGCCATGACGGAAGGCGGAAAGAGCGGGGGTACCGCGCAGGATCAACATCGTCTGAACAGCCTCGGAGGGGGAGGATTGAGGGCGCGTATTCTAGCCCATAGCGGCGCCTCCCGCACCGGCAAAAGCGCCCCCCGCCCGAGCAGCCCTGCCGCCCGTCCGACCCTGCCCGCTCCAGAGCCCGTGGCACACGCAAAACGGCGGCGCCATTCGGCCATTGCCGGAGATTGGAGTTATCCTCCGACCACCCCCATCGACAAGGAAGCCCCATGCGCCGTCTTCTCAATGACCTGAAGATCATGCTGCTGGCCAATTTCTGGCTGATCCCGGTAATCGCACTGCTGGTGGGCGCGCTGTTCTATTTCGTCGCGCCGCCCCCACCGATGCACGCGAAGATGGCCACTGGCGCGGCCACCGGCGGCTACCACGCATTCGCCGAGCGCCTGCGCGACGAACTGGCCAAGGAAGGCTTCACGCTGGAGCTGGTGGAAAGCCGGGGGTCGCTGGACAACCTCGGCAAGCTGCTCGCCGGTGACGTCGGCCTGGCACTGGTGCAGAGCGGGCAGGAACTGACCCTGAGCGAACGGCAGCGCGGCGATCTGTTCGGCCTCGGCGTGATGTACCGCGAGCCGGTATGGCTGTTCGTGCGCACGCCAGTAACGTTCCAGCGCCTGAGCGACCTGGCCGACCTGCGCCTGGCCATCGGCAGCGATGGCAGCGGCACCCAGGCGGTGATCGGCGCCCTGCTCGCTGCCAACCGAATCGAAGAAGGCGCCTATCCCGAGAACTGGCAGCGCATCGGCGGCAGCCGCGCCGCCAATGCCTTGATCGCGGGTGAGCTGGATGCCGCCTTCTTCCTCGGCCCGGCGGAAAACGCACTGATCCAGCGCCTCGCAGCAGAACCCGAGCTGCGCCTGGAAAGCCTCAACCGCACCCGCGCCTACCTCGCCCGCCTGCCCTACCTGAGCGCGATGGAGGTCGGCGAAGGCATGCTGAACATGCCCATGGACACACCGGCGAAGGACATCGTCACCCTCGGCCCGGTAGCGACCCTGGTGGCCAACGAAGACTTCCACTCATCGCTGACACCGCTGATCCTCGAAGCCGCGCGCAAGGTGCTGGAGAACGGCAGCCTGCTCGACCCGCCGGACAGCTACCCGGCCGCCCCACCCCGTTCTCTGCAGACCCTCGACGAGGCCGAGTACTACTACAACAAAGGCCTGCCGATCCTGCAGCGCTACCTGCCCTTCCGCATCGCCTCGCTGGCCGACCGCTACATCATCCTGGCGATTCCCCTGCTGGTGTTGCTGTTTCCGCTGTTCAAGGCCATAGGCCCGCTCTACCAGTGGCGTATCCGGGCCCGCATCTACCGCTGGTACAAGCACCTGCGCGAGATCGACCTGCAACTCTACAAGGGTGAATGGCCCGATGACCTCGACGCCGAGATCGAACGCCTGGAACAACTGGAAAGCGAGATGGGCCGGATCGAGGTGCCGCTGTCCTACTCCAACGAGCTGTACCAGTTGCACGTCCACCTGCGCTATATGATCGAACGGCTGCGCACCGCGCAAAAACGCCGGCAGGCGTGAGTGTCGCAGTCGCAGTCGCAGCCGTTGCCGGGCCGCTCACTCAGGCTGCAAGCGCTGCTCGATCCGGGCCTGGACATCCTTGCGCAGGCCCAGCAGGAAGCCGGCCTCGGCGACGACGAACAACGGACCGATGATCAGCCCGACCAGGTCGTCGACGAAGGCCGGCTTGCGGCCTTCGTAATAGTGGCCGACGAACTGGAACACCCAACCCACCACGAACAGACCAAGGCCAATCGCCGACCATGCCATGGTCGTCCAGGTCGCGATCACCGCCGCCAACGTCACGCACAGTGCCAGCAGGGCAGTCATGACCAGGCCATAGCGCGTATCCAGCCGCAGGTAATAGAGCGACACCCAGGCAGCCAGTAGCAGAGCCGGCGACAGGGTGACCCCGGCAACGACGAAGGCTGGCCGCGACAGCAGGATGCTGACCGCCAGCACGATCAGCGGGATGCCGATGAAGTGGGTGAGGATATTTCGACGATCACGGTGATAAGCCGCATATTGGCTGAGCTTTTCCACAAGTTCGCGCATGGGACTCTCCTTCTTATTGTCGTTCGTTGTCATGCGAGCGCCCCTCAGCATCGTCCTGGGCGGGGGCTTTGTCCAATCCTAGGAGGGCCTCAGGCCTGCTCGGGCACCAGCCATTTCCCCGCCGTACGCGCCAGGTGCCGGGTCAACTGCCCCAGCAGCTCACCGCCATTGCGCCAGTGGTGCCAATAGAGCGGCACATCGATCGGCACGCCGGGCAGTAGCTCGACCAGCCGCCCGCTGGCCAGTTCCTCGCGCACCTGCAACTCGGGCACCATGCCCCAGCCCAGATCGCTCAGCAGCAGCTTGACGAAGCCCTCGGACGACGGACACAGGTGGAAGTTGAACCCCTCGTTGATCCCCACCGACGCCAGGTAACGGTGCTGCAGGTAATCATCCGGCCCGAACACGATCGCCGGCGCGCGCGTCAGTTCGCCTGCCGTCACGCCCGCCTTGAAATGCCGTGCGAGAAAGGCCGGGCTGGCCAGCGCCAGATAGCGCATGGAGCCGAGAAAGGTACTGCGCGCCCCGGCCAGCGGTCGTTCGGCGGCGCACACACAAGCCGCTACGTCCCCTGCGCGCATGCGCTTGAGTCCCACGGCCTGGTCCTCGACCACGTGGTCCAGCAAGACCTGATGATCGGCGCAGAACAGCGCCACAGCCTCACCCCACCAGGTCGCCAGGCTGTCGGCGTTCAGGGCGATACGCAGCCGTTCCGGCTGGCGGTTCTCGTCCAGCCCCGGCACCTGGCCCTGCAAGTCGCGCTCGAGCAGGCGCACCTGTTGCACATGGTTGAGCAGGCGCCGCCCGATCTCCGTCGCCTGCGGCGGCACCTCGCGCAGCAGCACCGGCTGCCCGACCCGCGCCTCCAGCAACTTGATACGCTGGGACACCGCCGACTGCGAGAGCCCCAGCACCTGGGCTGCGCGCTCGAAACCGCCCTGTTCGATCACCGCGACCAGGGCGGTAAGCAGCTTGTAGTCGAACATCAGTTTTCCTAATGATGCATCAGCAAAATTGCTTTTTCTTATACGACAAGACACACCAGACTGCCATCCTTCGAAACGGCAGGCGCATCATGGAAAGCATCTGGCAGAGCTATATCAACGGGTTACTGGTCACCATCGGGCTGATCATGGCAATTGGCGCGCAGAACGCCTTCGTCCTCGCGCAGAGCCTGCGCCGCGAGCACCATATCCCAGTCGCGGCCCTCTGCGTGGTCTGCGATTTCCTGTTGATCAGCCTCGGCGTCTTCGGCCTGGCCAGGCTGCTCACGGAAAGCCCGCTGCTGATGGAGATCGCCCGCTGGGGCGGCGCGGCGTTCCTCATCTGGTACGGCGTGCAAGCCCTGCAACGCAGCCTGCGCCCACAGGCGCTGCACAGCGCAGAGGCCCGCCACAGGCCGCTGGGCAAGGTGCTGCTCGCCACCCTGGCGGTCACCCTGCTCAACCCCCACGTCTATCTCGACACGGTCTTGCTGATCGGCTCCCTCGGCGCCCAACAGCCCGAACCCGGCGCCTACACCGCAGGGGCCGCCAGCGCCTCGCTGGGCTGGTTCGCCCTGCTCGCCCTGGGCGGCGCCTGGCTGGCCCCCTGGCTGGCGCGGCCTCTTACCTGGCGCCTGATCGATCTCGGGGTGGCGCTGATGATGTTCGCCATCGCGGCTCAGTTGATCCTGGGCAAAAGCATGCTTTGAAAGCGGGCGGTGCGCTCTCGACCCGGGTTCGTTTTGATAGAGATTTTCCGCCCAGATGCACGCGGCGCACCCTACCGGGGCTTACAGAAGATCGGCGCACCGCCACGCCCTCAAGAACCGTTATCCAGTCCGTTGGCACGGCGCTGCGCAGCGATTTCGTCGAGGTTGGTGCGAATATAGTCCGCCAGCCCGCGCAGCCCCTGACGGATCTCCTCCAGCTCGGAGGCATGACGCGCCTTCGGCGTCGTGGGGTTCGGATGGGCTTCATCCCAGGCCAGGGCCTGTTCGATGGCTGCGATCCATTGCTGCGGCTTACCGCCGGCCCATTCGTTGATGGTCTGCCCCAGCGTGGCATTCAGCGCATCCATTACCGCCGGCTCGCCATCGGCCGGCAGGCCCGGATTGGCCAGCAGGTGGTAACGAAAGCGCAACTGGCCGATATAGAACCAGACGACCGCCTCGTCCCGCCGCCCCTCTTCGAACAGCTTTCTGGCATGCATATACAGGGTGCTGGGGTGGGCCTGCGCCAGCTCTACCTGGACGGCTTCGGGGGTGGCGATCATGTTCGTATGACTCGGGGTGGTGGCATGGCTGAGCGATGACAGCAGGCAAAACGCGACTGCCGCTAACAGGCGATGCATGGAGGACTCCGTTATCCGGCTTATACCGGGAACCAGTGGTGGAATGACAATTCAAGGGAACGTCGCGGCGCACATCTTCTCACGTCTCACCTCCACGGATGCCTGCCAAGAACGCCAGCAGCAGCCGAAAGCGCTACCCGACACGTTGAAAGGCACGCCCCCTGAGACCACACCCCCTGCGCGTGTTATTGCCGCAGACTGGGTGCTATGATCCCCCGGTCGCGGGCCATCAGCCCGCAACCGGCCGACCGTGACGGCCAGAGATTGAGTAAACCGCGCAGCCAAACGACGGGAAAAGGCGAAACGACCCTGCCTGCAACGCCGCACATAGACGGCCCCAGGCGTGTCCAACATGCCGGAGCGGACAGGTATCCGTTTCATCTTCGCCACGCACTCCCGCGCCAGCTGCATCAATCCGAAACACCTGATTTGAGGAGATACACCATGGCTTTCGAACTGCCGCCGCTGCCTTACGCAAAAGATGCCCTCGCTCCACACATTTCCCCCGAGACCATCGAATTCCACTACGGCAAGCATCACCAGACCTACGTCACCAACCTGAACAACCTGGTGCCGGGCACCGAGTTCGAAGGCAAGGACCTGGAGACCATCGTCAAGACCTCCACCGGTGGCATCTTCAACAACGCCGCCCAGGTCTGGAACCACACCTTCTTCTGGAACGGCCTGTCCCCCAACGGTGGCGGCCAGCCGAGCGGCGCCCTGGCTGATGCGATCAATGCATCCTTCGGCTCCTTCGACAAGTTCAAGGAAGAGTTCACCAAGACCGCCATCGGCACCTTCGGCTCCGGCTGGGCCTGGCTGGTGAAGAAGGCTGACGGCAGCCTGGCACTGTCCAGCACCATCGGTGCCGGCAACCCGCTGACCGCCGGCGACACGCCGCTGCTGACCATCGATGTCTGGGAACACGCCTACTACATCGACTACCGCAACGCCCGTCCGAAGTTCGTCGAGGCGTTCTGGAACCTGGTCAACTGGGACTTCGTCGCGAAAAACCTCGCGGCCTGACCCTAGCTACCCGGTCGTACCCGATGCCCGCGCTTGCGGGCATCGTCCATTCTGGCAAGCAGAATCCTTCGCACGCGACACAACGGCAGGTTGGCAGAATGCCGTTCTGGCGGCATCATGCGGCGCCGACAAACGGTAGGGGCCGGGATGTGTCGCCGTCGATGCGCAGCGCGCCGCTCGACGTTCCCCTTCGTCAAGAGAAACCATTCGGCCATCAGGGGCCTGCGCCATTCCAACGCCATATGGCCGGCGCCCGAAAGACCGGACAGAGGCTTCAGGGACGTTGACGCTGGTAGCATGCCTACCACTACTTTCATCACTTGCCAGGCGAGCCAGAAGGAAAATCTCTTGAAACAGGAACTGCGCAACAGCCTGTCGAGAAAGCTCTTGCAGATTGTTCTGCTCTCCGCCCTGGCCGTGGGACTTCTGCTCAACTGCGCACAGATCGCCCTGGAAGCGCACAAGACCGCTCAACTGATCGACGCCGATGCCCAGCGCATCCTGCGCATGTCACGCGATCCGTCGACCCAGGCCATCTACAGCCTGGACCGGGACATGGCCACCCAGGTCATCGAGGGCCTGTTCAAGCATGAGTCGATGCAGTCCGGCTCCATCGGCAAGGATGGCGAAGACATGCTCGCGCAGAAACAGCGTCCATTCGCCGAGCTTCCACTGCGCTGGATCACCGACCCGATCCTGGGTCGGCAGCAACAGTTCGCCATCGAACTGGTAGGCCGCCCGCCCCTCAACGAGCACTATGGCGACCTGACCATCGTCCTCGACACCGCCCAGTACGGCCATGACTTCATCAACCGCTCGGTGGTGCTCTTCCTTGCCGGGCTGGCACGCTCGCTGATACTGGCCCTGGTACTGTTCCTGATCTACGAATGGCTGCTGACCCGGCCCCTGACCAACCTGATCGACCACCTGAGCCGGATCGATCCCGACAAGCCCGGCGCGCATAAATTGCCCATGCTGCCCGGACACGAACGCAACGAACTGGGCCTCTGGGTGACGACGGCCAATAACCTGCTCACCGCCATCGAGCGCAACATGCAATTGCGCCACGCCGCCGAGCACAACCTGCAGCGCATGGGCAGCTACGACTACCTCACCGGCCTGCCGAACCGGCAACGCTTGCAGCAATCCCTCGCCCAGACCCTGGAGGAAGCCCGCGACCGGCAACACCACGTCGCCGTCCTGTGCCTCGGGGTGGATGACTTCAAGAGCGCCAACGAACAATTCGGCTACCAGAACGGCGACCGCCTGCTGGCGGCGCTGGCCGATCGTCTGCGGCAGCAGGCCAACCGCCAGGGCACGCTGGGGCGGCTGGGCGGCGACCAGTTCGTCCTGATCCTGCCGGAAGTCACCGAACCCTATCAGGCCGCCGAACTGGCGCAGAAGATTCTCGATGACCTGGAAGAGCCGATCGCCATGGACGGGCACTCGGTACGACTGGGTGCCACCATCGGCATCACCCTCTACCCCGAAGATGGCGACACCACCGAGAAACTCCTGCAGAAAGCCGAGCAGACCATGACCCTGGCCAAGAGCCACGCCCATGGCCGCTACCAGTTCTATGTCGCCAGCATCGACAGCGAGATACGCGCACGGCGCGAACTGGAAAAAGCGCTGAGCGAGGCCCTGGACAAGGGCGAATTCCACCTGCTCTACCAACCGCAGTGGGACTACCGGCGTCGGCGCATCACCGGCGTGGAAGCGCTGATCCGCTGGAACCACCCGCAGGGCAAGAACGTCCCGCCGGACCACTTCATCCCCATCGCCGAACAGAACGGCAGCATCATCGAGATCGGCGAGTGGGTACTGGACCAGGCCTGTCGCCAGTTGCACGACTGGCACCAGCAAGGTTTCACGGGCTTACGCATGGCCGTCAACCTGTCCGCCGTGCAGTTGCACCACGCCGCCCTGCCGGACACCATCGACAATCTGCTCACCACTCATCGCCTGCCCGAGGGCACGCTGGAACTCGAAGTGACCGAGACCAGCCTGATGCAGGACATCCAGACGGCGGCCCACAGCCTGCACTGCCTGCGGGCCTGCGGCGCGCTGATCGCCATCGACGACTTCGGCACCGGCTATTCGTCCCTGAACTACCTGAAGAAGCTGCCCGTGGACAAGATCAAGATCGACAAGAGCTTCGTCCAGGACATCAAGTGCGGCGAAGGCGACACCACCATCGTGCGCGCCATCATCCAGTTGGGCCGCAACCTGAACATGCAGGTCATCGCCGAGGGCGTGGAAACCGCCGAACAGGAGGCCTACCTGATCGGCCAGGGCTGCGATGAAGGCCAGGGGTACTACTACAGCAAGCCCCTCCCCGCCGAACGGCTGACCGAACTGTTGCGCCTGCAAGGGCCACAACCTGCCTGAACAGGCACCCGGACTCAGGAATCACCATGACCTCATCGCCCCTGCGCCGTGCCTATTTCGCGCTGATACGCCGTGTACTGCGCCTCTGGGTACGTTCGGAAACCATCCGTCCGGAGTCGACGGAACGACCCTCCGGCAACGCGGCAATCTTCTATGCCCTGCCACGCACCTCGGCCAGCGACCTCGCGGTGCTGGCCGAAGAATGCGAGAAGAACGGCTGGCCAAGCCCACTGGACGCCGTCGACCTGGGCACCCTGCACGAACCGGATGCGGTGTTCTTCCTCGCACCCTCCGCCAGTTGGTTCGGCCGTCGTCGCCGCAGTTCGGCACCGCCGTCGCTGGTACGGCTGGTGAACGCCCTGAGCCAGGGCACTCTGGAGAATGCCGTGATCATCCCGGTCAGCGTGTTCTGGGGGCAATCGCCAGACCGCGAGACCAGCGCCTGGAAGCTGCTGTTCGCCGACTCCTGGGCCGTGACCGGACGCCTGCGCCGCCTGCTGAGCATTCTCATGCTGGGCCGCAAGACCCGTGTGCAATTCTCCGAACCCATCCCGCTCAAGGAGCTGATCGCCCTGAACAAAGGGCACGAACGCACCCTGCGCATGGTGCATCGAATCCTGCGGGTGCATTTCCGCAACCAGAAGGCGGCAGTCATCGGCCCCGACCTGTCGCACCGGCGCACGCTGGTCAAGGGCCTGCTGCACCATGCCCAGGTACGCCAAGCCATCGCCGAGGAAGCCCAGCGCGACGGTATCTCACTGGAGAAAGCCGAGGCCCGCGCCCTGCGCTATGGCAACGAGATCGCCTCGGACTACACCTACACCGCCGTGCGCTTCCTGGAGACCCTGCTGTCGTGGTTCTGGAACCGCATCTACGACGGCATCCGCGTCAACCACGTGGAGAAACTCCAGCAGAGCGTGGCCGGCCACGAGGTGGTCTACGTGCCCTGCCACCGCAGCCATATCGACTACCTGCTGCTGTCCTACCTGCTGTTCCACAACGGCCTGACGCCGCCGCACATCGCCGCCGGGATCAACCTCGACATGCCGGTCATCGGCAGCATGCTGCGTCGTGGCGGCGCCTTCTTCATGCGCCGCTCGTTCAAGGACAAGCCTCTCTACACGGCGGTCTTCAACGAATACCTGCACACGTTGTTCAGCCGTGGTTTCCCGGTGGAGTACTTCATCGAAGGCGGGCGCTCGCGCACCGGGCGCATGTTGCAACCGCGCACCGGCATGCTCGCCATGACCCTGCGCAGCTACCTGCGCTCGTCGCGCCTGCCGATCCTGTTCGTGCCGGTCTATATCGGCTACGAACGGGTACTGGAAGGCCGTACCTACCTGGGCGAACTGCGCGGCGCGAGCAAGAAGAAGGAGTCCATCCTCGATCTGTTCAAAGTCATCGGCGCTCTGCGCCAGCGCTTCGGGCAGGTCTGGGTCAACTTCGGTGAGCCGCTGCCGCTGAACGACTTCCTCGACCAGCAGCAGCCCGGCTGGCGCCAGCAGCCCATGGCCGAGGGCTTCCGCCCGGACTGGCTGAACGAGACCACCCACCGCCTGGCCGCGCGCATCGCCCAGCGGATCAACCAGGCCGCCGCCATCAACCCGGTCAACCTGGTGGCGATCGTCATGCTCTCGACAAGGCGCCTGGCACTGGACGAACACTCCCTGGAACGGACCCTGGACGCCTACCAGGCGCTGTTGCGCGCGGTGCCCTACTCGGACCGGGTCACGCTGCCCGACGGCAACGGCAGCAGCCTGATCGAACAGGTCAGGACCATGCAGTTGCTGGCCGAACAAAACGACGCACTGGGCCGCATCTTCTATCTGGACGAGCCCAATGCGGTCCTGATGACCTACTACCGCAACAACGTGATGCACATCTTCGCCCTGCCCGCGCTGCTGGCCAGCTTCTTCCAGATCAACGCGCGCATCAGCCGCGAGCAGATCCTGCGTTTCAGCCGTGCGCTCTACCCCTACCTGCGCGCAGAGCTGTTCATCCGCTGGGAAGACGAGGAGCTGCCGGAGGTGATCGACCAATGGCTGGCCGCCTTCGTCGCCCAGGGTCTATTGAAACAGGACGAGCAGGCCTATGTGCGCCCGGACCCGAGCTCGCGCGAGTTCGTGCTGCTGACACTGCTGTCCAGGGTCGTGATGCAGACCCTGCAACGCTTCTATATGGTCACCTCGCTGCTGCTCGACCACGGTCAACGAGGGCTGGATGCTGAACAACTGGAAAGCCTCGCCAGCGTGATGGCCCAGCGCCTGTCAGTGCTGCATGGCCTGAACGCACCGGAGTTCTTCGACAAGAGCCTGTTCCGCCAATTCATCGATGGCTTGCGCCAGCAGGGCGTGACCCGTCCTGACCGCAACGGGCGACTGATTCACCAGCGCCGACTCGGCGAGCTGACCGAAGGCGTGGCAAAGCGTGTGCTGCCTGCGGAAATCCGCCTGTCGATCCGCCAGGTCGCCCGCGACCGCACCCACCCCTGACCCGTAGGGTGCGCGACGCGCACCTTTACACCAGCCAGCCACACGCACTCAGCCCACCGACAACACGACCAGCACACCGCCACCCAACAGGATCAGTACGACCCCGGAGGCACGCTCCAGCCAGGGCAGTGCCTGGGCAAAGCGCCGCAACACGACACGGTTGCCAATCGCACAGGCGACCAGCAGGTCCCAGAACAGCACGACGCAGAACATCCAGATGCCATACAGCAGCCGGTGCCCCCCTTCACCCGCACCGCCCAACAGCGCGGCCAGGCTGGTATAGAACAGTGCATTCTTCGGGTTGAGGATGCCCGACAGAAAGCCCATGCCAGCAGCCCGGCACCAGGCCCGTGACGGTGGCAGCGGCAACACCGCACGACCAACCGGCGTCGCCCCCTCCAGCGTGCCGCTGCCCGCATGCCGGATGAACAGCACACCCAGGTAGAGCAGGTAGACACAGCCCGCGAGCTGCAAGGCGACGAACAGCACACTGTCGGCGCTCAAGGCGCTCGTTCCGGTGAAGGCCGCCAGGATGAAGGCACCGTTGGCCAGCGCGATCCCCAGGCAAGCCCCGCTGGCGACCTTCCAGCCCGCAGATATCGACGTTCGTGCCACCAGGAAAAAATCCGGACCGGGCGACAGCAGCGCAAGAAAATGTGCCGCCGCCACCATCAGAAACTGCTCCATCGCCATTCACACTCAAGCCAGTCAGGCGCGAAGTGTGGGCGTTAAGGAGTGGCTCGTATTGAAGGAAATTGCAGCAGGCTCACGGGCTCATCGGCACCGATAAAGCCCCGGCGTGACGCCTGTATGCGCCTTGAAAGCACGCTGGAAATGGGCCTGGTCGGCGAACCCCAGGTGCAGGGCCACCTGGGCCAGCGCCTGCCCACCCTGGAGCAGGTCGCGTGCGACGTTGATGCGCTGGTTGACCTGCCAGGCATGGGGCGTCATCCCCGTGCGGGCACGAAAAGCGCGCAGCAAGCGATAACGGCTCATTCCCGCTGCATCGGCCAACTCATCCAGGGAACGAGCGACCGCCGGCTCCCGCCGCAACAGAGCCAGCACGGCATCGAGGCGCCCGGATTGCCGGACCGAGGCCGACGCATCGATACTCAGCCCGGAAATCCGGTCGCTGTCGCCAATGAACTCGATCAGCGCGGCCTCCTTGTCGGCCACCTCGGCCTGCGAGAACAGCACTGTATTGAGCCGACAGAAATCCGTGTACAGCGCCTTATCGGACAGTATCCGAACGGGCTCACCGCTAGAGGCTTCGTCCTGCAGGTACTCCTGCCGAACCCCACGCAGCCATGCGGCATCCAGGTGCAGCATCTGGTAGCTCCAGGCGGTGTCGGGATCAGGATTGCAGGCATGCACACGCTCGGCCGGTACGAACACCAGGGTCCCGGCCTGCAAGGGCACCGCGACGGAGCCAGCACCGCTGAAACGGCTGCGTCCCTGATCGATCGCGCCGATGGAAAAGGTCGGATGGCTATGCGCCTTGTAGCAGGCGCGGCTATGGCAGGCGCGGCGACTCTCCACATGGGGCATCGCGGGATCGCGCCAGAATCGGGTAGAGGCAGACATGGTCACAATGGTATCAGCAGTTGCCAGGGGCGCGCCGCACGCGGCAAGCTGCAAGGGAAAAACACAGGCACGGCCTCCAGCCAGTGCCCTTGGGCCTGTTCATGATCGCCGCCGACCGCCCTGTCGGCATGCACGGCTACTCCAGGCCGTGAGGCGTTGAACGGGTTCCTATATCCATGAGGAGGTGTCCCATGACGCTACAATCCCATCACAAATTGATGCTACCCAGCGCCGAACAGGCCCTGCCAGGGCGCGCAGAAGCCATCAGCGTGCACAATACCCACGCCGTCACCGGCAATGCCCTGCTGCCACCATTTCCCGAAGGGCTGCAACTGGCGGTCTTCGGCCTTGGCTGCTTCTGGGGCGCGGAGCGGTTGTTCTGGCAGCAAGAGGGGGTCTGGAGCACCGCCGTCGGTTATGCCGGCGGGCACACGCCGAACCCCAGCTACGAAGAAGTCTGCTCCGGCCTGACCGCCCATGCCGAGGTGGTGCAGGTGGTGTTCGACCCACGGCAGATCGACTACCAGAGCCTGCTCAGGACGTTCTGGGAAGCCCACAACCCGACCCAAGGCATGCGCCAGGGCAACGACCAGGGCACCCAGTACCGTTCGGTAATTTTCTACCAAGACAGCGAGCAACAACGGCAGGCCGAAGCCAGCCGGCAGCGCTACCAGGCAGAGCTGTCGAAGGCCGGCCTCGGCGACATCACCACGGAGATCGCCGAGTTGCCTCCCTTCTACTACGCCGAGGACTACCACCAGCAGTACCTGGCGAAAAACCCCAACGGCTACTGCGGCCTGCAAGGCACCGGCCTTTGCTTGCCGCCTGACACCTCACGGCCAGCCTGAACCGGCGTGGCCTTGTAGCCATCACTCCTGGGTTCCCGCCTTCGCGCACTACTGTCCGGCACTCCTTATGCAAGGAATAGCTGTCCCTGTCGTTGCTCGATTTCTTGTTTTTGCGCCTGTCGCTTTCGATAACGCTCAACCTCTATCTCTGGACGCTGTAGCAGTGTTGAGCGCACCTCCACCATAAACATCCACAGGCTCTTCTTTTCACCTGTCACCATCCGGTGAAGGCTCAGTAGCAGGTAGCTGATCAGGGCGCAGAGAATTTGAATGCGTACCGCATTTTCGCTACGCCCCAGAAACTGCTTGATCTTCAAGTGCTGCTTGATCCATTTGAAGAACAATTCGATTCGCCAGCGGCGGCGGTAAAGCTCAGCAATATCCGCCGCTGGGCTCTCTAGGTCGTTGGTCGCCAGGATCAGCGGACGATCATGCTCAGGGCGGTGGACGACGATTCGGCGTAAAGGTTTTTCATAGTGATTGATGCGTTTTCCACCAGGATGCCGGTGGGCAAACCTGACGTACTCATCCTGCAAAATCACGCCTTGTTCTCCGCTGCCAATCTCGCGCGAGGAAAGAACCTTGAGCCCCGCGTTGTACTTGAACCGTGTCACGAAGCGGGCCTTGTTCTCCTCCAGGCGGGCCCACCAGTTGTAATCGCAATAGCCCTTGTCGAATACATAGGTGGCGTAAGGCTCAATCTCCAGGCACTTGCCGACTTCAATATCGTTGACATTGGCGGCACTGAAACGGCAATCCACAGGGGCTGCGCAGTGGTTGGCGTACTGCACATGGACTTTGACCCCCTGAGTTCGGCGTGTTCGATCCGATAACGTCCAGTCGTCAAAGCCTGAGCCCTTCAGGGTGATGGAGGTCGAGTCCAATAGGTACAGCAGCTCTTTTGTGTCCCTGCGTTGTTGCCGACTGGTGCACGCCATCAGGTACTGCGCCGCTTGGGCGAAAACCTCTGGACAGCGTCTCCCATTGGCTTCGGCCAGTGTTGAACGCCTGATCGCAGACGTTCCCAAGTGATAGTGGTGATTGGGCTGGCTATTGAAGCTGGACTCGAGCTCACGCAGGCTGCCGGCCCCAGACAGGTGGGCGTATAGCATCGCAACTAGGTGATCCCAGCTTGTAAAGCGTCGGCTGTGACTGTCCGCGTCTTGCTGAACGACAGCGCGATCAAATACACCACGTGGGAGGGCTTTGAGTAGATCGTGGAACCGGCTTATTCTGAACACCTTGTGAAACCTGCGAGATTGAGTTGGCGCTCTACGGTTTAAGCCGTACTCCCAGGTTTCACAAGCCTTTCAACATCGACCGCAAAATTCGTACCGGACAGTAGTGCGCCTTCGCGGGAACGACAGGTATCTGGGCTTTTTCTCATGGTCGCGTCGGTAGTTGCCGCGGGCCCTGGGTTTCGTGCATGCCCGGAAACGCTACCCGGCACATCGAAGGCATACACCGGAGAGCAGCCCCTCAGGCCTCCAGTGCCTGCGCCGGCCCGAAGAACTCGTAATGGCACTGCGCCTGTGGCACGCCGAGTGCCAGCAAGTGACGCCTGACCGCCGCCATGAAGGGCTGCGGACCGAGGAAATAGGCATCCAGGTCGCGTCCCTGCGGTAGCCAGCTCGCCAGCAACTCGGCACTGATAAAACCCTCGGCATCGGCCTGGTCACCCTCCCTCGGCTCGCTGTAGCAGAAGCGGTGCGTCAAGTTCGGGTTGGCCTCGCTCTCGGTTTCGATCCAGTCGCGGAAGGCATGCACGCCGCCATGGCGGGCACAGTGAATGAAGTGGATCGGCCGGCCGCTCTCTTTCGCCTGCTCAAGCATGGCCAGGGCCGGGGTGATACCGACACCGGCGGTAATCAGCGCCAGTGGCCGGTCGCTGTCGCGCAGGACGAAGTCACCCGCAGGCGGGAATACCTGCAACGTATCGCCCACCTGCACCTGATCATGCAGGTAGCCGGAAACCTTGCCTCCCGCCTCGCGCTTCACACTGATGCGGTAATGCCCGCTATCACCACGGGATGACAGCGAATAGTTGCGGCGCTGCTCGCCCTCTTCGAATGGGACGCTCAGGCCGATGTACTGGCCGGGCTGAAATGCCAGCAACGGCTCGCCATCTGCGGGCGCCAGATAGAACGAGGTGATTTCCTCGCTTTCCCGCTCCTTGCGTACCACGCGAAAATCCCGCGCACCGCGCCAGCCACCGGGCGCCTCGGCGTTGGCGGCGTAAACCGACTCCTCGGCAGCGATCAGCAGGTCAGCCAGTTGCCCATAGGCGGCGGCCCAGGCGTCGATGATCGCATCGGTGGCCACCTCCTCGCCCAGCACTTCGCGGATCGCCCGCAGCAGGCAACTGCCGACGATCGGATAATGCTCCGGCAGGATCTGCAGCGAGACATGCTTGTTGACGATCTGCCCGACCAGCGGCCCCAGCGCTTCCAGGCGCTCGATATTGCGTGCATACATCAGCACCGCGTTGGCCAGCGCGCGCTGCTGATGACCGCTGCCCTGGTTGGCCTGGTTGAACAGTGGCAGCACCTGCGGATAATCGCGGAACATCACTTGATAGAAGTGGCGAGTCAGCGCCTCGCCGCCAGTCTCGAGCAGCGGCACCGTGGCCTTGATCAGATGGATATGTTCGGTGGAAAGCATGGGAACTCCTGGCACGTCTGGGCATGGATGTCTGCCATATCGAGTTGGCAGTATCTCCAGACCAATCAGCTTTCATGCCATATAAATTTCCCTTTATTTTCATAAAGATATAAATTCAAAAGTCTTTATGACTACAGAGTCTCGATGACTCAATGCGGTCCATATGACAGCAAACGTGCAACTGTCCACCTTTATCCCACTGATCGCCGATCTTGCCCGCGAGGTACCCGAGCAGGAACGCTATCACCGCCTGCTACAAGCCCTGCAGCAGCTCCTGCCGTGCGAAGCGGTGGCCCTGCTGCGCCTGGATGGGGATTACCTGGTACCACTGGCGGTGATCGGGCTCACCACCGACACCCTGGGCCGGCGCTTCAAGGTTGACGAGCATCCGCGCTTCCAGCGCCTGCTGGCCAGCCGCGAGCCGACCCGCTTCCCCGCTGACAGCGAACTGCCCGACCCTTATGACGGCCTGATCGAAGGCCAGGCCAGGCATCTGGAGGTGCACGATTGCCTGGGCTGCCCGCTCTACCTGCAGGACCGTCTCTGGGGCCTGCTGACCCTCGACACGCTGGAGCCGGAGCGCTTCGGCCAGATCGACCTGGACAGCCTGGCCACCTTCGCCGGGCTGACCGCAGCCACCGTAATGGCCGGCGAGCGCATCAGCCTGCTGAACCGTCGTGTCGAGGATGAGCGCCACCTGGCCGAAGCCTACCGTCAGGCGGCCGGTCGCCAGCCACGCGAGCTGATCGGACAGAGCCCTGCACAACGCAAGCTGCTGGAAGAAATCACCCTGGTCGGCGACAGCCAGTTGACCGTGCTGATCAGCGGCGAGACGGGCGTCGGCAAGGAGTTGGTGGCCGAAGCCATCCATGCCGCCTCGTCACGCGCGCGCCGCCCGCTGATCACCATCAACTGCGCCGCCTTGCCGGAATCCCTGGTGGAAAGCGAATTGTTCGGCCATGTGCGCGGCGCCTTTTCCGGCGCGCTCAGCGAACGCAGCGGCAAGTTCGAACTGGCGGACAAGGGCACGCTGTTCCTCGATGAAGTCGGCGAACTGCCGCTGGCGGCACAGGCCAAGTTACTGCGCGTCCTGCAGAGCGGCCAGTTGCAGCGGGTCGGCTCTGATCGCGAACACCTTGTCGATGTGCGGGTACTGGCCGCGACCAACCGCAACCTGGCGGACGAAGTCCGTGCAGGGCGATTTCGCGCCGATCTCTACCATCGCCTGAGCGTCTACCCGTTGCCGGTCCCTGCACTGCGCGAGCGTGGCCGGGACGTACTGCTGCTGGCCGGCTATTTCCTCGAACAGAACCGTGCCCGCATGGGGCTGCGTGGCCTGCGTCTCGACAGCACGGCGCAGAAGGCCCTGCTGGCCTACGACTGGCCCGGCAACGTGCGGGAGCTGGAACACTTGCTCGGGCGCGCCGCCCTCCGTTCACAGGCGCATCACCCCCAGCGCCAGCGCATCCTTACCATCGAAGCCCAGGCGCTCGACCTGCCGGGGGCGACACGCGGCATGAAACACACGGATCAACCCGACATCGAGTACGACGGCCTCCCCCTGCGCGAGGCGGTCGACCGCTTCCAGTCCCAGGTGATCGGCGAAGCACTGGAGCGTCATCAGTACAAATGGGCAGCGGTTGCCCGAGAGCTGGGCGTGGACCGTGCGAACCTGAGCCGGCTGGCCAGGCGCCTGGGGATCATGGTGGAGCGCAGCAGCCGTCGGGAGCATGACTGAGCAGGCCGCAACCCGAGCTATCGGGTTGCGCGACGATCCTTACCGGGCACAAAAAAGAAACCCCGCCGAAGCGGGGTTCTTGCAGACTTGAATCCTGACATCCCTGATCAAACGCCATCCTGGCGTCATTCCCTGATCATCCTTTTCTTCCCTTGCCGCTTCCTGCGTCACGTCCATGTGCGAGCAGATTAGCCCTGCTGGCCAAAGGCCGATAGTGGCAATTGGCACTGCAGCATGTAAGCCATTGCTTACATGACACCTGCTCAGAACTGTTCTTCGTCCAGAAGATAGAGCGACTCGCTGCCGGCCTTGACACTGGCGAGCAGCGAGCGCGTACGCGGCAACAGGCGTGCGAAGTAGAAACGCGCCGTGCCCAGTTTGGCGACGTGGAAGTCGCTCTGCGGCTGGCGCAAGGCCGCCACGGCCATGCGTGCCCACATATAGCCATAGCCGACGTAGCCGAAGGCATGCAGGTACTCCACACAGGCGGCGCCGACTTCCTGGGGTCGCTGACGCGCCTGTTCGATCAGCCAGTCGGTCGCCTCATCCAGTTCGCCCAGGGCAGTCAGCAGCGGCTCGCTGAATGCCTGCACACCCGCACCGGCATCGGCGCAGAACGCTCGCACGTCATCGGAAAAGGCCCGGTACAACTCGCCACCATTGCTGACCACCTTGCGCCCCAGCAGGTCCAGTGCCTGGATGCCATTGGTGCCTTCGTAGATCTGCGTGATACGGCAATCGCGCACCAGTTGCTCCTGCCCCCATTCGCGGATATAGCCATGCCCGCCGAACACCTGCTGGCCATGCACGGTGGTTTCCAGCCCCATATCGGTCAGGAAAGCCTTGGCCACCGGCGTCAGCAGCGCCACCTGGCCTTCGGCCCGCTGCCGGGCCTGCTCGTCCTCGCTGAACTTGGCGATGTCGAGTTGCAGCGCGACATGGCTGGAGAAAGCCCGGCCACCCTCGTTCAGCGCTTTCATGGTCAACAGCATGCGCCGCACGTCCGGGTGCACGATGATCGGATCGGCGATCTGCTCCGGCGCAATTGCACCGCCAGGCGCGCGACTCTGCAGGCGTTCACGGGCGTAGGCGACGGCACTCTGGTAGGAACGCTCGCCAGTGGCCAGCCCCTGGATACCGACACCCAGGCGCTCGTAGTTCATCATGGTGAACATCGCCGCCAGCCCCTTGTTCGGCTCGCCGACCAGCCAGCCACTGGCGCCATCGAAGTTCATCACGCAAGTGGCCGATGCCTTGATGCCCATCTTGTGCTCCAGCGACCCGCAGGACACCGCATTGCGCTCGCCCAGCGCACCGTCGTCGTCCACCAGCACCTTGGGGACCAGGAACAGCGAGATGCCTTTCGAACCGGCCGGCGCATCCGGCAGCTTGGCCAGCACCAGGTGAATGATGTTCTCGGTCAGGTCGTGTTCGCCGCCGGTGATGAATATCTTGGTACCGGTGATGCTGTAGCTGCCGTCTGCGCGTGGCTCGGCGCGGGTGCGGATCAGCCCCAGGTCGGTGCCGGCGTGGGGCTCTGTCAGGCACATGGAGCCGGCCCAGGTCCCGGCGTAGAGGTTGGGCAGATACTGGTTCTTCAAGGCCTCGCTGGCATGCGCGTGGATCGACAGGCAGGCGCCAGAGGTCAGCATCGGGTAGAGACCGAAGGCCAGGCTGGCGGAGTTCATCATTTCCTCCACCTGTGCCGAGATCACCTTGGGCATGCCCATACCGCCATAGGCCGGATCGCCCGCCACGCCGACCCAGCCACCCTCGGCATACTGCCGATAGGCTTCGAGATAGCCCGCAGGGGTGGTCACCACACCGTCGTTCCAGTGGCAGCCTTCCTCGTCGCCACTGCGGTTCAAGGGTGCGACGCCATTGGCGATCAGCTTGCCGGCCTCTTCCAGAATCGCATCGGCGGTTTCCTTGTCCACCACCTCGGCCAGCGCCGGCAGGCTGCGCCAGAGCGCGGGAGCATCGAAGACTTCGTTCAGGAGAAAACGCATGTCACGCAGGGGAGCCTGGTAATCAGCCATGGATAAACCTCGCAGAGCGTTTGCAGCCGGTCTGGCCGTCATTGTCAGCCGAGTCTAGCCGAACACTTCCAGCGGCCGAAGCGTCCGTTTCGGACTCCTCGGTCACACCGTTCCGGCACCAGAATGGAGCAACCATTCGCACAACGCACCATGAACAACCCCGCGTCCACGCCATGGTCCCTCGATGTGCCGGCAAGGCACGCAGGAAGTACAGGCCTTCGCGCATCGATGCACTGCTGGCCCGCCTCTTGCTAAGTCAACTTCGCGGACAGCCTCGATGACTGTCCTTTTCTGACAATGGCGTCAGAGCCAACCCCGGATGACGGGGCATGGCTCTGGCGTTTTTTTTTGCCCCCGGAAAAGGCCAGCCCCTCGCCAGCAAGACGCACAGACGTGATCGCCTCCCAGCCCAACACAGGACTACTACCATGGCTTACCTTGCTCCAGCCGAATTCGCGACCAAGATGGTCGACTCGGGAGAGGCCAAACTCCACATGGCCCTCCGTGACGTACTGATCCGCGCCTACATGGGCGGCGCTATCCTCGCCCTGGCGGCGGTGTTCGCCGTAGCCGCGACCGTCGGCACCGGCTCGCCGCTGGTCGGCGCCATGCTCTTCCCGGTCGGGTTGATCATGATCTACCTGCTGGGGCACGACCTGCTGACCGGGGTCTTCATCCTCACGCCGCTGGCCTGGCTCGACCGCCGCCCCGGCGTCACCTGGGGCGCCATCCTCAAGCACTGGGGCTGGGTCTTCCTCGGCAACTTCGCCGGCGCCCTGACCGTCGCGCTGCTGATGTCCTTCATCTACACCTATGGCTTTTCCACCGAACCCAATGCCGTCGGCGAAAAGATCGCGCACATCGGCCACGACCGGACACTGGGCTACGCGCAGTACGGCTTCGCCGGCTGGATGACGATTTTCTTCCGCGGCGTGCTGTGCAACTGGATGGTCTCCACCGCCGTGGTCGGCGCGATGATCTCCACCACGGTCAGCGGCAAGTTCATCGCCATGTGGATGCCGGTCACGGTGTTCTTCTTCATGGGCTTCGAGCATTCGGTGGTGAATATGTTTCTGTTCCCCACCGCCATCATCATGGGCGGCGACCTGTCGATCATGGACTACATGATCTGGAACGAAATCCCCACCGTGCTGGGCAACCTGGTCGGCGGCCTGGCCTTCACCGCGCTGACGCTCTACACCACCCACGTGCGCACCGGCGCCCGTCGCGCCCTGCACTGAGCGGAGCGACGCCATGAGCGACCCGTTGCGCATCGACTACGGCCAGTACTCCAGTGCCGGACGCAAAGCCATCAACCAGGACGCCCATGGCCTGCGCCTGCCCAGCGGCAGCCTGCTGCAGGACAAGGGCCTGGCGCTGGCCCTGGCCGATGGCATCAGCAGCAGCGCGGTCGGGCATGTCGCCAGCGCGGTCGCCGTGCAGGGGTTCCTGGCCGACTACTACAGCACACCGCCGAGCTGGTCGGTGCGGCTCTCGGTGCAGCGCGTCGTGGCCGCCAACAACGCCTGGCTGTTCGGACAGAGCCGCCAGGGCCCGCGCGACCACGGGCACGTCTGCACCTTCAGCGCGCTGGTGCTCAAGTCCACCACCGCGCACCTGTTCCACGTCGGCGACGCACGCATCTATCGCCTCAGCGGCGGCACGCTGGAGCAACTGAGCGAAGACCACCGCCTGCACACCACCAGCGAACACAGCTACCTGTCGCGGGCGCTGGGGGTCGCACGGCATGTGGAAATCGACTACCGGCGCCTGCCGTTGCAGGTCGGCGACCTGTTCCTGCTGGCCACCGACGGCGTCCATGAACACCTCTCGCGCAGCCAGATACAGAGCATCATCGAACGCCCAGGCCAGGACCTGGACACAGCCGCCCGCGAACTGGTCGAAACCGCGCTGGCACAAGGCAGCCAGGACAACCTGACCGTCCAGTTACTGCGCCTGTACGCCTTGCCCTTGCCGACAGCGGGCGAACTGTTCGAACAACTGGCCGAGCTGCCACCTGCCCCATTGTTGGAGCCTGGCCAGCGGTTCGACGGGTTTCGAATCAGCACCGTCCTGCACAGCGGCAGCCGCAGCCATGTCTACCAGGCCGAAGACCTCGCCAGCGGTCGGCAGGTAGTGATCAAGGCCCCCTCTGCCGAACTGGCCAGCGACCGCCAGGCCCTGGCCCGGCTGCTGAACGAAGAATGGGTGGCCCGCCGCCTGGACAACCCGCACCTGCTCGGTGCCGTGTCCCACGAGCGCCCACGCAGCCACCTCTACACACTGGCCAGCTTCGTACCGGGACGAACCCTGCGCCAGTGGCTGCGCGACAACCCACAGCCACCACTGGACAGCGTGATCGCCATCGTCGAGCAGATCGCCCGTGGCCTGCAGGCCTTGCACCGGCTGGAAATTCTTCACCAGGACCTGCGTCCGGAAAACATCCTGATCGACGACAGCGGCTTCGTGCGCATCATCGACTTCGGCGCCGTGCACATCGCCGCCCACGCCGAAAACGCCAGCGTTCCATCGACCAGCCACCTGCCACTGGGATCGGCCGCCTACGCCGCGACGGAATACTTTCTCGGAGAAGGCGGCAGCGAACTGTCCGACCAGTTCTCCCTGGGTGTAATCACCTACGAAATGCTCAGCGGTCAACTGCCCTATGGCACCCGCCTGGCCGCCACCCGCAGCCCGGCGCAACAGGCGCGGCTGGCCTACCGCTCGCTGCTGGAAGACGAAGGCGCCTTCCCCGCCTGGCTCGACGCGGTGATCCGCCAGGCCGTGCACCCCCGCCCCCAGCGCCGGCATGAGGCGTTGTCCAGTTTTATCCACCAACTGCGTCACCCCGGCGCGGCCACCCTGCGCGTGCGCGAACCCGCCAGCCTGGCCCAGCGCCTGCGCTTCTGGCGGCGTCTGGCGCTGCTGCTCGGCACCGCCGTGCTGGCACTGACCCTGTGCCTGATCCGCCTCGCCACGAACTGAATGGAGATCCCGAGATGAATACCCCTGTCTGGCTGGTGGGCGCCGGCCCCGGCGACCCGGAGCTGATTACCCTCAAGGCCGTGCGCGTGCTGGCCGGGGCCGATGTCGTACTGGTGGACGACCTGGTCAACCCGGCCCTGCTCGAACACTGCCCGCAAGCGCGCATTCTCCGCGTCGGCAAACGCGGCGGCTGCCGCTCGACACCCCAGGATTTCATCCTGCGCCTGCTGTTGCGCTACGCCCGCCAGGGCCGTCGCGTGGTCCGGCTCAAGGGCGGCGACCCGTGCATATTCGGTCGCGGCGGGGAAGAAGCGGCCTGGCTGGCGCGCCATGGCATCGGCTGCGAGATCGTCAATGGCATCACCGCCGGCCTGGCCGCCGCCAGCGCCTTCGCCATCCCGCTGACGCTGCGCGGCCAGGCGCGCGGCGTGACCCTGCTGACCGCCCACAGCGAGGATGGCAGCCAACCGGACTGGCCGGCCCTGGTACGCTCCGGCGCCACCCTGGTGCTGTACATGGGCGTGGCGACCCTGGAGGAAACCCGCCGCCAACTGCTGGCCGGCGGCATGGCGGCAGACACCCCGGTGGCGATGATCGAGCGCGCCTCGCTGGCGCAACAGCGCGCACGCCTCAGCAGCCTGTCGCGCATGGACGAGGACGCCCGCGACTTCGCCCTGCGCAGCCCGGCCATCCTGATCATCGGCACGGTGGCTGCATGTGGGGAGCTACAACCTGCCCTGGCCAGACTGGCCGCCTACTGACCCGGAGCCAAGCATGCACGATCGACAGCTACCGGCGACCCTGCGCTTCATGCTCGCCGCCCGCCGTTGCGAACTGCAAGGGCTGGAGGCCCTGGCCCAGACGTGCACTCTGGTCAGCCTGTTGAGCGACCTGGTGCATGCCCTGCAACGCGAACGCGGCTTTTCCAATCTCTACCTGGGCCAGCCACAAGCCCGCCTGCTGGCCACCCTCGACCAGCACAGCGACGAAGCCCGACGGCAGGAGCAGCGACTCCGCGAGCACCTCGACCAGCTCGACGTCGCGAGCGCGGAACGCGCCCGCCTCTACCACCGCCTGGCCTACCTGCTGCACGGCCTCGACGACCTGCCGGCACTGCGCCGCCGCATCCGCGAGTCGCACCTCGGTGTCGAAGACGCCAGCGACAGTTTTACCCGGCTGATCGCCAGCCTGCTGGCGGTGGTCTTCGAGGCCGCCGACACCGCCCTCGACCCGCAACTGACCCGTGCCCTGGTGGCCCTGTTCAACTTCATGCAGGCCAAGGAACTGGCCGGGCAGGAACGCGCCTGCGGTGCCATGGGGTTTTCACGCGGTTTTTTCGATGCACGGCAACAGGAGCGGATGAACCATCTACGCGCCGGCCAGCAGCGCTGCAGCGAGACTTTCGCCCAATACGCCGACAACGAGGCGCTCCAGCGCTGGCAACACCTGGAGGACGCCGCGGGCCCGGTGCAGCGCCTGCGCCAACTGGCCTTGCACACCTGCGCCGAGCGGCCAGTGGACGCCGGCCTGGCAGAGCTCTGGTTCGACCTGTGCAGCGAGCGGATCGACGCCATGCACACCATCGAGGCGCTGCTCGCCGAGGCCCTGCGCCAGCTCTGCCGACAACGCCTGGAAAGCACCAGTGCGGAACTGGACAACCACCGAAGCCTGTCGCGGCAATTGGCTGCGCAGGCGGGCCACGCACAGCCGCTGCTGTTCAGCGTGCAGGGCCGCACCCTCGACGAAGCCACCCCGGACGATGCCTTGCGCCACTCGCTGCTCGACCTGTTGCAGGAGCAGTCCAGCCACCTGCAACGCCTGGGCGATGAGCTCAAGGCCGCCCGCAGCAGCCTGGCCGAACGCAAGCGTATCGAGCAGGCCAAGCGCCTGTTGATGAGTCGCTACCAACTGGACGAGCAGAGCGCCCATGACCGTATGCAACGGACAGCGATGAACCAGGGACTGCGCCTGATCGACCTGGCCGAACGGCTGCTGGCCCAGGAACAAGGCGCACCATAAACAGGCGGGCGCTCCAATCGGGGGCATTTTCGAGCAAGTAAATACTACTGACGCGGCGCGGCGACCGGCGCATGGATCGGAATGACGGGAGGTGGGGGCGCAGCCAGCGGTACAGGTACGCCACCGCTCCCTATACCCTCGTCGTCCCCGCGCAGGCGGGGACCCAGGTGCGCGGATTATTGCCTGGCACGCTTTCTGCTAAATATTCTTCGTCGCAGCTCAGCAGCGGCTTCCACACTGAGAGAAACACAGGCAATGGCGCCCGGGACCCCAAGGTCCAGGGCGCTTTTTTTTGCGCCATAGAAAACCTGATCAGGCCCTGAACGGGGAGATGCCCATGAACCCAGACACCCACACCAACGACCTGCCAAGCCTGGTCATCGTCGGCAACGGCATGGTCGGCCACCATTGTGTCGAGCAACTGCTCGCCAACGGCGCCCTCGATCGCTACCGCATCCTCGTCTTCGGCGAAGAGCGCCAGCGCGCCTACGACCGCGTGCACCTGTCGGAGTATTTCAACGGCAGCGACGGCGAAGCCCTGGCCATGGGCGATGCCGCGCTCTATCGACAGCCCGGCCTGACCCTGCACCTGGGTACGCCAGTGCTGGAGATCGACCGCGAGCGCCGCGAAGTGATCACCGCCCGGGGCGCCTTCGCCTACGACAGGCTGGTACTGGCCACCGGCTCCTACCCTTTCGTACCGCCCATCGCGGGTGCCGAGGGCGAGGCACGGCTGGTCTACCGCACCCTTGACGATCTCGACGCCATCCGCGCCGCCGCACAGGGCCAGCGCCGTGGCGTGGTGGTCGGGGGTGGCCTGCTCGGCCTGGAGGCGGCCAATGCACTCAAGTCCCTCGGGCTGGAAGCCCATGTGGTGGAATTCGCCCCGCGCCTGATGCCGGTCCAACTGGATAACTTCGGCGGTGACGCCCTGAAGCGACGCATCGAAGACCTCGGCGTCGGCGTGCACCTGTCCAAGGCCACCCAGTCGATCAGCATGGGCAGTACATACCGCTACCGCATGAACTTTGCCGGTGACGACCACCTCGAAACCGACCTGATCGTCTTCTCCGCCGGCATCCGCCCGCAGGATGCACTGGCCCGTGCCAATGGCCTGGCACTGGGCGAACGCGGTGGCGTGGCCATCGACGAGCGCTGCCTGAGCAGCGACCCGGCGATCCATGCCATCGGCGAATGTGCGGCCTGGAACGGCAGCGTGTTCGGCCTGGTCGCCCCCGGCTACCAGATGGCGCGCAGCGTCGCCGCCCAGTTGTGCGGGCAGGAAGGCGCGCCTTTCCTCGGTGCGGACATGTCGACCAAGCTCAAGCTGCTCGGCGTCGATGTCGGCTCCATCGGCGACGCCCACGGCGCGCTGCCCGGCGCCCGCAGCTACCGCTATATCGACGAAGCCACGGGCAGCTACCGGCGCCTGGTGGTGTCGGCGGACGGCAGCCAGGTACTCGGCGCGGTACTGGTCGGCGACAACAGCTACTACGACACCTTGCTGCAATACGCGCAGAACGGCATCCGCCTGCCGGACGACCCGGCCAGCCTGATCATGCCCACCGGCGGCGGCGCCCCGGCACTCGGTGCCGACGCCCTGCCGGACAGCGCCACCATCTGTTCCTGCCACAACGTCAGCAAGGGCGCGGTATGCGCCGCCATCGACAGTGGCTGCACGGACGTTGCCGGGGTCAAGGCCTGCACCAAGGCCGCCACCGGCTGCGGTGGCTGCGCGGCGCTGCTCAAGCAAGTGGTCGAACACGAACTGAGCGCCCGTGGCGTCGCCGTGGACAAGAGCCTGTGCGAGCACTTCGCCCACACCCGGCAGGAGCTGTACCACTTCGTCAGCGTCGAGGGCATCGAAAGCTTCAAGGAACTGCTGGTACGCCACGGCAAGGGCCAGGTCGGCTGCGATATCTGCAAGCCGGCGGTGGGTTCGATCCTCGCCTCCTGCTGGAACCGCCCGATCACCGAACCGGCGCTGATCCCGCTGCAGGACACCAACGACACCTTCATGGCCAACATGCAGAAGAACGGCACCTATTCGGTGGTGCCACGCATCCCCGGCGGCGAGATTACCCCGCAAGGGCTGATCGCCATCGGCGAAGTGGCCAGGAAATACGACCTCTACACCAAGATCACCGGCGGCCAGCGCATCGACCTGTTCGGCGCCCAGTTGCACGAGCTGCCGGAGATCTGGGGTGAACTGATCGCTGCCGGTTTCGAGACCGGCCACGCCTACGGCAAGTCGCTGCGCACGGTGAAATCCTGCGTCGGCAGCACCTGGTGTCGCTATGGCGTACAGGACAGCGTCGGCATGGCGCTGCACCTGGAGAACCGCTACAAGGGCCTGCGCGGCCCGCACAAGATCAAGTTCGCGGTCAGCGGCTGCACCCGCGAATGCGCCGAGGCGCAGAGCAAGGACATCGGAGTGATCGCCACCGAGCACGGCTGGAACCTCTACATCTGCGGCAACGGCGGCATGCGCCCACGCCATGCCGAACTGTTCGCCACCGACCTCGACGACGCGAGCCTAGTGCGCATCATCGACCGCGTACTAATGCTCTACATCCGCACCGCCGACAAGCTGCAACGCACCTCGGTCTGGCGCGAGTCGCTGGAAGGCGGGCTGGACTACCTCAAGGCGGTGATCCTCGACGACAGCCTGGGCCTGGCCACCGAACTGGAAGCGCAGATGCAACGGGTGGTGGACCGCTATGAATGCGAGTGGGCCGGCGCGCTCAAGGACGAGGAGAAACTCAAGCGCTTCCGCACCTTCGTCAACCAGAAAGGCAGCGACCCGGATATCCGCTTCGTCCGCGAACGCGGCCAGCGCCGTCCGGCCCGCCCCGATGAACGTGCCACGACCGAGGAGACCGTACGATGAGCCAGGCCAGCGCCACCCTGAACCTGAAGACCACCTGGCAACCGCTGTGCGCCAGCAACGACCTTGTAGCCGGCTCCGGCATCGTCGCCCTGGCCGGTGGCGAACAGGTCGCCCTGTTCTACCTGCCGGACACCGAGCAGCAGCTCTTCGCCATCGGCAACCGCGACCCGAAATCCGGCGCCAACGTCATCGGCCGAGGCCTGGTCGGCCACCTCGGCGGCGAACTGGTGATCGCATCGCCGCTCTACAAGCAGCACTTTCGCCTGCGCGACGGCAGTTGCCTGGAATACCCGGAGCAACACCTGCCCGTCTGGCCGGTACGCTTGCGTGACGGCATCGTCGAGATCGGCGGATAAACGAACGCCGCCAACCCGAGGGTTGGCGGCGTTGTCAGGCTGGCTTTCGATAACCGCTATTGGCAGGCGGCGAAAACCCTCTGCTCAGTAACCGAGGGAGAAGTTTTCCTCTTCCAGCGCCAGCAGGTTGTCGGCACCGGACAGCATGGCGGCGACATGGCTGCGGGTGCGCGGCAGGATGCGTTCGTAATAGAAGCGCGCGGTCTGCAACTTGGCCTGGTAGAAACCTGGCTCCGAGGTGCCGGCCGCCAGTTTCTCTGCCGCCAGGCGCGCCATGTCGGCCCAGAAGTAGGCCAGGCAGGCATAGCCGGAGTACATCAGGTAGTCCACCGAAGCGGCACCGACTTCCTCGCGGTTCTTCATCGCCGCCATGCCGACCTTCAGGGTGATCTCGCCCCACTCCTTGTTCAGTTGTGCCAGGGGTTCGACCAGGTGCGCGATGGCGTCGTTGCTGGCGTTCGCCTGGCAGAACTTGTGCACCACCTTGGTGAAGCCCTTGAGCGCCTCGCCCTGGGTCATCAGCACCTTGCGCCCGAGCAGGTCCAGCGCCTGCACGCCGGTGGTGCCCTCGTAGAGCATGGAGATACGGCTGTCGCGCACGTTCTGCTCCATGCCCCACTCGGCGATGAAACCATGCCCGCCATAGACCTGCACGCCATGGTTGGCGGCCTCGAAACCGACTTCGGTCATGAATGCCTTGGCGATCGGCGTGAGGAAGGCCAGCAGCGAATCAGCGGCCTTCTTCTGCTCCTCGTCGGTGCTGTGCTGCACGATGTCGACCTGCTTGGCCGCGTAGTAGAGCAGCGCCCGGTTGCCCTCGGCGAAGGCCTTGATGGTCAGCAGCATGCGCCGCACGTCCGGGTGCACGATGATCGGGTCGGCAGCCTTGTCCGGTGCCTTCGGACCGCTGAGGGCACGCATCTGCAGACGCTCGCGGGCATAGCGGATGGCGCCCTGGAAGGCCACGTCGGCATGCGCCAGCCCTTGCAGTGCGGTGCCCAGGCGGGCGGTGTTCATGAAGGTGAACATGCAGTTCAGGCCCTTGTTCGGCGGGCCGATCAGGAAGCCGGTGGCGGCGTCGAAGTTCATCACGCAGGTGGCGTTGCCGTGGATGCCCATCTTGTGTTCCAGCGAACCGCAGGACACACCGTTGCGCTCACCGATGCCACCCGCCGCGTCGGGCAGGAACTTCGGCACGATGAACAGCGAAATACCCTTGGTCCCTTCCGGGGCATCGGGCAGGCGCGCCAGCACGATGTGCACGATGTTGTCGGCCAGGTCGTGTTCACCCGCGGAAATGAAGATCTTGGTGCCGCTGATCCGGTAACTGCCGTCGGCCTGGGGTTCGGCCTTGGTGCGCAGCAGGCCCAGGTCGGTGCCACAGTGCGACTCGGTCAGGCACATGGTGCCGGTCCACTCTCCGGTCACCAGCTTGCTCAGGTAGGTGGCCTGCTGCTCCGGCGTACCATGGGCATGCAGGGTGTTCATCGCACCATGGGACAGGCCCGGGTACATGCCCCAGGACCAGTTGGCGCCGCCGATCATCTCGCTGATGGCGATCCCCAGGGACTCCGGCAGACCTTGCCCGCCATGCTCCACGTCATGCGCCAGACTCGGCCAGCCGCCTTCGACGAACTGCTGGTAGGCCTCCTTGAAACCGGTCGGCGTCTTCACGCCGGACTCGCTCCAGGTACAGCCTTCGGTATCGCCAACCCGGTTCAGCGGGCCGATCACCTGTTCACAGAACTTCGCACCTTCTTCGAGGATCGCATCGACCATGTCCGAGGTCGCCTCTTCGCAACCGGGCAGACTCTGGTAATGCGCGTCATAGCCAAGCAGTTCATCACGGACGAAACGGATATCGCGCAAGGGGGCCTTGTAGTCTGGCATAGCGTAAACCTCGGTGAGTTCCTGGTTCAGGTGACAGGTGGGCCGGTCACTTTCTTGTAAGAAGCTGTTTGCCGCCGGCCCTCAGTATGCCCAGGGTTCGAGGAACGCTGCACATATCCATGGTATGAGTGGCCACGACGCCATCAAACAGTTGTTTGAAACTTACGTTTGGCCCTGGACGATGTCAAGTTACCCGCTGGATAAATTCGCGGATGCATGTGACCGGCAATGGGGATGTGTTTACGGAGCTGCAATGACCAAGAAGAAGCCGACCTGTTGCTCCCGCACAGCCGCCTTCGGTGGGGGCTACGAGAAAAACTCGTTGCCCATGAGCCTGCGCACCTGGGTTCCCGCCTGCGCGGGAACGACGGAGATAGAGGGAACGGTGGCGTACCTGTACCGCTGGCAGCTACCCCACCACTCGTCATTCCCGCGCAGGCGGGAATCCATGCACTGGCCGTAGCGCCGCCGAACGTGCCCGCAAACGCAATCGAACGACCACTTACTCGCGCACCAGCCGAAAGCCCAGGTGGCTGGGCGGAATCCCGACCGAGCAGGCGCCGCTGATCGGGTCGCGGACAAAATCCGACAGTTCGCTCGGATGCCGTCCCGCCGCGATACGAATACCGCAGAAGGCGCCATTGCCGGAGCAGGTGTCCGTCCATTCCCAGACATTGCCCGCCATGTCCAGCAGGCCATTGCCGTTGCGGCCATGACCACCGAAGACCCGCAAGGTCGGGTCCAGCGGCTCCCGTGCCGCCTCACGCGCGTACTCGGCCAGCCAGCGCTGTGCCGGGTCGCGTGCATCGTCGAAGACCTGCGGCCGTTCGTCGACGAAGGCCTCCGCCGCCGCCAGCACCCACTCGCCGTAGCCGGGCAAGCGGTAGCGCTCGCCGGTGCGCTCGGATAGCCACTGTGCATAGCTCCAGGCATCCAGCCAACTGACCCCGACTACCGGCAGGTTGCTGGCTACCGCCTGTCCAAGGGCGCCATCCAGCGGCAGGCAGGCCCGCGCCTCGACACAGGCGGCATACTCGGCCTGACTGACCTGGCGACGCATGATGGAAAAGCCGCGTTGAATCACCTCAGTCTGCACGCCACTGGCATCCACCACCTGGTACTCGACGGCCCCCGGTGCGATGGACACCCACTCGACAGCGTCGATCTCCAATGCCGGGGAACAGCCCCCGAGCAACACCAGGCCAACTGCCAGCAGCGCTTTCATCACGGCATCCTTACTTGGAGGTGATCGGGCCCGGCGCCTTGATCTGTTTCATCAGGTCATCGTTCCATTGCCCTTCCACCTTGACGTGGCCGGCGGCGCCCAGCTCCATCGCCTCGATCAGGTTGTGGTTGACGTAGGCATAGACGCCCGGCTGCTTGAAGGTATACAGCGCCGCCCCCGCCGAACCGCCACGGATGAACCAGGTTTCCAGGTTCTTCTCCGGCGCATTGGCGAACTTGCCGGTTTCCCAGACCCAGTCGCCGTGCCCGCCGATCAGGTGCGGACGGGTATCGCGGTTGGCCTGCGAGTGGATGAACAGCACGGTCTCGCCGACCTTGGCGGTCAGAGCGTTATCCCCGGTCAGCGAGCCGACCTTGCCGTTGAACACCACATGGGTCGGCGTCAGGGTGCGCATCGCATCGCGGGTGTCCTGGAAGCTGGCGCCCAGGCTCGGATAATCCTTGTACTTGCCATCGGCATCCTTGGGTATGTAGAGGTCGAACTCGCCAATGGTGTAGGCACGGTCGTACTTCAGCGCATTGCCGGCAGGGTCCTTGAGACCATCGCGCGGCAGCACCATGAGCGTACCGCTCATGCCGGTGACGACGTGCCAGGCGACCATGCCCTCCGGTGCGCAGTGGTAGACGAAGGTGCCGCTACGGTCGGCCTTGAAGCGCAGCACCGCCTCCTGGCCCGGCGATACCTGGGTCAGCTTGGCGCCCCCCAGCGCCCCGGTGGCGGCATGGAAGTCGATGTTATGCGGCATGCTGTTGCTGGCCGGATTGACCAGCGTCAGTTCCACATAGTCCCCCTCATGCACCACCATGGTCGGCCCCGGCATGGAGCCATCGAAAGTCATGGCCTGCAGGGTGGTGCCCTGGTTGTCGATGACCATTTTCTTTTCCTCGATGGTCATGCGGAACTGCACCACTTTCGGTTTGCTGCTGGTGGCCTGCTCATGGGCATGCACTTGTGGCGGCGCCACCAGATCGACCTTGACCCTCTGCAAGCCGTCGGTGGTGTCGGCCAGCAAGGACGTCGCGGGGAACATGAGGGCAAGGGCAGCGGCTACCAACAAGGGTTTGCAAGCGTTCATGGCGATCTTCTCTTCTGTGGTTTGTTGCCCCCATTGCAGGACAATCCGCCGATGTCTTCTTTGTCCTGGCGCAAACAACGGGGCCCGGGCGACAACTCGCCACACCCCATCGGGGCACCGACACGGTAGGGTCTGTCCATTCGCACCACCACTCATCCGCCCGACGGAGCCTTATGCCAACCGACCGCGACCTGATCAGAAACCTGCCGCTGTTCGCCGCGCTGGACGAGGATGCCCTCGACGAAGCCCTGAGCCACGCCCAGGAATGTCACTTCGAGAAGGGGGAATATGCCTTCCGCCAGGGTGAACCGGCGCAGTACTTCTTCCTGCTGCTCGGCGGCCACCTGCAGACCCTCCAGGTGACGCCCGCCGGCGAACGCGTGGTGGTGCGTTATGTGCACGCCGGCGAACTGTTCGGCATCGCCAAGGCCATGGCCCTCAGCACCTACCCGGCCTCGTCCATCGCCGTGGAGAGCAGCCGCGTCCTGCGCTGGCCGTCCGCCCAGTGGGAAGCCCTCAACCGGGCCTGTGCGCAATTGACCGGGCATGTGGTGCAGACCGTCGGGCAACGCCTGCAGGAGGCCCATCAGCGCATTCAGGAACTGTCCACCGAGCGGGTCGAGCAGCGCGTGGCGCACGCTCTGCTGCGCCTGGCGCAACAATCGGGGCGCGCCACCGCCAGTGGGGTGAGCATCGACTTCCCGCTGTCCCGCCAGGACCTGGCGGAAATGACCGGCACCACCCTGCACACGGTCAGCCGCGTGCTCAGTGCCTGGAAGGAGCAGGGCCTGCTGCAACTCGGCCGCCAGCATGTCGTGCTGCTCGACCTGCCCGGCCTCTCCCGGCACGCTGAAAGGCAGGAAAGCGACTGAGCGTCCTTGATGCCCATCAAGGACGGCGAACGTGCCCGACCGCTAGACTCCACAGCGCCCAGCCAGCGCATGATCGCTACACACTCCGGAAAATCAGGATGCCCCCATGGTGCTTCACCGCGTTCACCACCAGATTCTGCGCAGCCACCACCTGTTCGAGCCGCTGGCCGACGAGCAACTGGACGAACTGATCGCCGACAGCCAACTGCTCAGCCTGGACAAGGGCGACATCCTGTTTCTCCAGGGCGAGCCGGCGCATTCGTTCTTCTTCGTGATCTCCGGCGCAGTGAAAATCTATCGCCTGACCCCGGATGGCCAGGAAAAGGTCTTCGAAGTCATCGGCGAACGGCATACCTTCGCCGAGGCGATGATGCTGATGGACACCCCCAACTACGTGGCCTCGTCCCAGGCGTTGGGCCCGGCGCAGTTGTACCGTTTCCCCAACGCCACCTACATGCGCCTGCTGCAAAGCAACTCGCGGCTGACCTTCGCCCTGCTCGGCAAGCTGTGCATCCGCCTGCACCAGCGCATCAACGAGATCGAGACACTGTCGCTGAAGAACGCCACCCACCGGGTAGTGCGCTACCTGCTGACGCAACTGGCACGCGGCGATGGCCAAGAACTGGAACTGCCAATGGCCCGACAACTGATCGCCGGGCACCTGTCGATCCAGCCGGAAACCTTTTCCCGCATCATTCGCCGGTTGATCGACGAGGGCATCATCACGCAGCAGTCGCGCACCATCCAGGTCCTCGACCGGCAGCGCCTGGAACAGTTCGAGTAGCACCATGACCTCACGCACCTGCCTCTACTGCCAGCGTCCGCAACCCGAACAGGGCGACACCTGCACCGACTGCGGCATGCCACTGCCAACCCACCGTCCGCAACAGCGCCGGCAGCGGCGCTTCCTGTGGTTCTGTATCGCACTCTCGCTGTTCTGCCTGGTGATGATCGTCTGGCTGCCCCGGTAGGGCAGCCCGCGACTAACCGACCGTCAATTGCCGATAAAGCTGCGGCAGA
This sequence comes from Pseudomonas sp. ABC1, assembly GCF_013395055.1. Lineage (NCBI taxonomy): Bacteria > Pseudomonadati > Pseudomonadota > Gammaproteobacteria > Pseudomonadales > Pseudomonadaceae > Pseudomonas > Pseudomonas sp. ABC1. The sequence continues at coordinate 1,216,308 of NZ_CP058349.1, forward strand.
TAGGTCGGCAGGTCCTGTGGTCGCTCAATCAGCACATGGCCGCTGGCGCCGAACATATACGGCAGGTAGTCGCCGGCCTGCTGGTCGATGGTGATGCAGAACGGCAACACACCGGCCCGCCGCGCCTCCAGCACCGCTTCGCGGGTGTCCTCGACGCCATAGCGGCCTTCGTAGAGGTCGAGGTCGTTGGGCTTGCCATCGGTGACCAGCAACAACAGGCGCTGGCGTTGCGGGCGCTGCTGGAGCAGGCGGGTGGCCTGGCGGATCGCCGCCCCCATGCGTGTGTAGTAGCCCGGTCGCAAGGCCAGGATGCGCCCGCGCGCCTGCTCGTCGTAACCCTGGCCGAAGGCCTTCAGCTCCTGCATGCGCACCTGCTGGCGCCGCAGCGAGGAAAAACCGTAGAGGGCGAAGTCGTCGCGCGCCGCCGTCAATGCTTCGGCGAACAGCAGCAGGCTGTCGACGATGACATCGATGACCCGTTGCTGGTCGTTCAGGTGCGATTCGGTGGACATCGACAGGTCGGCCAGCAGCAGGCAGGTCAACTCCCGGCGCGTGCGTCGCTGTTCGAGGAACAAGCCTTTTTCCTGCGCCTGTCCCTGGCGACGCTGCACATGAAAGTCCAGCCAGGCGGCCAGGTCCGTCTCGCTGCCCTGGGGCTGCTGGCGTCGCCACTGGCGGTCATTGCGCAGCACTTCGAACTGCCGCCGCAGACGCCTCGCCGCCGGCGCCAGTCGCACCGGCAAGGGCGCCGCCTCGGCGGCTCGCGGGTGGAACATCTGCACGCAGGCATGACGTTCGCGCAGCGCGCCCAGGCGGTAATCCCACTCCGGCAGCGGCAGGCCTTCACCCAGCGGCAGGTCGTCCTGTTCCGCCGCCGGCAGGTCCAGGTCGAGGTGCAGCCCACCGCCCTTGCGCGTGCGCTGGCGCGACAGGGACAACTCGTCGAGGTCCTCGGCGACGCGGGCGGCGTCCAGGTCTTCGCTGTCATCGTTGCAGCGGTCCAGTTGCACATGCTCCGACCAACTGAACAGGTTCTCCAGGCGGAACAGCAGCAACCCACCCTTGCCACTGCCGTCATCGGTGCGCGAGGCACGCTTGCGTAGCGAGCGCTTGCCGCCATTGGGGTTGGCGGCGCTGCCCTCGCCCTCCTCCAGCAACTCGCTGGCGCTATTGCGCGCCTGGCCCTGGGGCGGATACAGCCATAACGACACAGGCCAGGGTGCCTGCTCGTCATGGGCGAAAGATTCGATGCTGCCCGGCTCGCGCAACGCCTGGCGCAGGTCGCGCTCCAGGGCCGCCGCCGCCGTCGGCAGGCTTTCCACAGGCGGCCGCAAGCGCAGGTGCGCGTCGACCAGCCGTCGGTAACGTGGCTGCAACGCCGGATAGCGTTGCAGCAATGTATGCACCCAGCGCTGGTTGTCCCGCCCCCAATGGCGCATGCCATCGGCGACCGCGGCCAGCATCGCCAGCCAGCGATACAGTTCGCGGTTCAATTCGCGGGTGGGGAATACCGCCAGGCTGGGCGGCAAGCGCAGGTTCTGCTCATCGCACCAGGCCACCGGCATCTGCCGGCAGGTGCCGGCGACCTGTTGCAACAGGCTGCGGCGCAGCAGCAGGTCGCGCGGCTGCGCGGCCTCCAGCTGGACGCCACTGGCACCACCCAGTGCGTGGTACAGCAAGGCCAGTGAGCGTTGCATCTGCGCTAGCTCGACCCGTGCGTGGCCGAAATCCGGGTCGGCACGGCGCGTGATGAAACGGTGCCAGGCAGCGCCTACCCACTCCTCGACCTCGATACTGAACGTCATGACCACTCCCAATGATCGACACCACGTAGGGTGCGCCGCGCGCACCACAGGGGATGCGCATCGCCTATTGGTGCGCGCGGCGCACCCTACGCGGTCAAGCGGCTTTAGCCATACGCCCGCGCTGGACGAAGCTCAGCAGGTAGCACAGCAAGCCGATGGCGAAGCCGACCCCGGCCACCAGACGCATCCAGAAGTAGGGTGCCAGTTGGTCCATGGTGGCCATGAAAGCCATCGCCTCGTCATCCGCCGGCCAGCGTTGCAGCCAGATCTGCACGGCGCCGGCGACGGTCAGCAGCAGGGTGATCGCCACCATCGACAGGGTCATCAGCCAGAAGCCCCAGATCTCGATGCGCTGCGCACGCTCGTCCGGCGCTTCACCAATTCCGCGCAGGCGCGGCATGGCGTAGGAGATCATGGTCATGACGATCATCGCGTAGGCACCGTAGAAGGCCAGGTGGCCGTGGGCGGCGGTCAGTTGCGTACCGTGGGTGTAGTAGTTGACCGGTGCCAGGGTGTGCAGGAAGCCCCACACGCCGGCGCCGAAGAAGGCTGTGACGGTGGTACCCAGCGCCCACAGACCAGCGGCCCGGTTGGGGTGTTCACGACGACGGCGGCGCACCATGTTGAAGGCGAACAGCACCATGGCGAAGAACGGTAGTGGCTCCAGCGCGGAGAACACCGAGCCCAGCCACAGCCAGACACCTGGCGCACCGATCCAGAAGTAGTGGTGCCCGGTACCGATGATGCCGGTGATCAGGGCCATGGCGATGATCACGTAGAGCCATTTCTCGATCACTTCACGGTCGACTCCAGTGACCTTGATCAGCACGAAGGCCAGCATCGAACCCATGATCAGTTCCCACACGCCTTCCACCCACAGATGCACCACCCACCACCAGTAGAACTTGTCGCGGGTGAGGTTTTCCGGGTTGAAGAAGGAGAACAGGAACATCACCGCCAGACCGATCAGGCCGGTCATCATGACCACGCTGACGGTGGTCTTGCGCCCTTTCAGCAGCGTCATGCCGATGTTGTAGAGGAAGCCCAGGGCCACCACCACGATACCGGCCTTGGTAATGGTCGGCTGCTCGAGGAACTCTCGCCCCATCGTCGGCAGCAACTCGTTACCGGTGATCCTGGCGAGGGTGGCGTAAGGCACCGCCAGGTAGCCGATGATGGTCAGCACGCCGGCCACGGCGAACACCCAGAACAGGATGATCGCCAGTTTCGGGCTGTGCAGCTCACGGTCGGCTTCCTCGGGGATCAGGTAATAAGCCGCCCCCATGAAGCCGAACAGCAGCCAGACGATCAGCAGGTTGGTGTGCACCATGCGCGCCACGTTGAACGGGATCAACGGGAACAGGAAATCACCGATCACGTACTGCAGCCCCATGATCAGGCCGAACAGGATCTGCCCGACGAACAGCATGAGGGCGAACACGAAGTAAGGTTTGGCCACGGATTGCGAGGCGAATTTAAGGTGCGGATTGGCAGTACTCATTTCTCAGCCCTCCCTGTTTGGCGGCCAGTCGTTGGTGTCGATCTTCGAGGTCCACTTGAGGAACTCGGCAAGATCGTTCACTTCCCGCTCGCTCAGATTGAATTGCGGCATCGCGCGGCGCCCCGGCACGTTCAGCGGCTGGGCACCCATCCAGGCGTGCAGGAAGCCGTTGAACTGCTCTTCGCCGCCCCGGCGCTGGAAGACGTTGCCCAGCTCCGGCGCGAAGTAGGCGCCCTCGCCCAGCAGCGTGTGGCAGCCGATGCAGTTGTTCTGCTCCCAGACCAGCTTGCCGCGCACCACCGACTCGTTCATCAAGTGCTCATTGGTGCGTTCGGGCAGGGTTTGCTCGGTATGGAAGGTCAAGGCCAGAAATACCAGGATGAAGAACAGGCTTCCTCCGAAGTAGATATTTCTGGCCATCCCCTTGGTGAAGGTTTCCGACATGGTCATGTCCTCATGGCTTGGCGGGGCCATTCTCGGGCGCGGCCCGGACAAAACCGCTTGATGACGATCAAGAAGCCAGAAACAGGGCCAGTGCCATGCACAACGACCAGCACAACAGCAGCGCACGCCATGGCCCACGCACCGGGCGCAGCTCCATGAAACCGTCGATGATCAGCCAGGCCTTGCCCAGCGCCAGCACCACCAATGCCAGCGCGGTCCAGTGGGGAACGGGCGCGGCGACCAGCCCCAGGCTGCACAGCGACAGCAGGAGCAGGCCCGCCCAGCACAACAGGATGCCCATCGTCCTTACCTTTGCAGATAGAGCAGCGGAAACAGCAGCACCCAGACCAGATCGATCATGTGCCAATAGAGCACGCAGGACTCCAGCTCACTGTGCCGCCCACGGTCATAGACGCCTCGGCGGCAGCGCAGCGCCAGCCAGCCGAACAGCAGCAGGCCGGGCAGTACGTGCAGGAAGTGGAAGCCACTGAGAATCCAGTAGAGGGTGAAGAAGCGGTCGTACTCCAGCCCCAGGCCGGCATCGAGCAGGTGCGCGTACTCGCGCCCTTTCAGCACGACGTAGATGCAGCCGCACGCCAGCGCGGCCAGCAGCCAGCCACAGGCATCGCGCCCACACCCCCGGCGCACCAGCAGCATCGCACGGGCCGCGAAGAAGCCCGAGGTCAGCAGGCTCAGGGTCAGCGCCAGGCCGGTGGAACCATCCAGCAGCGCCCGGCTGGTGGCAAAGGCTGACCCGGACACACGCTGGGTGACGGCGAAGGTCATGATCAGCAGGCCGAAGACCGTCAGTTCGGCCAGGATGAAGAACCACATGGCCAGGTCACCCGGCAGCCGTTTCTCCAGTTCGTCAGCCGAAGTGGACATCGACCAGTTCCATCAGCGCAGCGACCGTCTGCACATCGTCCGAGAGCGGCTCGGCCAGGCAGGCCAGGCAGGCGCTGCGCACGTCCATGCCGGCACCGATCAGGCGGGCGGCATAGATCAGCAGCCGGGTCGAGGCGACCTCCTGCAGATCGTGCTGCTCCAGGCGCCGCACATCCTGGCCCAGACCGACCAGTTGCCGCGCCAGCGCCTCGCTCACGCCGGCTTCGCGGGCGACGATGGGCCACTCGTGCTCGGCGTCGGGATAGTCGAAGCGCAAGGCCACGAACCGCTGGCGGGTGCTTGGCTTCATGCCCTTGAGCAGGTTCTGGTAGCCGGGATTGTAGGACACCACCAGCATGAAGCCGGGAGGCGCCTGCAAGGTCTCTCCGGTGCGTTCCAGGTACAGCTCGCGGCGATCATCGGCCAGCGGGTGCAGCACCACCACCGTGTCCTGCCGCGCCTCGACCACTTCGTCGAGGTAACAGATGCCCCCTTCACGCACGGCGCGCGTCAGCGGCCCATCCTGCCACCAGGTGCCCTCACTGCCGATCAGGTGGCGGCCGACCAGGTCGGCGGCGGTCAGGTCGTCATGGCAGGCCACGGTATACAGCGGCAGGCGCAGGCGCTGCGCCATGTGCTGCACGAAACGGGTCTTGCCGCAGCCGGTCGGCCCCTTGATCAGCACCGGCATGCGCTGCTGCCAGGCCTGCTCGAACAGACGCTGTTCGTCACCCTGCACCTGATAGAAAGGCGCCCCCTCGACCATCGCCTGCATAACGCCTCCACGCGGTATTCATTTGCCTGATCGCACGCTAGGGGCTGGCCAGGAAGGCCTCAAGCGCTACGCGGAGGAGACTTGATTGCGGTCAAGCGGCCAGGCAAATGGCCCTGTATATGATCGGAACCAGATAAAGAGCATGCCGCTGCCAGGCAGACGGCAAGCCATCCAGTCGATGAGGGAATGATCATGAAAAGAATGCTGATACCGCTGTTCGCCCTGAGCGCCCTGCTGGGCATGTCCAGCGTTCACGCCGCCAGCGGGGAGGAACTGTTCCAGAGCAAACCCTGTGGCGCTTGCCACAACCTCCAGGTCAAGCTGGTCGGCCCAGCCCTGAAGGACATCGCGGCGAAACATGCGGGGGTCGACGGCGCGGCACAGACACTGGCGGCTCATATCAAGAACGGCAGCTCGGGCATCTGGGGCGCAATGCCGATGCCACCAAACCCGGTCAATGACGAGGAAGCACTGGCCTTGGCCGAGTGGATACTCAGCCTGAAATGATCGAGAACGTGCCGGCCTCAGAACCTGTTCACGATCTCGCGAGCTAGAGCCCTGCAAGGCGCAACGACCAACGGGAGTAACAGCCGGAGGCTGGCCCGAAGGGTGAGCGCTAGCGAATCAAACGGGCGAGGAAGCGGAGTTTACAGGTTGTAAATGAGCATGACTCGCCTTGCTCGCCCCCTTGGGGCCGCACTGAAGTGCGTTAGCCGCAAGCGGCTTTCCGAGCCTGTTTTTAACGCAGCAGGGCCGACGCGCAGCAGATCATGAACAGGTTCTCACACTTGCGGGACATGCGGCTTAGAATGCCGGCCATGGAAACCTTTCCGCAATGAAGCCCACATGGACATCGACCTCGCCCGCACCTTTCTGGAAATCGTCCGCAGCGGCAGCTTCATCGCTGCCGCGGAGCGCCTGCACCTGACCCAGACCGCGGTCACTGCCCGCATCCGCAGCCTGGAGACGCAACTCGGCTGCCGTCTGTTCATCCGCAACCGTGCGGGTGCCCGGCCGACCGAGGATGGCGAACGTTTCGTGCGCTATGCCAGCCAACTGGTACAGACCTGGGAAGCCGCCCGACGCGACCTGCCACTGCCGCAGGGTTACGACGACGTGCTGCGCCTCGGCGCGGAAACCAGCCTGTGCAACCCGCTGCTGCTGGTCTGGCTGCGGCAGCTGCGCCAACAACTGCCCGAACACGCCATCGACGCGCAGGTCGGCGAAGGCCGTGAGTTGCAGGAAAGACTCGAACGAGGGCTACTCGACGCGGCCCTGGTCTACCAGCCCGAATACCGCCCCGGCCTGCTGGTCGAGCAGGTGCTGGAGGAAAAACTGGTGCAGGTCGCCCGTACCGGCAATCACCAACCTTACCTGTACGTCGACTGGGGGCCGGTGTTCCGCCAGCAGCACGACACCGCCCTGCCCGAACATGCCCGCGCCCCACTGACCTTCAACCTCGGCCCACTGGCCTTGCAGTACCTGCTGCAATACGGCGGCCACGGCTACTTCCGCACCCGGGTCGTACAACGCTACCTCGACCAGGGCCTGCTCGAACGGGTGCCTCGCGCCCCGGAGTTCACCTACCCGGTCTACCTGGTCCACCTGCGCGAAAGCCCCGGCCCGGCCTGCCAGCAAGCCTTGCAGACACTCAGGGACATCGCCCCGCAGGCCTACGAATGGTCGCGCGGGTATCTGGATATCTGAGCAGCACCAGCGCGCGATGATGCTGCGAGGCTTGCGAAGCCTGGAGGTACGGATTGAGACCTGTTCTGCCGACTCGATCTCGCAAGATTGACCTGTCGTCCGCGCATCGCGCCCCCGACCAGCCCCTCTACGCAACACGCATGAACTCATCCCTGAGGCTCTACGCCGACATCCCTGTCGGCGAAGGTTGCTACGAGGGGCAGGTCGGGCTCGCGGTCAATACCGAGGTGGTCCAGGGAAAAGGCTCACCCCGTCGCTCCCGCGCAGGCGGGAGCCTAGGTGCGCAAGGCTAAGGCCCGCGAGCTTCTTCCTACAGTCGCCGCAGAAGATGGCTGTGCGGGTGCCAGGTGGCGGGATGGGGCCTTCGCCACCTGGCATTCGCACAGGAACGACGAGCGCAAGGCCACCGCATCGTGGGCAAAGCGAAAGACGTGCCGGACAGTAGTGAACGCAGGCAGAGCCCCAGAGGCGCGTATGCCGGCGTGATTCCCGGTTGCCCAAAAAACAAAACGGGTATATACACCTAACCCATGTTACCGACCGAATGCCTCTGCACCCGACTGCGACGCGCCAGCCGTGGCGTCAGCAAACTCTATGACGACGCCCTGCACGGTGTCGGGATCAACGTCGCCCAGTACTCACTGCTGCGGCACCTCGACCGCCTGGTACAGCCGAGCATCACCGACCTGGCCGACGCCATGGGGCTGGAGCGCAGCACGCTGGGCCGTAACCTGCGGGTACTCGAAGGCAAGGGACTGGTCGTACTGCTGGACGGCATCGACCGGCGCAACCGACCGGTCGCGCTGACACAAGCGGGCGAGCAAGCCCTGGCCAAGGCCCTGCAAGCCTGGAGCCAGGTGCAGGACGACCTGAACCGACGCCTGCCGCAGCAACAGATGGAAGCCTTGAACGCATTGCTTGCCAGCCTCAGCGACGACTCACCGACACCCGCCCCATAACCACCCCAGCAAGGGCGATGTGCCCACCCGGACCACAATAAGAAGGACATCCGATGAGCAACACGACACGCATAAGCCTCTGGTTGATGCTCGGCACCTCACTGGTGCTCGCGCTCTCCCTCGGCACCCGGCATGGATTCGGCCTGTTCCTTTCCCCGATGAGCGATGAGTTCGGCTGGGGACGTGGCACATTTGCCTTCGCCATCGCCCTGCAGAACCTTATCTGGGGCCTGGTCCAGCCCATCACCGGCGCCCTGGCCGATCGCTTCGGCGCCCGCAAGGCGATCGTCACGGGCGGGCTGCTCTACGCGCTCGGGCTGGTCATGATGGGGCTCAGCGACTCACCACTGAGCCTGTCGCTGAGCGCCGGCCTGCTGATCGGCATCGGCCTTTCCGGCACCTCCTTCTCGGTCATCCTCGGTGTGGTCGGACGCGCCGCGCCACCCGAGAAACGCAGCATGGCCATGGGTATCGCCGCCGCTGCCGGCTCCTTCGGCCAGTTCGCCATGTTGCCGGGCAGTCTCGGGCTGATCGAATGGCTGGGCTGGTCCAGCGCCCTGATCGTGCTGGGCCTGCTGGTGGCGCTGATCGTCCCGCTGGCCGGCATGATCAAGGACCGCCCGCTGCCCGCTCACGAAAATGAACAGACTCTGGGCGAGGCCTTGCGCGAAGCCTGTTCGCACTCGGGTTTCTGGCTGCTGGCACTGGGCTTCTTCGTCTGCGGCTTCCAGGTGGTGTTCATCGGCGTGCACCTGCCCGCCTACCTGGTCGACCAGCAGTTACCGGCCCTGGTCGGCACCACCGTGCTGGCGCTGGTAGGGCTGTTCAATGTCTTTGGCACCTACATCGCCGGCTGGCTCGGTGGCAGACGCTCCAAGCCGCGCCTGCTGAGCGGGCTGTACCTGGCACGCGCGGTGGTGATCACGCTGTTCATCAGCTTCCCGATAAGCGTGTGGACCGCCTATGCCTTCGGTATCGCCATGGGGCTGCTGTGGCTGTCCACCGTACCGCTGACCAACGGCACGGTGGCGACGCTGTTCGGCGTGCGCAACCTGTCCATGCTCGGCGGCATCGTCTTCCTGTTCCACCAACTGGGTTCGTTCCTCGGCGGCTGGCTCGGCGGCTACCTGTATGACTACACGGGCAGCTACGACCTGGTCTGGCAGATATCCATCCTGCTCAGCCTGCTGGCCGCCGCCCTGAACTGGCCGGTGCGCGAGCAACCGGTCACACGCCTGCAGAAGGCGGGAGCGCAGGCATGAAAGCCCTGCTGTGGCTGGCGGCCCTGTCCCTGGGCGCCCTGCTGCTGGCGCTGATCCTGTGGGGCTGGCAACAGGGCGGGCTGGCCATCCTGCAACTGGGCGTCAACCTTTGCTGAGCACCAGCGCCTCGATGGCCTCCAGCAACTGCGCCTCCTGGTAGGGCTTGCCCAGGTAGGCGCCGACACCCAGTTCCAGCGCCCGGTCGCGGTGGGTTTCATCGCTGCTGGCGGTGATCACCACCACCGGCAGGTCTTGCAGGCTTTCGTCCTGGCGAATCCGCGCCAGGACATCGAAGCCGCCCAGGTTCGGCATCTCGATATCCAGCAGCATGATGTCCGGCCGCTCTGAATGCAGTCGCTCGATGGCATCGTCGCCGTCATGGGCGATCGACACCTGCATGCCATTGCGCTCCAGCAGGCGGCAGGTCACCTTGCGCACCGTGGCCGAGTCGTCGACCACCAGCACTCGCAGCGCCTTGTCGGCAGGTGCCTCATCCGGCACTGGAGCGACCGTCTCGACGGGTGCCGGGACAGGGTCACCAGTGCTGCCAGGATCAGGCAGACGAATGACGAAGCGCGTGCCGATGCCCGGCTGCGATTCGATATCGAGCGTACCGCCCAGTTGCCGGACCTCGACATCGACCACATCCAGCCCGACGCCACGCCCCGACACCGGCGAAACCTCGCCCGCCGTCGACAGCCCGTGATGAAGGACCAGTTGCAGCGCTTCCCGCGCCTCCAGCTCGTGCTCCGCAGGCAACAGGCCAAGCTCGACGGCCTTGCCGCGCACGGCTGCCAGGTCGATCCCGGCGCCATCGTCACTCAACGCCAGCAAGGTATTCCCACCGTCCTGCCAGGCCTCCAGGCATACCAGTCCCTGCTCCGGCTTGCCCAGCGCCAGGCGCTGCTGCGGCGATTCGATGCCATGGTCGATGGCGTTGCGCAGCATATGTTCCAGTGGTGCCAGCAGCGGCCCGAGCTGCGTTGCAGAAAGCCGCCCGACCGCATCGTCCACTTCGAGCGACGCCTGCTTGCCCAGTTCATCGCACACTTGCTGCAGCAGCAGACGCAGGCGGGCGATCACGCCTTCCGTGGAGAGGGGCGACACAGGCTGCCGATCATCCACATCGTCGGGTTCGGCAGCCTGGTCATGTATGTCGTCCGACTCGGCCGTGGGCGCCGCCACCGCGTCGGCATCGCGATCGGGTTCAGGCCTGAGCTGCCCACGCAGTTCGTCGACGGCCTGTTCCAGTTCTGCATGACTCTGGCCCAGGGCCGCCAGGTATCGCTCGTCCTGCGGTTGCCGATGGGCATCGAGCAGATGCTGCTCCAGCTCATGCAGCAGGTCGCCGATACGCTGCTGCCTGGCCAGGCGAGCGCCGCCCTTGAAGGTATGCAGGTCGCGTTGCAGCGCCTCCAGTTCATCCTGCCGCGTCATATCCAGCGACCAGCGTTGCAGGCCCTGGCCGATGCGCTCGACGAAGGTGCCGGCCTCCACAAGGAAGGTATCCGCCAGCTCGCTGTCCAGCGGATAGGAATCGCCCGCGGGCGGAGGATCGATGGGGGCACTTGGTTCGACAACGGGCGGCTCTGCCTGGATATCCACCAGCCAGGCCATGTCGATCAAGTCGGTGGAGAAACCGTGCCCGGCCGAGGTATCGGGCGCCGTATCGACCGTTACCCGCTCCTCGGCAACGGCTGGCGAAGGTGTCGCCTCGACCTCTGGCTCGTCAACAGCGGCTGGCGACACACCACCCGACTGCCGCGAAGCATGGAACAGCAAGCCGTCGAGCAATGCGTCCGGGGCGGTGCGAGAAGCACCGGCCTCCCCGTCCTCGATCAGCCGTCGCAGCTCTTGCTCAACCTGCCGCAGCAAGTCGTGCGCGGCGGCGTCGTTGCTCGCCTCGCCCGAGGCCAGTTCGTCCACCAGCCCGGCAGCAGCCTGCCACAGCCGCACCAGGGGCGTTCCCTCGCACAGCCCTTCGAGGCGGGCGAAGACCTTGCCCATCCGCTCGAAGCTGGCGGGCACGTCGCGCTGACGGATCACCCCCAGCAGCGCTACCTGCAATGCCTGGCGCAGCGTGCGTAACGCAGCCTGCGCCTCGGCGCCCTGCAAACGTCCCTGGACGGCAGAATCGTGCCGATCCCCCATAACGCCCCCAATCGACCAATCCTTCATAGTGGCGGTCCCTTGAAAGACCTGCCGCGTTGCCATCGATGCGTTTCAACGAATAGATAGTGGCCTTTTTAACAGACTCCCATGGAAACGGGCCATCGAATGCGCAAACAGAGCGGCGACGACAGCGCGGCTTTCCCTTGACCTGTCGCGCAAGCAGCGCCAATCTCCCCAACCAATTCGCGCTTGCCGCCCCTCGATTCATCTTCCGGAGAACCTGCCCATGGCCACTCGCGTCGGGATCATCATGGACCCTATCGCACACATCGCCTTCAAGAAGGACAGCTCGCTGGCCATGTTGCTGGCGGCCCAGGCCAGGGGCTGGGAGCTGCACTACATGGAGCAGCGCGACCTCTACCAGGCCGCCGGACAGGCCCGCGCCCGCATGCGCCCGCTGAAGGTGTTCCTCGACCCCGAGCACTGGTTCGAACTGGGCGAAGAGAACGATGCGCCGCTGTCGCAGCTCGACGTGATCCTGATGCGCAAGGATCCGCCCTTCAACAACGAGTACATCTACACCACCTACCTGCTGGAGATGGCCGAGAAGGAAGGCACCCTCGTCGTCAACAAGCCGCAGAGCCTGCGCGACTGCAACGAGAAGTTCTTCGCCACGCACTTCCCCGAATGCTCGCCACCGACCCTGATCAGCCAGCGCGCGGACATCATCCGCGCCTTCGCCGCCGAGCATGGCGACATCATCCTCAAGCCGCTGGACGAAATGGGCGGCGCCTCGATCTTCCGTCACCGCGAAGGCGACCCTAATCTCTCGGTGATCCTCGAGACCCTGACGCTGCACGGCAGCCGCCCGATCATGGCGCAACGCTACATCCCGGCGATCAAGGACGGCGACAAGCGCATCCTGATGATCGACGGCGAACCCGTGCCCTACAGCCTGGCGCGCATCCCCGCCCAGGGCGAGACCCGTGGCAACCTGGCCGCAGGCGGTCGTGGCGTAGCGCAGCCGCTGAGCGAACGCGACCGGCAGATCGCGGCCATCGTCGGCCCGCAACTGCGCGCGCGCGGCCTGCTGTTCGTCGGCCTGGACGTGATCGGCGACTACCTCACAGAAGTCAACGTCACCAGCCCGACCTGCATCCGCGAGATCGACAACGCCTTCGATACACGCATCGCCGAGCGGCTGATGGATGCGATCGCGGCGCGACTGGCCAAGTGACCGACGCCGCCATGGAACAGGAAAACTGGATAGGTCTGGCCTTCCCCGGCCTGACCTGCCTGGGTTGGCTCAGGCCGATGGACACGGGGCCTATCTATACCCGCCAGCACGGCCAGGAAAGCCTCGAAGCGCTGCGACGCTCGCTGGACACGGCCCACGCCAACGCCGTTCCGCCATCGGCTTCATAGACTTTTGCCCTTCCGCTCGGCAGACTGCACGGCATTCCCGAGCCCCGCAGATACAGTCCGCCCCGCATGAAACCCGCCGTATCCACCCCGTCCCGTGCTGCCCCCGGCGTCAAAGCGGCGGATCGCCTTGGCTTCACGCTGTTCCTCGCGGCAGCCCTGCACCTGGCGTTGATCCTGGGACTGGGTTTTACCTTGCTCGAACCGACCCCGACCAGCAAAAGCCTGGAAATCACCCTGTCCACCTTCAAGAGCGAGGACAAGCCCAAGGAGGCTGATTTCATCGCCCAGGACAACCAGCAGGGCAGCGGCACCCTGGAGCACAAGGCCGCACCGAAGACCACCGAGCTGGCGCCGTTCCAGGACACCGAGGTGAACAAGGTCACCCCGCCCAGCCCTCCACCGCCGCCACCGCGTACCCCGCCACAGGTGGAAAACAAGACACTGGCCACGAAAAGCCCGCAACAACAGAAGGTGGCTATTCCTGAGCGGAAGGACACCCCGGAGCCGAAAGCGGCGCCCGCACCGGCCCCGACCTTCGACAGCTCGCAACTCAGCGCGCAGATCGCCAGCCTGGAAGCGGAACTGGCCCAGGACGTACAGCGCTACGCCAAACGCCCACGCATCAGCCGGCAGAACAGTGCCGCGACCATGCGCGACATCAGTGCCTGGTACCGCGACGAATGGCGCAAGAAAGTCGAACGCATCGGCAACCTCAACTACCCGGACGACGCCCGTCGCCAGCGTGTCTATGGCAGCCTGCGGATGCTGGTCAGCATCAACCGCGACGGCAGCGTACTGGAGCTGCGCATCCTCGAATCCTCCGGACAGAAGATGCTGGACGATGCCGCCATGCGCATCGTGCGCCTGGCAGCCCCCTTCGCCCCGTTCACCGGTGAACTGGCGCAGAAGTACGACCAGGTGGAAATCATCCGCACCTGGCGTTTCGAACGCGGCGACCGCCTCTCCAGCGGTTGACGCCTTCCCGCCCTGCGCGCCAACGCTTAAGCTAGGGGCATGAAAAATACCGAACCCACCTACCTCAAGCATCACTTCCTGATCGCCATGCCGCACATGGCCGATCCCGAGTTCGCGCAGACGCTGATCTACCTGATCGAGCACAACCCCGATGGCGCCATGGGCCTGGTCATCAACCGGCCAAACGGCCTGAGCCTGAGCGACGTGCTCGAACAACTGCGCCCCGAGCAATTGCCGCCCGTGCAATGCCTGGCGCTGCCGATCTTCTCCGGCGGCCCGGTACAGAACGACCGGGGCTTCGTGCTGCACTCGGCGGAGCGGCAGTTCCAGGCCACCCTTTCGCTGCCGGAGTGGGCCATGTCCACCTCCCAGGATGTGCTGTTCGCCATCGCCGACGGCCATGGCCCGCGCCAGCACCTGATCGCCCTAGGCTATGCCGGCTGGGATGCCGGTCAACTCGAATCGGAACTGGCGAACAACGTCTGGCTGAGTTGCCCGGCCAGTTCCGACATTCTCTTCGAGCTGCCGCCCGAGCAGCGCCTGAGTGCGGCCGCCGCCAGCCTCGGCGTCAACCTCAGCCTGCTCACCGCCCAGGCGGGCCACGCATGAGCGCACCTCGTCTGCTGCTGGGCTTCGACTTCGGCAGCAAGCAGATCGGCATCGCCGTCGGCCAGGCCGTGACCGGTCAGGCCCGTGAGCTCTGCGTACTCAAGGCGCAGAACGGCACGCCGGACTGGAGCCGGGTCGAAGCCTTGATGAAGGAATGGCAGCCCGACGCGCTGGTGGTGGGCCTGCCACTGAACATGGATGGCACCCCGAGCGAGATGAGTGAACGTGCGGAGAAATTCGCACGGCGGCTGCATGGCCGCTTCAACCTGCCGGTGCACACCCACGACGAACGCCTGACCACCTACGAAGCCAAGGGTCACCGGCTGCGCCAGGGGCAGAGCGGCAACTACAGGGAGCGACCGGTCGATGCACTGGCGGCCGCTCTGCTACTCGAAGGCTGGCTGGAGGCGAACCCCTCGGCCCAGCCGACTCCCAAGGAGATTCCATGACCCTGCCAGACCCGGAGCGGCTGCTCCCGGAAATGAACGCCGCCCTCGACCGCCTGCTGACCAGCCGCGGCATCGAGCAACCCCGCTTCATCGGTATCCGCACCGGCGGCGTGTGGGTCGCCCAGGCGCTGCTGGCACTGCGTGCGGAACAGCAGCCGCTGGGCATCCTCGACGTGTCCTTCTACCGCGACGATTTCACCCAGAAGGGCCTCAACCCCCAGGTCCAGCCGTCGGCCCTGCCCTTCGAGGTGGAAGGCCAGCACCTGGTGCTGATCGATGACGTGCTGCTCACCGGCCGCACCATCCGCGCCGCCCTCAACGAACTGTTCGACTATGGCCGCCCGGCCAGTGTGATTTTCGTCTGCCTGCTCGACCTCGATGCCCGCGAACTGCCGATCCGCCCCGACGTGGTGGGCGCGACACTGTCTCTGGCACCCGAACAGCGCGTAAAATTGCTCGGCCCCGCTCCACTCGCCCTCGAGTACCAGGCCTTCGCCACTGCCGCCAACTGAGAACCACGCGATGACGCCCACCGATGCCAAGCGCCCCCTGCAACTGAACGACAACGGTCAGTTGCGGCACTTCCTCTCGCTCGACGGTCTGCCCCGCGAGCTGCTCACCGAAATCCTCGACACCGCCGACTCCTTCCTCGAAGTCGGTGCGCGTGCCGTGAAGAAGGTGCCGCTGCTGCGCGGCAAGACCGTGTGCAACGTGTTCTTCGAGAACTCCACCCGCACCCGCACCACCTTCGAACTGGCGGCCAAGCGGCTGTCCGCCGATGTCATCACCCTCAACGTGTCGACCTCTTCGACCAGCAAGGGCGAGACCCTGACCGACACCCTGCGCAACCTGGAGGCGATGGCCGCCGATATGTTCGTGGTGCGCCACGCCGACTCCGGCGCCGCCCACTTCATCGCCGAGCATGTCTGCCCCGACGTGGCGGTGATCAACGGCGGCGACGGGCGCCACGCGCACCCGACCCAGGGCATGCTCGACATGCTCACCATCCGCCGCCACAAGGGCGAGTTCGAGAACCTTTCGGTGGCCATCGTCGGCGACATCCTGCACTCGCGGGTGGCACGCTCGGACATGCTCGCCTTGCGCACCCTGGGCTGCCGCGACATCCGCGTGATCGCCCCGCGCACCTTGCTGCCGGTCGGCCTGGAGCAGTATGGCGTCAAGGTCTTCAACGACATGGACGAAGGCCTGCGCGGCGTCGACGTGGTGATCATGCTGCGCCTGCAACGCGAGCGCATGCAGAGCGGCCTGCTGCCCAGCGAAGGCGAGTTCTACCGCCTCTACGGCCTGACCACCCAGCGTATGAAGCTGGCCAGCCCGGATGCAATCGTCATGCACCCCGGCCCGATCAACCGTGGCGTGGAGATCGAATCGGCGGTGGCCGACGGCCCGCACTCGGTGATCCTCAACCAGGTCACCTACGGCATCGCCATCCGCATGGCGGTGCTGTCGATGAGCATGAGCGGCCAGGTCGCGCAACGCCAACTGGAAATCGAAGCCGGGGAGCAGAACTGATGTCCATTGAAATTCTCGGTGCTCGCCTGATCGACCCGGCCAGCGGCCGCGACGAAGTCACCGACCTGTACCTGCAAGGCGGCACGGTCGCCGCCATTGGCGCCGCCCCTGCCGGCTTCAAGGCCGAGCAGAGCATCGATGCCCGTGGTCTGGTCGCCGCCCCCGGCCTGGTCGATCTGTCGGTCGCCCTGCGCGAGCCCGGCTACAGCCGCAAGGGCAGCATCGCCAGCGAAACCCTCGCAGCCATCGCCGGCGGCGTCACCAGCCTGTGCTGCACTCCGCAGACACGCCCGGTGCTGGACACCACCGCCGTCACCGAAATGATCCTCGACCGTGCCCGTGAATCCGCTCATGCCAAGGTCTTTCCCATCGGCGCCCTGTCGCGCAACCTCGCCGGCGAACAACTCGCCGAACTGGTAGCCCTGCGCGACGCCGGTTGTGTCGCTTTCGGCAACGGCCTGGAGCAGTTCAGCAGCAACCGCACCCTGCGCCGCGCCCTGGAATACGCCGCCACTTTCGACCTGACCGTGGTATTGCACTCCCAGGACCGCGACCTGGCCGAAGGCGGCCTCGCCCACGAAGGCCCGACCGCCAGCCTGCTCGGCCTGGCCGGTATCCCGGAAAGCGCCGAGACGGTCGCCCTGGCGCGCAACCTGCTGCTGGTGGAACAGGCCGGCGTGCGTGCGCACTTCACCCAGTTGAGCACGGCCCGTGGCGCACAGATGATCGCCGAAGCCCAGGCACGCGGCCTGCCGGTAACCGCCGACGTGGCGCTGTACCAGTTGATCCTCACCGACGAGGCACTGAGTGGTTTCTCCAGCCTCTATCATGTGCAACCGCCACTGCGCGGCGCAGCGGACCGCGAAGGCTTGCGCGAAGCGGTCAAGAGCGGCGTGATCTCCAGCATCGCCAGCCACCACCAGCCCCACGAAGTCGACGCCAAGCAGGCGCCTTTCGGCGAGACCGAACCCGGCATCAGCAGCGTCGAATTGCAACTGCCCCTGGCGCTGAGCCTGGTACAGGATGGCCTGCTCGACCTGCCGACCCTGCTGGCACGCCTGAGCAGCGGCCCGGCCCAGGCGCTGAAACTGCCGGCTGGCACCCTGGCGGCAGGTCAACCTGCAGATATCGTTCTGTTCGACCCGCAGGGCAGCACCCTGGCCGGCGAGGTCTGGTACTCCAAAGGCCAGAACTGCCCCTTCATCGGCCACTGCCTGCCCGGTGCCGTGCGCTACACGCTGGTGGACGGACACATCCGCTTCCAGCGCTGATCCACCACACGGCGCCATCCATTGGCGCCGTAACCTCCGCAGGGTGCGCCATGCGCACCTGAAGAGCGCAATGCCCGCGAAAACCACAACGCCCCCACCTCAGCCCCCAAACCGCCCCACCACAGCGCCAACAGTGAAGCGCTTCACACTTCTCGCACACCGCCCGCCTGGCGCCTTGCCCAGCCCATTCCCTGCACCGAAGCTTCGGGTTCTGTCGATGCAATGGCATTGACACACACCACAACAAGCAACTAGATTTAGTTGCAATGGAGAGCGAAATGTCCAGGCATGGAAAGCTGTTGGTCAGGCTACTCAACCGGAGAGTCGTGCTGACCTGGCCGGAACTGGAAACCCTGCTGCAAGGTTTCGGCTATCTGCAACTGCCAGGGCGTGGGAGCCGGGTGAAATTCGACAACGGAGACCCTGCAGCCATGATCAGCCTGCACAGGCCTCATCCAGGGAATGACGTGAAGACTTATGCCAGACGCCACGTCATCGAACATCTACGAGCGGGAGGATTGATTCCATGAGCCTACTGACACACCGGGGATACCACGGCTCCATCGAAGCCAGCCCCGAAGACGACTGCCTCTACGGCAAACTGCTGTTCATCCGCGCCACGGTCAGCTACGAAGGCAAGACCGTGGCGGAACTGGCCGCCGCCTTCCGCGAGGCGGTTGACGACTATCTCGATACCTGCGCGGAACAGGGCAAGGCGCCGGAAGTGCCTTGCAAGGGCTCGTTCAATGTACGGGTCGGCCACGATCTGCACATGGCCGCCAGCCTGGAGGCCGTCCGGCAGAAGATCACCCTGAACGACCTGACCCGGCGCGCACTGAGCGAGTACCTGTCACAACACCCCTGAAACGAATCAGGCGTGGTACTGCGCCGACAGTTCGTGCACGGCCTCGATGAAGGCGCCAGCATGGGCCGGATCGACCTCAGGGGTAATGCCATGCCCCAGGTTGAACACATGCCCGTTGCCATGGCCGTAGCTGGCCAGGATGCGCCCGACTTCGGCGCGAATCGCCTCAGGCTTGGCGAACAGCACACTCGGGTCCATGTTGCCTTGCAGCGCCACTTTGTCACCGACACGGGCACGGGCATTGCCGATATCGCAGGTCCAATCCAGGCCCAACGCTTCGGCACCACTGTCGGCCATGCTTTCCAGCCACAGCCCACCACCCTTGGTGAACAGGATGACCGGCACACGGCGGCCGTCATGCTCGCGGATCAGGCCATCAACGATCTTGCGCATATAGGCCAGGGAGAACTCCTGATAGGCCGAGGCCGACAGGCTGCCGCCCCAGGAGTCGAATATCTGCACCGCCTGCGCACCGGCACGAATCTGCCCGTTCAGGTAGGCCGTGACCGACTGTGCCAGTTTGTCCAGCAGGGCATGCATGGCCTGCGGGTTCTCGTAGAGCATCGCCTTGGACTTGCGGAAGTCCTTCGACGAACCGCCCTCGACCATATAAGTGGCCAGCGTCCACGGGCTGCCAGAGAAGCCGATCAGCGGCACACGGCCATTCAGTTCGCGGCGGATGGTGCGCACGGCATCCATCACATAACCCAGGTCCTTCTCCGGATCGGGAATCGGCAGCGCATCGATGTCGGCGATGCTGCTGACGGTCTTGCGAAAACGCGGGCCTTCACCCGTTTCGAAGAACAACCCCAGGCCCATGGCATCCGGCACGGTGAGGATGTCGGAGAACAGGATCGCGGCATCCAGCGGATAGCGGTCCAGCGGCTGCAAGGTGACTTCGCAGGCCAGTTCCGGGTTCATGCACAGGGCCATGAAATCACCGGCACGGGCACGGCTGGCGCGGTACTCCGGCAGGTAGCGACCGGCCTGGCGCATCATCCAGACAGGCGTGACATCCACGGGTTGCTTGAGCAGGGCACGAAGGAAACGGTCATTCTTGAGAGCAGGCATGGCAGCATCCACTGAAAAAGTGGCGGCATTGTCGCAAAGCCCCAACCAAAAGGCACGGCAGATGCCGTGCCTTTTGACCCAGGTCAGCCCCGCCATGCTCTCGGCGAATCCACCCAGATGCGTGGGCAGGCCCGCAAAATCCACAAGGCGGTGGTTCTACCCGTCACAGGAGCATGTCATGCTCAGCGCCCTGTTCCCATGAACGAGGCGCCGGATGTATTACGGGGAAAGATTCAACGCCTGGAGCCACCTGGTCGGTGGCGTGCTCGCACTCATTGGCGCGGTCTGGCTGATCGTGCTGACCGGCCTCGAAGGCGAGCCACGGAAGATCATCAGCGTCAGCATCTACGGCTTCTGCCTGGTCTTGCTGTACAGCATCTCGACCATCTACCACAGCGTCCGGGGCCGGGCCAAAGTGGTCATGCGCAAACTCGACCACCTGTCCATCTACCTGATGATCGCTGGCAGCTACACCCCCTTCTGCCTGGTGACCTTGCAGGGCGCCTGGGGCTGGGGACTGTTCGGGACCATCTGGACGCTGGCCGCCATCGGCATGCTGCAGGAAATAAAACCTCGCTCCGAGGCACGCATTCTCTCGATCGTGATCTATGCGGTGATGGGCTGGATCGTGCTGGTGGCCATCAGGCCGCTGCTGCAGAACCTGGGCGGGACCGGTTTCGCCTGGCTGGCCGCCGGCGGCGTGATGTACACCGTCGGCATCCTGTTCTTCGCCTACGACAGCCGCTTCCGCCACTGGCATGGCATCTGGCACCTGTTCGTCATCGCCGGCAGCCTGCTGCACTTCGTGGCGATCCTGCTCTATGTAGCCTGAGCCGGGGCTGATCTACCGCCGTAGCCTCTGAGAAGTACTGCGGCGGTAAGGCATCACACCTTGAAGTGGCTGACCATCAGTTGCAACTCGTTGCCCAGTCGCGCCAGCTCGACACTGGAAGCCGCGGTTTCCTCGTTGGCGGCCGCCGTCTGCTCGGACACATCGCGCACGTTGATCACACTGCGACTGATCTCCTCGGCCACCGAACTCTGCTCCTCGGCGGCCGTGGCGATCTGCTGGTTCATCGACTGAATGTTCGACACCGTACGGGTGATGCTGCCCAGCGAGGCGCCGGCCTTGCGGGCCAGGGTCACGCTGCTGTCGGTCAGGTCGCGGCTGCTGTTCATGATCGTGGCGACCTGCTGGGTGCCCTGTTGCAGACCGGCGATCAAGGCCTCGATCTCCTCGGTGGACTTCTGGGTACGCTGCGCCAGCCCGCGCACCTCGTCGGCCACCACCGCGAAACCACGCCCGGCCTCGCCGGCCCGAGCGGCCTCGATGGCGGCATTGAGCGCCAGCAGGTTGGTCTGTTCGGCCACGGTCTTGATCACGTCCATCACGCTGCCGATCTTCTGGCTTTCCCCTTGCAGCGCAGCCATTGCATCGGCAGAGCGCTCCACCTCCTGGGCCAGGCGCTCGATCTGCCCGACCGCCTCGGACACCACACGATCACCCGCTGCGGCTTCCTCATCCGCCTGGGAGGCAGCCAAAGAGGCCTGCTCGGCATTGCGCGCCACTTCGTGCACGGTGGCGGACATTTCGTGCATGGCCGTCGCCACCTGGTCGGTTTCGTCCTTCTGCGCATTCGCACCGGCACTGGTCTGCTCGGTCACGGCGGAGAGCTCCTCGGCGGCACTGGCAATCTGGATCACACTGCCACGGATACCACCGATCAATTCATGCAGCGTCGCGCGCATACGCTGCACACCTTGTTGCAGGACACCCAGTTCATCACGGCGCTGGACATGCACTTCATGGCTGAGGTCGCCCGAGGCCACACGCTCGACCTCTTGCAGAGTCTCGTCCAGGGGACGGGTAATCTGGCGCGTGATGTACCAGGCGGCGATCACACCAAAGGCCAGCGCCAGCAGGGCCGTGATCAGTTGCAGGCTGTGGGCGCGAGCAGTGTCGGCGTCACGGGCATCCAGCTGGAGCTGATAAAGCGCCTCGCTGTTCCTGACGATGCCATAGCCCTGCTCGGTCATTTCCGCGCGGGTCTGCACGATCTCGTTGCTGGCGTCCTTGAAGGCCTGCACCGCCTTGGTATAGCCCGCGAAAGCGCTCTCGATACCGGCCAGGCGATCGCTGTGCTCGGTATTCAGCAGCGCTTTGAGACGCTCGAAACGGCGCGTGGCGCTCTCGACCTGGCTGGCCACGCGCTGTTCCGTTTCCGCGTTCACATTGCCGGTGTAGACCTGCACCTGATAACGGACACCCAACAAGGCCTCCGTCACTTCGCCAACGCGCTGCAACTGCTCGAAACGCTGGCTCTCGGACTCCGGCAGCGCCAGCGTAGCTGTGTTGAGCTGAGCCAGGATATCCAGCGCCTTCGTGGCGTGGTCGGCCATCGCGGCACGCGCCTGGCGGGCATTGGCAAAGCTTTCGCGCATGCGATTGAACGACGCCTGGTACTGGCCGATCAGTTCACTCTGGTTCTGCAACAGCCGAATGTTTTCCGGGCTCTGGAAGACACCCTGCACTGCCAGTTGCTGACGGGTATAGGTGTCGAGCGCCGCCTGGGTCGTAGCGGCCACCTTCTCATCGCCATCGGCCAGCATGTATTGCAGGCGAGTGATGCGCAGTCCGGTCAACGCATTGTTCAACTGGGTGATGTCGCTCATCCGGTCGCTACGCTGGGTCAGGCTGTTCAGGCCGCTCCACCCAACCAGAGCCAGCACCCCCGTCAACACCAGCACCACACCGAAGCCCAACCCGAGCTTGCGGGTCACACTGACATTTTCCAACCAAGAATTCATGCCTATCTCCAACAAAAAACACACAGTGAACTGCTGGAAAATTCTTTTTGTTCAACACCAGCAACGCGAAGCAGGCCAACTATCGGCAGAACCCGGCATAACTTAAACGAAAAGCGTATTGACCCCGATCAAAAATTGATTATTCAACCAGAAATGGCAGAGACAGCTCCGCACAGCCGCCCCGAGGGGACGGCCGTGCGAATCAATGGAGAACGGATAGAGACCGAAGCGGGAGGCTCACTCGCCCTCGCGCACCCGGAACCAGGCCGCATACAGCGCCGGCAGGAACAGCAGCGTCAGTGCCGTGGCCACCACCAGGCCACCCATGATGGCTACGGCCATCGGCCCGAAGAACAGGCTGCGCGACAGCGGGATCATCGCCAGCACGGCGGCCAATGCCGTCAGTACGATGGGGCGGAAGCGCCGCACAGTGGCATCGATGATCGCGTTGAAGCGGTCATGCCCGGCCCGGATGTCCTGCTCGATCTGGTCCACCAGGATCACCGAGTTGCGCATGATCATGCCCGACAGGGCGATGGTGCCGAGCATGGCGACGAAGCCGAACGGCTGGCGGAACAGCAACAGGAACAACGCCACGCCGATCAGCCCCAAGGGCGCGGTGAGGAACACCATGGCCGCACGGGAGATGCTCTTGAGCTGCAGCATCAGCAGGCTCAGCACCACGATCACGAACAGCGGCATGCCCGCCATCACCGAGGCCTGGCCGCGCGAGGCATCCTCCACCGAGCCGCCCGTCTCCAGCAGGTAGCCATCGGGCAACTGCGCGCGGATATCAGCCAGGGTCGGCAGCACCTGGGCGGTCAAGGTCGCCGGCTGCTCGCTGCCATAGATATCGGCACGCACGGTCACCGTCGGCAGGCGATTGCGGTGCCAGATCACACCCTCTTCGAAGCCGTATTCCAGCGTCGCCACCTGTGACAGCGGCACGCTGCGCCCGCCCGGTGTCGGAATCGCCAGGCTGGACAGCATCGACAACTCATGGCGCTCGCGCTCGGTCCCGCGCAGCATGACGTCGATCAGTTCATTGCCCTCGCGGAACTGACTGACCGTGCCGCCGCTGAAGGTACGCTGCAAGAACCCGGCGATGTCGGCGGTAGTCAGCCCCAGGGCACGCGCCCGATCCTGATCGACCTCCAGCCGCACCACCTTGCTCGGCTCCTGCCAGTCGAGGTTGACGTTCGCCAGCAGCGGATTTTCACGCATCTTCACCGCAACCTGCCGCGCCAACTGGCGCACCACGTCGATATGCTCGCCGGTCACGCGAAACTGCACGGGATAGCCGACCGGCGGCCCGTTCTCCAGGCGGGTCACCCGCCCGAGCAGGGTAGGGAAGTCTTCCGCCAACCGCTCGATCAGCCAGCTGCGCAGCGCCTCGCGGTCTTCCACCGTCTTCGCCAGCACCACCACCTGGGCGAAGCTGGTCGCGGGCAATTGCTGGTCGAGGGGCAGGTAGAAACGTGGCGACCCGGTGCCGACATAGGCCACGTAGTTGTCGATACCCACCTTGTCCGCCAGCATCTTCTCCAGACGCAGGACTTCGGCCTCGGTCGCCTTCAGTGACACACCTTCGGCCAGCTTCAGGTCGACCATCAGCTCCAGCCGCCCGGATGCCGGGAAGAACTGCTGCGGCACCAGCCGGAACAACCCGATGGAGGCGATGAACAAGGCCAGGGTCGCCAGGATCACCGTCTTGCGGTAACGCACGCAGAAGTGGATGAGCGCACGAATCCGCCGATACATCGGCGTGTCGTAAGGATCGCCATGTCCTTCTTCCCGCGCATGGCGCTTGGCCAGATCGGGCAGTAACCGCTCGCCGAGCAGTGGCACGAACATCACAGCGGCGACCCATGAAGCCAGCAGGGCAATCGCCACCACCTGGAAGATGGAGCGGGTGTATTCGCCCGTACTCGATTGCGCGGTGGCGATGGGCAGGAAGCCCGCCGCCGTGATCAGCGTGCCGGTCAGCATCGGGAAGGCCGTGCTGGTCCAGGCGAAACTGGCGGCCTTGAGGCGGTCGTAGCCCTGCTCCATCTTGATCGCCATCATCTCCACCGCGATGATCGCGTCGTCCACCAGCAGCCCCAGCGCCAGCACCAGCGCCCCCAGGGAAATCTTGTGCAAGCCGATGCCCAGGTAGTGCATGACGGCAAAGGTCATCGCCAGCACCAACGGGATCGACAGCGCCACCACCAGGCCGGTACGCACACCCAGGGAGAAGAAGCTCACCAGCAGCACCACCGCCAGCGCCTCGATCAGCACCTGCACGAACTCGCCGACGCCCGCCTTGACCGCCGCCGGCTGGTCGGAAACCTTGCCCAACTGCATACCGGCCGGCAGCGTCTCCTGCAAATGGGCGAACTCGCTTTCGAGCGCTTCGCCGAGCCGCAGGATGTCGCCACCGGCTTTCATCGACACCGCCAGGCCGATGGCCGGCTGCCCCATGAAGCGCATGCGCGGCGACGGCGGATCGGTGAAACCACGGTGCACGTCGGCCACATCGCCAAGGCGGAAAGTACGCCCCGCCACGCGGATCGGGAATTCGCGAATCTGCTCAACCGTCTCGAAGTTGCCACTGACGCGCAACTGCACGCGGTCGGACGGCGTCTCGACGAAACCGGCGAAGGACATCGTGTTCTGCGCCTGCAAGGCTTCCTGCACAGCCTGCAACGGCACACCCAGGGTCGCCAGCTTGACGTTGGAGAGTTCGATCCAGATCTTTTCGTCCTGCAACCCGATCAACTCCACCTTGCCGACGCTCGCCACCCGTTGCAGTTGCAACTGGATGCGGTCGGCATAGTCCTTGAGCACGGCGTAGTCGAAACCGTCGCCGCTCAGGGCATAGATGTTGCCGAAGGTGGTGCCGAACTCATCGTTGAAGAACGGCCCCTGCACGCCGGGCGGCAAGGTATGCCGGATATCGCCGATCTTCTTCCGCAACTGGTACCAGAGTTCGGGGATTTCATCCGAGTGCATGGAGTCGCGGGCCATGAAGGTCACGGTCGACTCGCCAGGGCGCGAGAAGGACACGATGCGCTCGTACTCCCCCGTTTCCATCAGTTTTTTCTCGATACGCTCGGTGACCTGCCGCGACACCTGCTCGGCGGTCGCGCCAGGCCAGTAGGCCTGTACCACCATGGCCTTGAACGTGAACGGCGGATCTTCGCTCTGCCCAAGCTTGCCGTAGGACAGCACGCCCAGCACGCCCACCAGCGCCATGACGAACACGACGATCTGCCGGTTGCCCAGCGCCCAGGCCGATAGATTGAAGCGCATGGGGGTCACTCCTGGGGATGGCCGACGGGGCGGTTGTCGCGGTCGATCGGGCGCACCGCCTGGCCTTCGTGCAGCAATTGCACCCCGGCCAGCACGACCCAGTCCTGCGCGCCGAGCCCGTCCAGCACCAGCACGGACGTCTCGCCGTAGCCACCGGTACGGACTTCGACCCGCACCAACGTGCTGTCCGGCTGCACGCGCCAGACATAAGCGCGCCCCTGTTCGGCGCTCAGGGCGGACAGCGGAATGCTCAGGCTGGCCAGGGCTTCGTTGCGAATGGTCACCAGGGCACTCTGACCCAGCTCGGCGCTGACCTCGGGAGCGTCGAACGCGACCCGGGCCGAATAGGTGCGCGTCTGGGCGTCGGCTGCCGGCGACAGTTCGCGAATGGACCCGGCAAAGCGCGTTCCCGGTTGCGACCACAACTCCACTTCCACCGACTGGCCGATGCGATAACGCTGCAAGGCCTGTTCCGGCAGGTTGATCGCCACCTCACGCTCACCGTCGGCGGCCAGTACGAATGCAGTCTGACCGGCAGCCAGCACCTGCCCGACCTCGATCCGGCGCTCGGCAATTACGCCATCACGGGTGGCGCGCAACACCGCGTAGTCGACCTGGTTGCTGGCCACCTCGAGTTCGGCGGAGAGCTGTTTCAACTGCGCCGATGCCGCCTGGTAGGCGTTCTCGGCGCTGTCGTAGCGTGACTGGCTGACCAGTTGCCGCCCGAGCAAGGCCCGGTAGCGTTCATATTCGGCCCGCGCCACACGCTGGTTGGCCTCAGCGGCGGCCACCTGGGCGCGCACGGCGTCGAGACGCAAGCGCACATCCTGCGGGTCGAGCCGCGCCAGGGGCTGATCCTTGCTGACCCGATCCCCCGACTCCACCAGCCGTTCAGCCACCTTGCCGGCGATACGGAACGCCAGCTCGGGCTCGTAGCGCGCATGCACCTCGCCGGGGTAGCGCTCCTGCGCCTCGCTGGCGACGGAGGGCTGCACCACCATCACCGGCTTGACGGCACTCTGCCGGGGCGCGTCCTCGCCACAGGCCGCCAACCCCAGGACAAGCAGGCTGATACTGGAAAAACGCAAGGCATTTCGAAACACGATGGCGCTCTCTCTGTCGCTGGGGGTCGTATACTGCCCGGCATATTAGAAATAGCGAACCAGCCAGTCCAGTATTAAAAATGACGATTCCAGAAAGACCTACCGGCCCCGGACGCCCCAAAGACCCGGCCAAGCGGCAGGCGATACTGCAGGCCGCCCAGAAGCTGTTCCTCGAAAATGGTTACGAAGGCACCAGCATGGAAGCCATCGCCAGCGAGGCCGGCGTGTCCAAGCTGACGCTCTACAGCCACTTCATGGACAAGGAAACGCTGTTCAACGCGGCGATCCGCAACATCTGCAGCACGCGCCTGCCCTGCAACCTGTTCCAGATAGAGGAAGACCTGGGCGCACTGCCCCAGGAGAAAGCCCTGCAGATCGTCCAGCAACGCCTGCTGGATATCGGCCTGGCGTTGCAGCAACTCATCAGCAGCCCGGAGTCCATCGGCCTGCACCGGGTCATGGTGTCGAAACCGAACTCCGAACTGCCCAAGCTGTTCTTCGAAGCCGGCCCTCGCCAGTTGCTGAATGACTTGCAGCGCCTTTTTCAGCAGATCGACAACCTCGGCCTGTTGCACATCCGCCAATCCGAGCGGGCCGCCGAGCATTTCTGCGCACTGATAAAAGGGCTTGCCCACTTTCACCAGTTGATTGGCTACGCCGCCCCCCTGGACGAGCAGCAGGCGTTCGAGCATGTGTCGGATGTCGTGGCGCTGTTCATGCGCGCCTACGCGCGGGCATGAAGCGGGCGTGGCACCCGCGACCTTCTGCGAGAGGCGCGGGACACCTCTCGCAGACGCAGCCGATCAGCGTCCGAGTTCACCGCTGAGGTCGGGCTGGACCAGCTCGATCCAGTAATTGTCCGGATCGCTGATAAAGGCCACATCCTTCATCTTGCCGGTGTCCAGGCGCTTGACGAAGTTGACCCCCAGCGCCTCGAAGCGGGCGCAAGCCGCACGGATATCAGGTACGGCGAAGCAGATATGGCCGAAACCGCGCGGCTCGCTGTTGCCGTTGTGATAGACGCTGTCGTCGTCTTCGGTGCCCCAGTTATGGGTCAGCTCGAGCACGCTCTGCCGGCCGAAGGTATAGACCTGACGCTCACCGACATCCTCCGGCACCGTTTCCCCCTTGGTCGTCGCCAGGAAATACAGCGAGAAACGGCCTTCCTCGAAATCGAGCCGACGCAACAAACGCATGCCCATCACGCGGGTATAGAAGTCCAGCGACCGCTCCGGGTCCTTGACCCGCAGCATGCTGTGGTTGAACACGTAATCCTGGGTGGCGGCATCCGGCGTGGCGCAGACGCCGGCCTGGATCTCGGTGGTGAAGGTCATGGGAAACTCTCGCGTTGGAAAAGACCCGGCCAGTGTAAGAAATCCGGCCAGCCTCTGGGGTAGCAACCGGGTACTACCCCTGTACGCTCGGAAACACGCGAAGCACCTGCCGCGTTGCAGTGCCTCGCGACGACCGCCTCATCATCAACCGACGATCAGCCACTGCGCCGCGCGCTCGCAGCGGCCCGACGAACGGGCGCCAGCGCAAGCAATTGGGCCGGGGCGGCGGACTCGCGGTTATTGGACAGGTACACCGTGCAGATCACCCGCAACAGCGACGCCAGGTTGCTCACCTCGCCATTGCGCAGGATGACTTCGTCGTAGACCTGATTGATGAACTGCGGCACGCCGTAGCCTTCGCCGGCGGCGATTTCCTCGAGGATCGACCAGAACTCGTTCTCCAGTCGCACACTGGTGACCACGCCCTGGATACGCACCGAGCGCGTCTGGCATTCGTAGAGTCGGGGGTCGGTCGAAACGTAGATATGGCACATGGGGGTTACTCCGGTTTCTCGGCCTTTCGTGGCCGGGCGGACCGGCGAGGCCTGTTGTTCGAACCATCCTTTTCAGGGTCACGCTTCCCGCTTCTTTTCGACCATACCCCCTTGGCCAAATAACCGCCAGTTCGCTCAACGTAGTAATTCGCTATTACCAGCCCGGCTCGCCACCTGCTCTAGGATGACAACCAAGGGCACGCGCCGAAGCACTGGCCGCCCTGAAAACAACAACAAGAAAGAGGACACCCCGATGAGCGACCTCGCACTGAGTCGCCGCCGTTTCCTGCAAGGCAGCGGCGGCCTGCTGATGGGAACCCTGCTGTTCACCTCCGGCCCCATCGCCCTGCTCGCGCCCAGCCACAGTTGGGCGCTGCAACTGAACACCCTCGACAGCGCCACCGGCCAGCGCCTGCTCGGCATGCTGCGCCGCCTCTATCCGCACGACGACATGGAAGACGCCGTCTATGCCCTGACGGTGAAGGAGATCGACAGCAAGGCCTCGGCGGACCCGGGCTTCGCCGACCTGATCCGGGAAGGTGTGCGCGACCTGGACAAACGCGCGGGTGGCAACTGGAGCGCCCTCGACGAACCGCGCCAGGTGGCCATTCTCGAAGCCATCCAGGAACAGCCGTTCTTCAATCAGGTCCGCGCCATCGCGGTGAACTCCCTCTACAGCAACGAGCTGGCCTACCACCACTTCGGCTACGAAGGCGCCTCGTTCCCGAAAGGCGGCTACCTGCATCGCGGCTTCAACGACCTGTCGTGGCTGCCCGCACCGCCCGCCGAAGCCAGCCCGGCCCCCTACTCCTGAGGATGCGAACATGACGACCTACAAGCATGACGACGATTCGGTGGTAGTGGTCATCGGCTCGGGTGCCGGCGGCGGCACCCTGGCCAACGAACTGTGCCAGAAAGGCATCCCGGTGGTTCTGCTGGAAGCCGGGGCACGCCAGAGCCAGGCGACCTTCATCAACGACGAATGGCCGTCCTTCAGCCAACTGTCCTGGAGCGACACCCGTACCACTTCCGGCTCCTGGCGCATCGCCAAGGACTTCCCCAACCTGCCGGCATGGATCTGCAAGACCGTCGGCGGTACCACCACGCACTGGGCGGGCGCCAGCCTGCGTATCCAGGAACACGAATTCCGCGCCCGTGAAACCTATGGCGACCTACCGGACGCACAACTGCTCGACTGGCCGCTGACCCTGGCCGAACTGGAGCCCTACTACACCCGCGCCGAGGACAAGATGGGCGTGACCCGTACCGGCGACCGCCCCGGCCTGCCGGGCAACAACAACTTCAAGGTGATGTACGCCGGCGCACAGAAGCTCGGCTACAAGCACTGCTCCACCGGGCGCATGGCGATCAACAGCAAGCCCCGCGACAACCGTCCGCCCTGCCAGCAACTGGGCTTCTGCTTCCAGGGCTGCAAGATGGGCGCGAAATGGTCGACGCTCTACACCGAGATTCCCGCCGCCGAAGCCACCGGCCGCCTGGAATTACGCGCAGAGGCCCACGTGCTGCGGATCGAGCACGATGCCAGGGGGCGCGCCAACGCAGTGGTCTACGCCGACGCCCAGGGCCGCCTGCAACGGCAGAAGGCCCGCGCGGTAGCCGTCGCCGGCAATGCCATCGAAACGCCACGCATCCTGCTCAACTCGTCGTCGACGCTGTTCCCCCACGGCCTCGCCAACGGCGCCGGCATGGTCGGCAAGCATTACATGCGCCACACCACGGGGTCGGTGTTCGCCGAGTTCGACGAGCCGGTGCACTTCTATCGCGGCACCATCATGGCCGGCATCATCAGCGACGAATGCCACAATGACCCATCGCGCGGTTTCGTCGGTGGCTACGAGATGGAAACCATCTCCCTCGGCCTGCCGTTCATGGCTGCGTTCTTCAACCCCGGCGCCTGGGGCCGCGATTTCAGCCGGGTGATGGACAACTACACACACCTCGCCGGCATGTGGCTGGTGGGCGAGGACATGCCCCGCGCCAGCAACCGCATCACCCTCAACGACGGTGTGAAGGACGCCTTCGGCATGCCGGTGGCCAACGTGCACTACGACGACCACCCCAACGACATGGCGATGCGCGAACACGCCTTCCGCCAGGGTGAAGCGCTGTATCAGGCCGTTGGCGCGAAGAAGACCCACCGCATCCCGCCCTACCCTTCGACGCACAACCTGGGCACCTGCCGGATGAGCGCCCGGGAGGCCGACGGCGTGGTCAACACATTCGGGCAGAGCCACGAGGTATCCAACCTGTTCATCTCCGATGGCAGCCAGTTCACCACCAGTGCGGCGGAAAACCCGACCCTGACCATCGTCAGTCTGGCGATCCGGCAGGCCGAGTTCATTGCTGATGCGCTGAAAACCCGCGCGATCTGAAACCATGGCGTGGCCTGCCACGCCCAACGCGGAGAACCGCCATGCTGACCATAGAGCCGCTGCGTGCCTTCAGCGACAACTACATCTGGCTGCTGCGCGACAGCACCACCCGGTGCTGCGCCGCGGTCGACCCCGGCGATGCCGAACCCGTGCACGACTGGCTGCGGCGCAATCCGGACTGGCAGCTTGCCGATATCCTGGTCACCCATCACCACGGTGACCATACCGGCGGCGTCGCGGCCCTGAAACGCAGCACCGGGTGTCGCGTCCTGGGACCGGCCGACAGCGACATCCCCGCCCTGGACCTGCCCCTGCACGATGGCGACACCTGCGAAGTGCTCGGCCGCACCGTGCAGGTGATCGGCGTTCCCGGCCATACCCTGGATCACCTGGCCTACTTCCACCCCGGCGAGCAGCCCTGGCTGTTCAGTGGCGACACCCTGTTCGCCGGCGGCTGTGGCCGGCTGTTCGAAGGCACGGCGCAACAGATGTACGACTCACTCGGCAAGCTCGCCGCCCTGCCCGGCGAGACACGGCTGTACTGCGCCCATGAATACACCCTGGGCAACCTGCGCTTCGCCTGTGCCGTGGAACCGGACAACGCCGAATTGCACCAACGCCTGGAACGCACCGAGGCACTGCGCGCCCGCGACGGCATCAGCCTGCCTTCGGACCTGGCCTGCGAACACGCCACCAACCCCTTCCTGCGCACCGCAGAGCCACGCGTGCGGGAAGCGGCGGCACGCTTCAGCCGCTGCCAGCAGGCCGACCCGGTGGCGGTGCTGGCGGCATTGCGCGAATGGAAGAACGACTTCCCGGGCTGACGCAGGGTGCGCCGCGCGCACCTATAGAGTGAGGTCGAGCGAGCAGGTCAACGCGCTGCGATATGACTGACCAGCAGTTGCAGGCTTTCGCGGCCACGAAACTCGTTGACGTCGAGGCGATAGACCAGGTCGACCCAGCGCACCGACGCATCCGGCCATAGCTGGCGGTCGACGTTGAAGGCAATGGCATCGATGGACAGGGTGCCGCACTCGCTGCGCAACACCATCTTCAGGTGCTTCTCGCCGACCAGACGCTGCTGCTGCAACTGGAACACACCATGGAAGGACGGCTCGGGGAAATGCTGCCCCCAGGGCCCGGCCAGGCGCAGGACCCGCGCCAGCTCCAGGTGGAACTCCTCGATACCGAGCGTGCCATCGGTAAGCAGGCGCCCGGCCAGGTCGTCCTCGCTCAACTGGCGCCGCGCCTCGGCATCGAACGCATCGGCAAAGGTTTCGAAGTGTTCTGCCGGCAAGGACAGCCCCGCCGCCATGGCGTGCCCGCCGAACTTGCTGATCAGGCCGGGGTGCCGCGCTGCCACCGCATCCAGCGCATCGCGGATATGGAAACCGGGGATCGAGCGCGCCGAACCTTTTAACATGCCCTCGCCGGCATCGGCGAAGGCGATGGTCGGGCGGTGGTAGCGCTCCTTCAGGCGCGAGGCGAGGATGCCGATCACGCCCTGGTGCCAGTCGGCCTCGAACAGGCACAGGCCAAAGGGCATGTCGGCTTCCGGCAGGTCCTTGAGCTGGGCCAGGGCTTCGCGCTGCATGCCCTGCTCGATCGCCTTGCGGTCCTGGTTGAGCTGGTCCAGTTGCACCGCCATGTCCCGCGCCAGCGCCTCGTCGTCGCACAGCAGGCATTCGATACCAAGGGCCATGTCGTCCAGGCGACCGGCGGCATTCAGGCGAGGCCCGATGATAAAGCCGAGGTCGGTGGACGTGATGCGTCGGTGATCGCGCCCCGCCACGTCGAGAATCGCCTTCAGGCCAGGGCGCGCATGGCCAGCGCGGATGCGCGCCAGCCCTTGCTGTACGAGGATGCGGTTATTGGCGTCCAGCGGCACCACGTCGGCCACGCTGCCCAGTGCCACCAGGTCGAGCAATTCGCCCAGGTTCGGCACGCTCCAGCCGTTGCGCTCGAACCAGCCGCTTTCACGCAGGCGTGCGCGCAGGGCCAGCAGCACGTAGAAGATCACCCCGACCCCGGCGATGCACTTGCTGGGGAACTCGCAGCCCGGCTGGTTGGGATTGACGATGGCCTCGGCCTCGGGCAATTGCGGCCCCGGCAAGTGGTGGTCGGTCACCAGCACCTTGAGCCCCGCCGCCTGGGCCGCCGCCACGCCTTCGACGCTGGAAATGCCATTGTCCACGGTCACCAGCAAGTCCGGCTGGCGCTCCAGTGCGACGGCGACGATCTCCGGCGTCAGGCCATAGCCATATTCGAAGCGGTTGGGCACCAGATAATCGACATGCGCCGCCCCCATCAGGCGCAAACCGAGCACACCGACCGTACTCGCGGTGGCGCCATCGGCGTCGAAATCGCCGACGATCAGGATGCGCTGACGCTGCTCCAGCGCGTTCGCCAGCAGTTCGACGGCCGGCTCGATGCCCTTGAGCAGGGTGAACGGCAACAGGCGCGCCAGCCCTTTGTCCAGCTCACTGGCATGCGACACACCACGGGCGGCATACAAGCGTGTCAACAGGGGCGGCAGATCGCCGAGGTCAGGCAGGGTTGGCGGCAGCGGACGGGACTCGATACGCATGGTGATGTCAGCGACTGCCCGCCAGCCAGGTCAGGGGAATCTCATGCTGCCCGCGCTCGTCAGTGATGAAGAGTTCTCCGTCGCTGATCATCACGCTCCAGCTCAGCGAACGCGGCAGGTCGCGCGCCAGGTCGCTCAGGGCATCCTGATCCACGCCCACCACATTCAGGTTGTTCAGGTTGCGTACGCTGTCCAGCACCTTGCCCTGCCAGACCCGCAGGTTGCCATAGGCGACCAGGCTGAACTTCTCGGTGCGCCGCGAACACCAGGTCATGCGCTCGGCGTCCGGCTGGCCAACTTCGATCCAGTGCAGCACGCGGCCATCCAGGCTCTTCTCCCACAATGCCGGCTCGTCGACATCCGACAGGCCTCGACCGAATGCCAGTTGCTCGTGATAGAACAGCGCATAAGCGATCAGGCGAGCCGACATGCGTTCCTCGGTCTCCGAAGGATGCCGGGCTACTGTGAAGCGCAGGCTTTCATAGACGTTGCGATCGATGTCGGTCAGGTTCAGTTCGACTTTGTACGGAGTGGCTTGCAGTGCCATGACAGGGGCTGGCTCGAATAGGAAAAGGCCGGCAGTCTACCCCCAGCGCGGGCGACTCGCAAAAACACTGGCCCCGGCAATCGCTGGTTGGCTTGTCATTGGGGCGTGACCGCAGACCTGCACCCTCTCCCCCGGCCCCTCTCCCATAAATGGGCGAGGGGGGACACGCTTCATGAAATTGCCTTTGGGGCGGGTCATCACCCGCCCGCAAGCACCGGATTGAGCGTGTTCTCATCCCCAGCATTGGCCGTGACTTCACCAACAAGGAACCAGTGAAGCGCGCTGAAGGCACCGTCTTATCCCGCCAAAAAGCAAAAAGGCACAGGGTCCTGCAACCCTGTGCCCAGCGTCTTGCCTGACGAAGACGGTGCCTCACCGTGCCGTGATCACCGCCAGCTTGGTGATGCCAGCCCGCTCGATGGCCGCCATCGCCCGGGCGACCTCGCCGTAGTTGACGCCATCGTCAGCCTGCAATTGCACGCGGATCTCAGGGTCGTCGGTCCTGGCCTGGGTCAGGTTGGACTCAAGCAGTTCCGGCTGGATTTCATCCTTGCCAATGAACAGCTTGCCCTCGGCATCGATACTCACCACCACCGGATCCTTCTGGTCCGGGGGCGCCACGGCCTCGGTCTTGGGCAGGTTGATCGGGATCGAGTTGGTCAGCAGCGGCGCCGTAACGATGAACACCACCAGCAGGACCAGCATCACGTCCACCAGCGGCGTGACGTTGATCTCGCTGAGCACCTCATCGCTGTCCTGGGTCGAGAATGCCATCAGATCGCTTCCTTCACGGCTTGTGCCGCGCCTTGGCCAGGAGAACGTTTGCTGCCCGGATGCAGGATCAGCTTGAAGTGGCTCTTTTGCGCCAGGCTGTAGAAATCGTGAGCGAAGTCGTCCAGATCGGCGGCGGTCAGCTTCAAGCGACGCAGGAAGTAGTTGTAGACCAGCACGGCAGGCACCGCGACCGCGATACCGACGCCCGTGGCGACCAACGCGGCACCGATGGGACCGGCGACGGTTTCCAGGCTGGCATTGCCCGCGGCGCTGATGCCCTTGAGGGCTTCCATGATGCCCCAGACCGTACCGAACAGACCGATGAAGGGCGACGTGGAACCGATCGAGGCGACCACGGCCAGGCCGGATTCCAGGGAGCGGCGCTCACGCTGGATCTGCTGGCGCAGGGCGCGCTCCAGGCGATCCTGGTGGTTGATCGAGTGGGCCAGGTCCGGCTGGCTGTTCTCACCGACCTGGATGGCGGAGAAACCGGCCTGGGCCACCTGAGCTGCTGCACCAGAACTGTCCTGCACCTGCTCGGCGGCCGAATCCAGGCTGGTGGCCGCCCAGAAGGTCTTGAGGAACTTGCGGTCCTGGCGCTTGAGGCGGTTGAACTGGATGGTCTTGATCAGCGCCAGGCCCCAGGTGACCACGGAAAAGCCGATCAGCAGCCAGATGACTGCGTGTTCGACCGATTGAAAGGGAGAGTCCACTAGCAGATTCATGATGCGTTCCTATTCGTAAGCCAAGGCGTTTAATTCGTCGGGCACAGCCCATTCGTTTCAGTCGATGATCAGTTCAGTCGGAAATCCAGCGGTACAGTGACCCAGCCATCCTGGGCGACATCGCCACGCTTGGCCGGCACGAAGCTCCAGCGCTTGACGGCCCGCACGGCGGCGTCATCCAGCACGCTGCGACCACTGCTCTGCTGCACCTGGATATCGCTCGGACGGCCATTGGCGAGGACATGCACCCGCAACAGCACGGTGCCTTCCCACCCCCTGCGCTGCGCCAGCGACGGGTATTCCGGCGCCGGGTTCTTCAGGTAGCCGGCATTGGCCGACGGCGGCGTAACCGGTGCCAGGGCTGGCGGCGCCGGGGGCGCGGGAGGAGCCGGCGTCGGCGCGGGTGGCGCAGGCGGAGCGGGTGTCGGCTCAGGCTTCGGAACCGGTTTCGGCGCCGGCTTGGGCACGGGCTTCGGCACCGGTTTCTTGGGTGGCGGCTTGACCGCAAGCTCTTCGACCACCGGTGGCGGTGGCGGTGGCGGCTCGATCACCGGCTCCGGTGGCGGCGGCTCGACCACGGGCGGCGCGGCGCTGGTGAACTCGATGGTCATGGGTGGAATCTGTGGCGGCACTTCCGGCAGCACCGCTTCCGGGCGCTGGGCCAGCCAGAGGATGACAGCGCCATGCACCGTCAGCGCGAACAGGCCAAGCAGAATGGCTTCGCGGCGACTGAGCACCGGCTTGCCGGTATCCGGCACATGCCGCTGCAAACCGAGCGCCTGCCGCACTGTCGTGCCCAGGTCACGCAACTCGCCCGGCTTGCGGACATCACGCCACAGCGCATCGACAAGGTTATCGGCTTTTAGGACATTGCCCATGGGAACTCCCGAATTACTCATTGAACCTGTCCACCCGATTCGCGCTGCCTGATTGCAGGCCAGAGAAATGGTGGACGGGTGCGAATGATCGGTCGCGCCCTTTATTCCGCAAAGGAACTTTTAACGATCAATAAATAACAAAAAGAAATATATAATTTCTAACATATTGATATTTATAGATTTTTTACAGAGCCCCGCGCTCGACATGAGACCCATGCATAAAATGCATGAAAAACAGGGAGGAAAATGACGGCCGGATAATGACGAAAGCAGACAGCAGGACCTGGGCAGCAGAAAGCGCTGCGTATCACACATCCTGACTCGCGGAGTCTAGAACAGGCTCTCAGAAATGCTGGTAACCCTGAGTCACTGCCGCCAGCTCGCGCCCATGCTCATCCAGCAGGTGCACCCCTCCCCCTGCCTCGACATGGCCGATCCGGCATATGCCCGGCCATTCGGCCGCCAGCGCAGCCCAATGCTCGTGCGGCAAGGTAAAGGCCAGCAGGTAGTCGTCACCACCGGACAAGGCACAGCGCAACGCTTCGGTATCACCGGAGAAAGTACGCAAAGGCAGAGACAACGGAACCCGCGCCTGCTCGATGCACAGGCGCACCGAGGAAGCCCTGGCGATATGCCCGCAATCGGCCAGCAGTCCATCGGAGATATCCAGCACCGCACTCGCCTTGCCACGCAGGGCCTGGCCCAGGGCAAGCTGGGGCTGTGGCGACCAGTAGCGAGCCAGCAGCGGCTCAGCCAGCTCCGGAGTGGCCTGGCGCTGCTCCAGCACCAGCGGCAAGGCACCGGCGGCATCGCCCAGGGCGCCACCGACACACAACAGGTCCCCGGGACGAGCGCCGGAGCGCAGTAATGCCTGCCCTACCGGAACCTGGCCGAAGACGGTCAGGGTCAGGCTCAGCGGGCCACGTGTGGTGTCGCCACCGACCAACTGCATGGCGCACTGCTGCGCCATCAGCTCCAGGCCACTGGCCAAGCCCGCCAGCCAGGCCTCGTCGGCTTCGGGCAGGCTCAACGCCAGGGTGAACGCCAGGGGCGTCGCGCCCATGGCCGCCAGGTCACTGGCGGCAACCGCCAGCGCACGCTGGCCGAGCAGAAAGGCATCGCAGGCCTTGGGAAAGTGCACGCCATCGACCAGCGTGTCGGTCGACACTGCCAGTTGCTGGCCCGCACCCGGGGCCAGCAAGGCGCAATCGTCGCCAATGCCCAACGCCACCGCACCCTGGGCACGGGCACAGGCAGCGCTGGCGAAATAGCGACGGATCAGCT
Source organism: Pseudomonas sp. ABC1 (assembly GCF_013395055.1). Taxonomy (NCBI): domain Bacteria; kingdom Pseudomonadati; phylum Pseudomonadota; class Gammaproteobacteria; order Pseudomonadales; family Pseudomonadaceae; genus Pseudomonas; species Pseudomonas sp. ABC1. The sequence continues at coordinate 1,254,177 of NZ_CP058349.1, forward strand.
CGAACTCACCCGGCAAGGCGCTGCCTCAACCCCGGTGGCTGCGCACTTCGGCGCTGCGCAGGCTGGGAGCCAGCTTGTCCAGTACGCCGTTGACGAACTTGTGCCCGTCGGTGGCGCCGAACACCTTGGCCAGCTCGATACCTTCGTTGATCACCACACGGTAAGGCACGTCGGTACGTTGCTTCAGCTCATAGGTGGACAGGCGCAGGATGGCCAGCTCGACCGGGTCCAACTCGTCCACCGGGCGATCCAGGTTCGGCACGATGACGGCGTCCAGCTCGCTGCTGATACGCGCGACACCCGTGAGCAACTCATGGAAATAGGCACCGTCGACACCGGCAAAGTCGTTGTCGACACGGAACTGGGCTTCGATCTCGTTGAGGTTCTGCCCCGCCATCTGCCACTGGTACAGCGCCTGCATCGCCAGGCGGCGAGCCACACGGCGCTGGGCGATACGGCCCTTGGCGGGCTTGGCCGGAACGTCGTCCAGGCTGTCGTCGTCGTTGAAGCTCACTTGGCCTCCAACTGCGCCAGCAGGCTGACCATTTCCAGTGCGGAGAGTGCGGCTTCGGCGCCCTTGTTGCCGGCCTTGGTGCCGGAACGCTCGATGGCCTGCTCGATGGAGTCGACCGTCAGTACGCCGAAGGAAACCGGCACGCCGAATTCCATGGACACCTGGGCCAGGCCCTTGGTGCACTCACCAGCGACGTATTCGAAATGCGGCGTACCACCACGGATCACAGCGCCCAGGGCGATGATGGCGTCGAATTCGCCACGCTCGGCGACCTTCTGCACGACCAGGGGAATCTCGAACGCACCCGGTACGCGCACCAGGGTGATGTCGTCTTCCTTGATGCCATGGCGAACCAGGGCATCGACGGCGCCGCTGACAAGGCTCTCGACGACGAAACTGTTGAAACGGCCAATCACCAGGGCGAATTTGCCTTGGGGGGCGACGAAGGTACCTTCGATGGTCTTCAGGGTCATGGGTCACTCATCCGTATTAAAGAACGAAGGCGCCGCGAAGTGCGCGGCGCCCTGTGTATCACTCGGCCGACAGGTATTCTACAACTTCGAGGTCGAAGCCGGATATCGCATTGAAGCGCATCGGCGCACTCATCAGACGCATCTTGCGCACACCGAGGTCGCGCAGGATCTGCGAACCGGCACCGACCGTGCTGTAGGTCGCCGGCGCGGCCTTGGCCTTGGCCGGCTGCCCCGGCGCGCCTTCGCGCACATGGGCCAGCAGGTCCTCGTTGTGCAATGCATGCCCGAGCAGCAGCACCACGCCACTGCCCGCCTCGGCGACTTTCTGCATCGCCGCGCGCAGGCTCCAGCGCCCTTCCTGGCGCACCAGGAACAGGTCGCGCAGCGGGTCCATATTGTGCACGCGCACCAGGGTCGGCTGGTCGGCCTCGACCTCGCCAAGAGTCAGCGCCATGTGCACTTCACCCTCGACCGAGTCACGGTAGGTGACCAGGTTGAACAGGCCCAGCTCGGTATCCAGCGGTTGCTCGGCGACGCGCTGGACGGTGCGCTCATGGATCAGCCGGTAGTGGATCAGGTCGGCGATGGTGCCGATCTTGATGCCATGCTGCTCGGCGAAAACCTCCAGCTCGGGACGACGCGCCATGCTGCCATCATCGTTCATCACCTCGCAGATCACACCGCTGGCCTCGAAGCCGGCCATGCGCGCCAGATCGCAGGCCGCCTCGGTATGGCCCGCACGGGACAGCACACCACCCGCCTGCGCCATCAACGGGAAGATATGACCTGGGCTGACGATATCGTCGGCCACCGCGTTCCTGGCGGCGGCAGCCTGTACGGTGCGGGCCCGGTCAGCCGCGGAGATACCGGTACTGACGCCTTCGGCAGCCTCGATGGAAACGGTGAACTTGGTGCCGAACCCCGAGCCGTTGCGCGGCGCCATCAGCGGCAGGCGCAGCAGTTCGCAGCGCTCTCGGGTCATCGGCATGCAGATCAGGCCACGCGCATGCTTGGCCATGAAGTTGATGTGTTCTGCGGTGACGCATTCGGCGGCGATGATCAGGTCGCCTTCGTTTTCGCGGTCTTCGTCATCCATCAGGATGACCATCTTGCCGGCGCGGATGTCCTCGACCAGTTCTTCGATCGTGTTAAGTGCCATGGTGGCGTCGCCTCTCAATTCTTCAGGTAGCCGTGTTCGGCCAGGAATGCTTCGCTGATGCCCTGCGTACCGCTCTCGGCCGCCTTGTCGCCCAGCAGCAGGCGCTCGATGTAGCGCGCCAGCAGGTCGACTTCCAGGTTGACCTTATGGCCAGGTCGGTAGTCGGCCATGATGGTCTCGGCCAGGGTGTGCGGGACGATGGTCAGGGTGAACTCGGCACCGTTCACCGCATTGACGGTCAGGCTGGTGCCGTCGACGGTGATCGAGCCCTTGAGCGCGATGTAGCGGGCCAGCTCCCGTGGCGCGCGGATGACGAATTGCACGGCGCGTGCATTGTCTTCCCGGCCAATGACCTCGCCGACGCCGTCGACGTGCCCACTGACCAGGTGCCCGCCAAGACGCGTGGTGGGTGTCAGGGCCTTCTCCAGATTGACGCGGCTGCCGCTGCGCAGGTCGACGAAGGCGCTGCGCGCCAGGGTCTCGCGACTGACATCGGCCCAGAAGCCGTTGCCGGGCAGCTCCACCACGGTCAGGCAGACGCCATTGACCGCGATGCTGTCGCCCAGTTTGACGTCGCCGAGGTCGAGCTTGCCGGTTTCCACCTGGACGCGCACGTCGCCGCCCCTGGATACCAGCGCACCGATGGTGCCGATCGCTTCGATTATTCCCGTGAACATGGCGCCTCCGAAACGAGGCGATTGAAGTCTTGCATGGTGGTGAACTCCTGTTTGTGAAAAACAGGGCGTTGCGGATCGAATGGGACAGGACACCCACCGCACGGACGGGCGCCGAAAGATCCCGTTCTCTCTCATCCGGACTATGACCGTCGGCCCCGGGATCACACCGGGTCTGCTTGTCCCTGGATGGCTGGAGCCGTACCAGGCGCTCGCGGGCTAGGCCAGAAGCCATTACCGCCGGTGGGGAATTGCACCCCGCCCTGAGAACGTCGGACCTGTAAAAGGCCCGGCGCAGTTTTTAGCACAGATACGGAGATAAAGCAGCCGGGAGTGGCAAGAATGCGCAGGATGTCTGTTGCGGATTTGTCTTGCGACCGGGCAGACCACGCACAGATGGGGCAACCCGACATCCAGATGACGCCCACACTCGCAACTGCAGTGCGAGCGATCAAATGGTCAACGCTTCACAGGGGCGATACCCATGCACCTACTTAGAACTTGGGCATTCCGCCCGGCAGCATGCCGCCCAGGCCACGCATCATCTTGGCCATGCCGCCCTTGCCGGTGACCTTCTTCATCATCTTCTGCATCTGCTTGTGTTGCTTGAGCATGCGGCCGATGTCCTGCACCTGGGTGCCGGAGCCCAGGGCGATACGGCGCTTGCGCGAGCCGCTGATGATGTCGGGGTTGCGGCGCTCGGCCGGTGTCATCGAGTTGATGATCGCTTCCATCTGCTTGAACTGTTTCTCCGCCGCGCCCTGGGCATTGCCCATCTGCGACAGGTTGACGCCACCGATGGAGGGCAGCTTGTCCATCAGGCTGCCCAGGCCGCCCATGTTCTTCATCTGCTGCAACTGGTCGCGGAAGTCTTCGAGATCGAAGCCCTTGCCCTTCTTCAGCTTCTGCGTGAGCTTGGCGGCCTTTTCCTTGTCCAGGGTCTGCTCGGCTTGCTCGATCAGACTGAGTACGTCGCCCATGCCGAGGATGCGCGAGGCCAGGCGGTCCGGGTGAAAGGGCTCGAGTGCATCGCTCTTCTCGCCCATACCGATGAACTTGATCGGTTTGCCGGTGATATGGCGCACCGACAGCGCGGCACCGCCACGGGCATCGCCGTCGACCTTGGTCAGCACCACGCCGGTCAGCGGCAGCGCTTCGCCGAAGGCCTTGGCGGTATTGGCCGCGTCCTGGCCGATCATGGCGTCGACCACGAACAGGGTTTCCACCGGGTTGACGGCGGCGTGCAGGGCCTTGATCTCGGCCATCATCTCTTCATCGATGGCCAGCCGGCCAGCGGTGTCCAGCAGCACCACGTCGATGAATTTGAGCTTGGCCTCGCGGATCGCAGCCTGGGCGATGTCGATAGGCTTCTGGCTGATGTCCGACGGGAAGAAGGTCACGCCGACTTCATCGGCCAGGGTCTCGAGCTGCTTGATCGCCGCGGGACGGTAGACGTCCACCGACACCACCAGCACGCTCTTCTTCTTGCGCTCCTTGAGGAAGCGCGCCAGCTTGCCCACCGTGGTGGTCTTGCCCGCGCCCTGCAGACCGGCCATCAGCACCACCGCCGGCGGCACCGCGTTCAGCGCCAGGTCTTCGTTGGCCTCGCCCATCAGGGCTTCCAGCTCGGCGCGCACGATCTTCACGAACGCCTGGCCCGGTGTCAGGCTCTTCGAGACCTCGGTACCCACCGCACGCTCTTTGACACGATTGACGAAATCCTTGACCACCGGCAGCGCCACGTCGGCCTCGAGCAGCGCCATGCGCACTTCGCGCAGGGTGTCCTTGATGTTGTCCTCGGTCAGTTTGGCCTTGCCGGTGACATGGCGAAGCGTCTGGGAAAGTCGGTCGGTCAGGTTTTCGAACATGGGCCATTCCACGCTGGATGTGGGGAGGGCGGATTATAGTGGCCTTCGCTCATCCTCCGGTACCCCGCACGGCGCATTTGTCAGGCACCCGGCCCTTGCCGCTTAAAAGCATTGAGATGCTTTTTACCTTCAAGGGTTTGTGCCAAACTCATGGCCTTTGCAAATAGCCCTACGGAATCTATGCATCCTCTGTTGCCCAGCCTCGCAGCCGCCTGTCTATACGCTGGCGCCACGGGCTACCAAAGCCTGCGACTGGCACAACGCAAAGTGCCAGACAGACGCCTTTTATTCGTGGTTGGCGCACTCGCGCTGATCGCCCATGGCGCTGCTCTGTTCTCCCAGCTTCTGTTGCCCAGCGGTCTTCAACTGGACTTTTTCACGGCATCGAGCCTGATCTCTGCCGCCGTGATCCTGCTGATTCTGCTGGGCCTGTACCGCATGCCGGTGGAAAACCTGCTGTTGTTGCTGTTCCCATTGGGCTTCCTGACAACGCTGTTCGCGGAATTCGCCCCCTCGGGCAATGTGCCGCTGGTCATCGAAACACCCGGCATGCTGGCGCATATCCTGCTGTCGATCCTGGCCTATGGCGTGCTGACCATCGCGGTGTTCCAGTCCTTGCTGCTGCTGTTGCAGGACCATCACCTCAAGCACAAACACCCCTCCGGACTGATCCGCAACTTCCCACCCCTGCAGACCATGGAAAGCCTGTTGTTCGGCTTCCTGCTCGCCGGTTGGGCACTGTTGTCGGCTTCGCTGCTGTCCGGCTGGCTGTTCCTCGACGACCTGTTCGCCCAGCACCTGGTGCACAAGACTGCGCTGTCGGTGGTTGCCTGGATCATCTTCGCCACGCTGCTGTGGGGACGCCATCGCCTGGGCTGGCGCGGACACAAGGCGATCCGCTGGACACTGGCGGGTTTCTGCCTGCTGATGCTGGCCTATTTCGGCAGCAAGCTGGTACGCGAATTCATCCTCTGAGCCGCCAATAATGAAAACGCCCCCGGTCGCCTGTATCAAGCGGCCGGGGCGTTTTCGTATCCGGATCCGCCGGAGCCACTCACGATAGTGGCCCCGGCGGCATCTTCAGGCCTGCTGATTCCAGGGGCGATCGCCCTGTTCGTCCTTGATCCGCGTGGGCAGACCCATGCTGTCCAGCAGTTCCAGGAACGGCTCGGGCGGCAGTTCCTCGACGTTGACCATGCGCTGCGCGTCCCACTGGCCGCGAGCAATCAGCCTCGCCGCCGCCACCGGCGGCACGCCAGCGGTGTAGGAAATACCCTGGCTGTCGGTCTCGGCGTAGGCCTCTTCATGGTCGGCCACGTTGTAGATGAACACTTCACGCGGCTTGCCATCCTTGCTGCCTCGCACCAGGTCGCCGATGCAGGTCTTGCCGGTATAGCCCGGTGCCAGCGAGGCCGGGTCCGGCAGGACTGCCTTGACCACCTTGAGCGGCACCACTTCCAGCCCTTCCGCCGTCGTCACCGGTTGCTCCGAGAGCAGGCCGAGGTTCTTCAACACAGTGAAGACATTGATGTAGTGATCGCCAAAGCTCATCCAGAAGCGGATGTTCGGCACGTCGAGGTGCTTCGACAGCGAATGCACTTCGTCATGGCCGGTCAGGTAGAGGTTCTGCTCACCCACCACTGGCAGGTCGTCGGTGCGCTTGACCTCGAACATGGTGTTGCTGGTCCACTGGGCGTTCTGCCAGCTCCAGACCTGCCCGGTGAATTCGCGGAAGTTGATCTCCGGGTCGAAGTTGGTCGCGAAGTACTTGCCATGGGAGCCGGCATTCACATCGAGGATATCGATGGAGTCGATGCGATCGAAATGGCGCTGCGCAGCCAGCGCCGCGTAGGCATTGACCACCCCCGGGTCGAAGCCGGCACCGAGGATCGCGGTGATGCCTTTCTCGCGGCATTCCTCCAGTTGCTTCCACTCGTAGTTGCCGTACCAGGGCGGTGTTTCACAGACCTTACCCGGTTCCTCGTGGATCGCGGTGTCCAGGTAGGCAGCACCGGTCTCGATGCAGGCGCGCAGGACGGACATATTGAGAAAAGCCGATCCTACATTGATGACGATCTGCGACTCGGTCTCGCGGATCAGGGCCTTGGTCGCCTCGACATCCAGAGCGTTCAGGGCGAAGGCCCCGAGTTCGGCCGGCACCTTGAGGCTGCCTTTGGCCTTGACGCTGTCGATGATGGCCTGGCACTTGGCGACGTTACGCGAAGCGATGACGATCCTGCCCAACTCGTCGTTATGCTGCGCACATTTATGGGCCACTACCTTGGCCACACCACCTGCACCAATGATCAGGACGTTTCTCTTCATTTACTGTCGTTTCCTCCTACGGGCCTTCTGCACATCCACGCGGGATGCTCAGGAGAGGCTGCCCAGATAGTCTTCAAAGCCGAATTCGCGAACCAGCTCGACGTTACCGTCGAGTTGGCGCACGGCAATCGCCGGCATCTTTAGTCCGTTGAACCAGTTTTTCTTGACCATGGTGTAACCCGCCGCGTCGATGAACGACAGACGATCGCCGATGGCCAGCGGACGATCGAAACGGTATTCGCCAAAGATATCCCCGGCCAGGCAGGACTTGCCGCACACCATGTAGCTGTGCTCGCCGTCGCTCGGTTCCATCTTGGCATCCAGGCGATAGATCAGCAGATCGAGCATGTGTGCCTCGATGGAGCTGTCGACCACCGCCAGGTGCTTGCCGTTGTAGAGAGTGTCCAGTACCGAGACTTCCAGCGAGGCGCTGCGGGTGATCGCCGCTTCGCCCGGCTCCAGGTAGACCTGTACGCCATAGCGCTCGGAGAACGCCTTCAGGCGCGCAGCGAAGGCTTCCAGGGGATAATCGTCGCCGGTGAAGTGAATGCCGCCCCCCAGGCTGACCCACTCGACCCGGTGCAGCAGATGACCGAAGCGCTCTTCGATCACGTCGAGCATCTGGCCGAACAGCTCGAAGCTCGAATTCTCGCAGTTGTTGTGGAACATGAAGCCGGAAATCTGGCCGATCACCGTTTCGATCTTTTCCGGGTCCCACTCGCCCAGGCGACTGAACGGACGCGCCGGGTCGGCCAGCAGGTAGTCGGAGCTACTCACCTGCGGGTTGACCCGCAAGCCGCGCACCGCGCCGCTCGATACGTCGGCGAAACGCTGCAACTGGCCGATGGAGTTGAAGATGATCTTGTCGGAGTTGGCCAGCACCTCATCGATCTCATCGTCGGCCCAGGCCACGCTGTAGGCGTGGGTTTCACCGGCGAACTTCTCGCGACCGAGGCGCACCTCGTACAGCGAGGAGGACGTGGTGCCGTCCATGTACTGCTGCATCAGGTCGAACACCGACCAGGTGGCGAAGCACTTGAGCGCCAGCAGCGCCCGGGCGCCGGACAGTTCGCGCACCCTGGCGATCTTCTCCAGATTGACCAGCAGTTTCTGTTTATCGATGAGGTAATAAGGTGTCTTGATCATCCATCCACCCAGGTAATGAAGGTCGCCAGAGAAGGCTTTTCAGCCTCCCCGAACAAAAGTGGACGCGAATTGTGCCGATAACCGGCGCATATCTAAAGGGCATTGCTCATATTTCGGGAAATCCGCAACCCGTTCGTTACCCTGAGAGCCTTGCTGGACGTGCCTTCTGGCCAGGTAACGCGTTGCGACAAGATACCCGCCCGCAGATGCTTCCATAGTCCGAAGCATGCCCTGTTCGGCATGACTGCTTCATGACAGAGGTCACCACAAGACGATTCGGGGCCTTGTCGCCAGCCCCGTCTACACCTGCAGCAGACGCTGTCGCAGCGCCTGGATCTCGTCGCGTAGCTGTGCGGCTGCCTCGAACTCCAGATCCCGTGCCAGGGTGTACATCCGCTCTTCCAGCGCACGAATGCGTTTGTTGATCTCGCTCGGCGAACGCAGGCTCTGCTCGTAGTTGGCCGCCTCTTCCGCCACCTTGGCCTCGCCACGCCGCTTGCGGCTACGCGAGCCCGGCACCGTGGCACCTTCGAGGATGTCCTGGATATCCTTCTGCACCCCCTGGGGCACGATGCCATGGGCCTCGTTGAAGGCGATCTGCTTGTTGCGCCGCCGCTCGGTCTCACCGATCGCCCGCTCCATGGAGCCGGTCATATTGTCGGCATAGAGGATCGCCCGGCCGTTGAGGTTGCGCGCGGCACGGCCAATGGTCTGGATCAGCGAGCGCTCCGAACGCAGGAAGCCCTCCTTGTCGGCGTCGAGAATCGCCACCAGCGACACCTCGGGCATGTCCAGGCCTTCGCGCAGCAGGTTGATGCCGACCAGCACGTCGAAGGCACCCAAGCGCAGGTCGCGGATGATCTCCACCCGCTCCACGGTATCGATGTCCGAGTGCAGGTAGCGCACGCGCACATCGTGGTCACCCAGGTAGTCGGTCAGGTCTTCGGCCATGCGCTTGGTCAGGGTGGTGACCAGCACCCGCTCCTCCTTGAGCACGCACTTGCGGATCTCCGAGAGCAAGTCGTCCACCTGGGTCAACGCCGGACGCACCTCGATCTGCGGGTCGACCAGCCCGGTAGGCCGCACCAATTGCTCGATCACGCGCCCCGCATGCTCGGCCTCGTAAGGCCCCGGCGTGGCCGAGACGAAAATGGTCTGCGGGCTGATCGCCTCCCACTCGTCGAAGCGCATCGGGCGGTTGTCCAGTGCCGACGGCAGGCGGAAGCCGTATTCCACCAGGGTTTCCTTGCGCGAGCGGTCGCCCTTGTACATCGCGCCGACCTGCGGAACGCTGACGTGGGACTCGTCGATCACCAGCAGCGCGTTGTCCGGCAGGTAGTCATAGAGCGTCGGCGGTGCCTCGCCGGAGTCGCGCCCCGAGAGGTAGCGCGAGTAGTTTTCGATGCCGTTGCAGTAGCCCAGTTCCAGGATCATTTCCAGGTCGAAGCGGGTGCGTTGTTCCAGGCGCTGCGCCTCGACCAGCTTGTCGCTGCCGCGCAGGTACTCCAGGCGCTCGGCCAGTTCCAGCTTGATCTTCTCCACCGCCTCCAGCAGCGTCTCGCGCGGCGTGACGTAGTGGCTCTTGGGGTAGAAGGTGAAACGCGGCAGCTTGCGGATCACCTCGCCGGTCAACGGATCGAAGGCCGACAGGCTTTCCACCTCGTCGTCGAACAGCTCGATGCGCACCGCCTCCAGCTCCGACTCGGCGGGATACACGTCGATCACGTCGCCGCGCACGCGGAAGGTGGCGCGGGCGAAATCCATGTCGTTGCGGGTGTATTGCAGGCCGGTCAGGCGGCGCAGCAATTCGCGCTGGTCCATGGGATCGCCACGGTCGAGGTGCAGCACCATCTTCAGGTAGGACTGCGGGTCGCCCAGACCGTAGATGCAGGACACGGTGGTGACGATGATCGCATCCGAACGCTCCAGCAGCGCCTTGGTCGCCGACAGGCGCATCTGCTCGATATGGTCGTTGATCGAGGCATCCTTCTCGATGAAGGTGTCCGACGACGGCACATAGGCCTCAGGCTGGTAGTAGTCGTAGTAGGAAACGAAGTACTCCACCGCGTTGTTCGGGAAGAACGCCTTGAACTCGCCGTACAACTGCGCGGCCAGGGTCTTGTTCGGCGCCAGCACCAGGGTCGGGCGCTGCACCTGGGCGATCACATTGGCGATGCTGAACGTCTTGCCCGAGCCGGTCACCCCGAGCAGCGTCTGGTGCGACAGGCCCGCCTCGAGCCCTTCGACCATCTGCCGGATCGCCTCGGGCTGATCGCCCGCCGGCTTGAAACGTGTGACCAGTTCGAATCGGGACATAACCACCTCTGCATGCGCATGGCGCCGGAGACACGCCAGAAAGGCGCATCAATCGCACCAAAACCGGCCACTATCATATCGCGGCCCGCCCACAACACCGCTATACTATCGCCCCGTTTGCGCACCGCCCTCAGCGCCGAAGCGAGGGTGTGTTTCACCCACTCCTATCTTCGAGCCTGCCCATCATGAGTCTGTTCTCCGCTGTCGAACTGGCGCCGCGTGACCCCATCCTCGGCCTCAACGAAGCCTTCAATGCCGACACGCGGCCGAACAAGGTCAATCTCGGCGTCGGCGTCTACTACAACGAAGAAGGTCGAATCCCGCTGCTGCGCGCCGTCGCCGCAGCCGAGAAGGCTCGCCTGGCCGCCAGCGCCCCGCGTGGCTACCTGCCGATCGAAGGGATCGCCGCCTATGACAGCGCCGTCCAGCAACTGCTGCTCGGCAAGCAGTCCGAGCTGATCGCCAGCGGACGCATCGTCACGGCCCAGGCCCTGGGCGGTACCGGTGCCCTGAAGATCGGCGCCGACTACCTCAAGCGCCTGCGCCCGGACGCCGTGGTAGCCATCAGCAACCCGAGCTGGGAGAACCACCGCGCCCTGTTCGAGTCGGCCGGTTTCCCGGTGCACAGCTACCGTTACTACGATGCCCAGAGCCATGGCGTGGATCGCGCCGGCATGCTGGAAGACCTGCAGGCGCTGCCCGCCGGTTCGATTCTGGTACTGCATGCCTGCTGCCATAACCCGACCGGTGTCGACCTGACCCTGGAAGACTGGAAAGCCGTACTCGACGTGGTGCGTGCCAAGGGGCATATCCCCTTCCTCGACATCGCCTACCAGGGCTTCGGCGAAGGTCTGGAAGAAGATGCCGCCGCCGTCCGCCTGTTCGCCGATTCGGGCCTGAACTTCCTGGTTTCCAGCTCCTTCTCCAAATCCTTCTCGCTCTATGGCGAGCGGGTTGGCGCGCTGTCGCTGGTCACCAGCAGCCGCGACGAGTCGGCCCGCGTGCTGTCGCAGATCAAGCGCGTGATCCGCACCAACTACTCCAACCCACCGACCCATGGCGCCACCGTGGTGTCCGCGGTGCTCAACGACCCTGAACTGCGTGCACTGTGGGAAGCCGAACTAGCGGAAATGCGTGACCGCATCCGCCAGATGCGCCTGAGCATGGTAGAGCAGTTGGCCGCCAAGGGCGCCACCCAGGACTTCAGCTTCGTCGCCCGCCAGTGCGGCATGTTCTCCTACTCGGGCCTGACACCCGAACAGGTCGACCGCCTGCGCGAAGAGTTCGGCGTCTATGCCATCGGCACCGGCCGCATCTGCGTGGCAGCACTGAACCAGCACAACCTCGACGCCGTGACCGACGCCATCGTCCGCGTTCTCTGAGGGCATTACACGTTTGCAGGGGGACTTGACTTCCCCTTTGCAAACAGTAGGATACGCACCGTTATTCCGCGATAGCTCAGTCGGTAGAGCAAATGACTGTTAATCATTGGGTCCCTGGTTCGAGTCCAGGTCGCGGAGCCAACTTCAAAGCCTCGGCATAAGCCGGGGCTTTTTTTCGCCTGCCGGACTCTCACCAGGGACTGCGTCCCAGGTTATTCGGCCTGCGGCATCAGCCGTAATGTTGTTCACTCCAGGTTGTGCGCGCCTGTTCCCCTCTCCCTAACCCTCTCCCCAAAGGGGCGAGGGGACTGATTGCGTTTGCCCGTTTCTTATGTGAACAGCATCCGGCCAAATGCTTACCGCGCGACTAGATCCCACCGGCCTCGCTTCTCGAGCGCTCGCAAGCCAGCCTCAGTCGCTCGTGGACATCAGGCGGGATGGGAGCCGTCATCATTGCCCGATACTCCATGCATTCGTTCGTTTCCGAGAAAGCATTCTCGGGGGCTTGCGTAGCGGATGATCCGCAGCCGGCCAGGCAGCCCATGGTCGTAGCAGCAATCAGCAATCGCATCGGGTATCTCCCCATGAAAGGTCATCGAGGCGTTCGACCCTGAGTCGTGGCGAAAACTCCCGGGCATATCGCCTCGTTCCAACCATGTCGGAATTCGAACGGCACAGACGAAAACGGCCACCCTGAGGTGGCCGTGGTTATCGCTGCAGTGCGCCGTCCCTGGCGCGTGGATCAATCAATGATCGCGTTGGAGACTTCCAGCTTGATCTGATTGCTTTCGAACGTGGCCGTGTAGACGGTCGTTTCCGCCCCTCGGACACCCTCCCCCCAGCCGTCCAGGCTGATGGTGTCTTCACTGTCCCCAAGGATCTTCAGGGTATTGCGCTCATCGGTGATGCTGAAAACATCCTCGACACTCAGGCTGCTGATCTTGCTGGCACCGCGACCGAGCATATCGATGACCTCGATATTCTTCAGCTTGCTCGCCAGGTCATCACCCGTCAGGTCATCGCCGAAGCGCAACTGGATGGTGTCGTCGCCAGCACGCCCGTTGATTTCCTTGCCAGTCCATAACAGCGTGTCGTTATTAACGGTAGGAAGTTTCTCCGAAACATTGATGGTGATGTTCTCAGTGGTCGGACTGCTATCAGCCCCGACGATCTGCCCTTCGCGATCGACTTCATTGGTCCAGGCCGTAACGCTGATCGTCTTCCTACCCTCGGTCTGCGCATGGAGGAATCCGAAGTCATCCAGTTCCGCCTGCGTCAGGCCGGTGATGGTGTAGGTTTCTACGCCGTCTACCTCCCCGAAATTGACACGACCGGAATCGAGTTCCGTACCATTGACGTAGAACACCACCTTGTTGCCATCCTGGAAGCCGCTCAGTTGCAGCGTGGTGAGCTCGTTGTGTTCATCACTGGCTCCGGCAGGCGTCTGGTCTTTCATCGCTGCGTTGAGGTTCAGAGTGATGACATCACCGGCTTTGCCGAAGCTGAGGGTTGGTGCCAAGTCCAGGCCGTCGGCCTTGGGCTCGACCGTAAAGTCGAACTTGATCGGCCAGGCGGTCGGCTCGGCACCGGCTTCACCGCTGACGAGATAGAGCGTGAGGTCTTCCAGCGTGCCGCTCCAGTGGGCCGGTGGCAGGATGCCGATGTAGCCTGGCAGGGCACTGCTACTGACTGGAATCGACCAGGTACCACCGCCGGCGTTGCTGGCCAGCACAGCCCCCGAACCATCCGGGTTGGCGCTGTACCAAACTGTAAAGTCCTTCGGCAGCCCTTCGAGGAAGGCGGACTGCAGTTCCTCACTGGCATCAGGCAGAGCATCGCCGGTCATCACCAACTGGGTCGGTAACTTGCCAACACCACCATCATGCTCGGTTCCCTCCGAGGTAATCACGACAGTCGGCTCGGTATTGGTCGGATTGACCGTCAGGTTTGCCTGGCCACCGGACAGTACGGTGACACTGCCAGCCTCCTCGTTCTGTACCCAGGCCTTGAGTGTCACCGAGCCCTTGGGGTAATCGCCGGAGGGCTTATAGCTCAGCACCACGTCGACACCCGGCTGCACGCCCTCGAGCACGTAGTACTGACCGTCGGGAAGATCTGGCACGCCTTGTACCGCCTTGGTGCTCAGGGCTTGTCCATCCTGCAGCAGTTCGCCCGGCAACCCGGCACCGTCGAGTTGCAGGTACAGCTTGCCGTCGATGATCGTCCAGGCGTTCTGATCCGCCGGGTTGCTCACGTTGAGGGTGATGGTGATCTCTTCACCTTCTTTGACTGTCGGCGCGTTGATACCAATGGTCGCGGAGTCGGTCACCGGCTGCAGCTCGACGCCTGGCTTGACGTTCCCTTCACTGCGCACCCCGGCATTGTGCAGGGTCACCGTCACATCCAGACCCAGGCTGTCGCCATGATTGCGGTTGGCATCCGCTGGCGCTCTGACGGTGATCTGGTCGAGGGCTGCCTTCAAGGCATTCTCTGCCGTGGCGTTGGTGACGCCGGTGACGGTCTTCGTCCACAACACCACGGGCTGACCGTTCTCGATCACCTCGGTACTCGTCATACCGGGTGCCGAGAAGCTCGTCTCGTCGCTCGGCGCGGTGCGCAGTGTGATCGTCATGTCGTAGGACGCCATATCCGTCGGCGAGGTGTCGAAACTGCCCGAGACCACCTGCGACAGGAAGAACTCCTGATCCTCAGTCTGCTCTGCTCCAGTCTCGCTAAGCACCACTTTTGGCAGAGTGCCCTCACCCGGCTCAAAGGCCGCCGTCAGGTTCCAGGTGATCTGATCCTGTTCGACCAAGTTGGAGCCGGTGTCCTTGGTGAACGTCGTGATGGTGATCGGCACATTGTCGATGTCACCAGCCGAACCATTGACCTGGAACACGATGTTCCTGGCGATATCCCCCGTGAACGTATTCTCCGGCAGCGAGGTATCGAGCAGGATCAGCCACTGGCCCGCACCGGTGAACTGCGCACCCTCGACAGCGACGCCATCCGGCACACCCTGGATCAGGATATGGGTCAGACGTTCGCTGCCATCGATGTTGTCCACGGCACCGCCCGCATTGTCATCTGGCTGCTTGGCGATATTCAGGGAAACGGTGACGTCACCGGCCTCGGTCAACGTGACCGAAGAGGCGCCTGTATCACCATTGATGGCAGCCAGTGTCAGCTCGATCGGATCGGTCACGGCCTGGAACGACAGGGTGTGTTCGGTGCTCTGCCAGCCAGTTTCGACCGGCCCGGTAGTGCCATCGACAGCAGTGTCGGTCACCTTGTACTCGATATCGAACTTGATCTCGCCACTGAAGTTAGCCGGGCCCTTGGCGTAGACGCTATTCACGTCAGCACCGGTCAACTCGTACCAGCCGCCAGTTGCCACCAGCGGCGTAGTCCCTGCCGCGTCGCTGAAGAACTCGACACCCGGCACCGCTTCGAAGCGCACTGCACTGATGACCTCGTCCGTGTCGCCGTTCTGGTAGACAGGAGACAGATCCAGCCGGGTTATCTGATCTTCCGTCATCTCTGAGTTGCTATTGAGCGTCGCCTCAGGCGAAGGCGTTACCTTGAACGAGACGTTGGCAGGGGCAAAGAACGTATCCGACGGGTTGTCGCTTTCCGTGACTACCGGCTGGGCATTGAACGTCACCGTGCCGCTGTAGTTGGCCGGCAGCTTGATAAATACCGTGCCAGCGGCGATCTGCTGCGGCGTAACCACCCAGACCCGATCCGTACCCGAGGCATTGCCCACCACCGGGCCGGCACCTTCCACGGAGAAGCCATCGGCCAGGCCGCTGATACGCAGGGTGATGGTTTCCGAGCCATCGCCTGTCGTTTCACCGGAGCGCAGCTCGGTGATCAGCTTACTGAGGTCGACCTTGTTCGGGTTGGTGGCATCGGTGTCGAGATCGTTCTCGATATAGACCTGGCTGTCATTGATCTCCAGCACTGGCTTGTCCGGTACGCCCAGGATGGTGATGGTGATCGGCAGGATATGCGGCGCCGATGGATCCGAGGTGATGGTCCGCTCCACGCCGTCCTTATCGATATACGTCAGGGTATCGATGGACTCCGCCTTGACACTCAGTTCGATGGTTTCGTTGCTGTTCAGGGGCGGAATCAGGGTGGGCTGATTGGCCTTATCGAAGTGGATAATTTCCAGCTTCGAGTTCACGGCAGTTGCCGTGAATGTCTTTTCAACCGAAACACCGTTTTCGATTGCCCAATAGGTGATGCTCGCCCCATTCGGAATACCCTCGATCGTGACGTTGAAGGTCTCGGTAGGATCATCGCTGGTCGGGTTGATATTCAGAGCGATTGGCTTGCCGGTGTCTTCCTTGGTAAGCACACCCTCGCGTCCAGCATCTTCATTCGCGGTGATGCGGGCATCGACCTTCAAGGTCACCTGATCGGCCACCGGATGGAGGATCACATTGGTCAGCCAGGCTTCGCCGGAGACCGCAGGGTCGGTCGCAACGTTCGTATTTTCATCGTAGTCGATGGTAACCGCCTCGACCTTGATGCTGAGCACCCCCTTGAAGTTGTTCGGGCCACGCACCTTCAGGGTATCCAGAAACGCAATGGGAATATCCACAGGCGTGCCGTTGTACGGTACCTCCTTAAGGTCACTGCCATCGTTGTACTGGAAATAGGTGCCTTCTAGGAGTGTCCCTGGCCCACCCTTAGTCACATCGTAGGGCGTCAGGCGGGCGAAGGTCTCTTCGCTACCCTCGCCTGCAGTCCCGCCATTCTCGACACCTCGGCCGTCCTCGTTGCTCCAGGGCGCCTTGAGGTCGAAGCTGGACGGCGCGATATCAGAAGACAGATCGAACCAGTCATCTTCCTTACCCTCCCTCTGGAAGACATGGTTACCGTTCATGGTCAGGTCTGGAGTACTGTTGCCATCTGTATCGCCATCAACTCTCTCGGCGACCGGCTTGACCGTTACCTCCAACTCCTCGGTACGAGAGACTTCCTGACTGGTAACACGCGAACCATTGACCGTATTGGTGTCCTCGCTGACAACCGTAACGGACAGAGCGATGTTTTTGCTGCTATGAGCAGGAGGAGTGACCTTGAACTGCTTGAGCAGCGCTTCCCGATCAGCCTGACTGACCCCGGGAGTGAACGTGATTGTGTAGACACTACCATTCCAGCTACCGCTCCAGTCAGCCGAGGTGGCTGGCGTGACCATACTCCACTTGCCCGAAGCATTGCTCCATTCATTCTGAGCATCGTTCACTGTCCACTCACTAGGAACAATGAACGACAACGTTTTGATGACCTCCTCATCCCCGGTCGCAGCACCTGGACTTTCATCCGTAACGCGGATATTCGCCAGGAAAGCGATTTCCGTGTCCTCATTACCTTCCGCCCCACGGATCTGAAAGTCTCCAGCGATAGGGTTGACATAGAGATCAAGTGTGATGGTGTCATGCTCAACCTCGGGCGCATCGGGCATCCCAGGTTTTGCGTCATCGCTATCGCTATCGGAGTCCAGCGCCCACAAGGTCACTTTGACATTCTCGATATCGCCACTGAAATCCTTGGGCGCCTGGATCGTGATATTCGGCAAACCACTCTGCGGAACACTGATATAGGGCAGATTGGGATAGAGGGGATCGCTGCCATCCATGGTCTGCAATGTTGTCGTGCCCCCCAGGGTGTAGACAGTGCTACCGACCGTCACGATAGTGCCATCCGGCAGCCCCTCGAGGATCAGGCGACGCTCCTCACTGCCATCGGTATCCTTAATGGTCGCAGAGAGAATATTGCTCAGGTTGAATGACGCATCCTCATTGAAGGTCACCGTGGCGGACTTGTCCGAGGAATCGACTACAACCGTTACATCTTGCTGTGCACTGCCCTGCTGAACGGTCAGGATCACCTCATCCGTCACCGCCAGCACATCGACCTTGATGACCTGGCTGCTGCTAGCACCCGGCAAATCAACCGGCTGCTTATTGCCATCGTTCAGACGCACGCCGTTGCCATCGACTTCATAGCTGGTAACTTTCAGAGTCAGGTCGAAGTTGGTGTGGTCATTCTCTTTCGGCAGCACAAACAGTTTTTCGTACTCGTCCTTGGTCAGGAGGTAAATACCCTGGCTTGCATCATCGGCGTCTGGCAGACCTGCAATATGGTAGCCAGGTACACCCTTGATGATGAAGGTGAAGCTGCCATCGGTGGCCGGGGTCAGCTCGACGCCTGGTGTGCCGACGTCGTCGGGATCGCCCTTGTACAGCTTGGCGCCAGTGGGTAGATCATCCAGGCTGATCGCACCCAAACGCTCCGGGTAGTCAGCAGCGGCATTGCCAGCTCGGGCATTGTCGGTAATCACCGGCAACTTCAGACCCAGAGCCCGAGCAGTGTCCTCCGGTGTCTGCAGCACGACAGTTTCCGGGTTGCTCTCGCTACCATGCGGCAACTGCGGAGCATCGGCTACCGGCTTGACCGTCACCTCGACGGTAAAGGTCTTGGTCTCGCCATTGACGACCGTATTGTAGGTAAAGGTGTCCGTGCCGCTGTAATTGGCGTTCGGCGTATAGGTGATGGTGCCATCCAGGTTGACCTCTGCCGTACCGAATTTCGGGGCGGTGGTCGGGTCACTGCCGGTGCCGGTACCGGTACCGGTGCCAATGCTGGTATTGCCCTTAGTAGCATCGGCGTTGGCAAAAAAGGTGCTCTGCGAGTCCTCATCCAGCGCTATCTTTCTGGGGGCAGCACTATCCGGCGCATCATCGACAACCTCGACCGTGAACACGGTATCGACATGGTCACCGTCACGATCGGTCACACGGACATGGTCGAACACAATATCGAGCTCGGCGACACTGCTACCGCCCACGATATGGTCCAGCGGCAGCTTCAACTCGAAGCGATAAGCAGGGTTGGTATCCGGATCAACGATATCGGCGATGAACACAGGCTCCGAGGAGCCTGTACCACGGTAAGCCGTCAGGGTATGGCCGTCGTTGCTGACGACATAGCGCAGCGCCTGACCGGCGGACGTCAGGTTCAGGCTCTCCAGGTGTGCCTTGGTCGAATCCACAAGCTCATCCGTGAAGCGCACATCACCGGCACCATCCGCACCAAATTTCACATTCAGCGAAACCGTCTTGATCGTTCCCGACGCGTCGGGCTGGGTACCATTGGCCAGGTTCGCCTCATCGAAGGTGGAAACTGACGGCGGGGTGGTGATGCTCGGACCATCGTCCTTGAAGCTGAACTTGTTACCGACATTGACGGCGGTACTCGAAACGACATCGCCATCGGCATCCGTGGCGGTCGCCGTCAGGGTGATCACCGAGGACGACAGGCTGATCGAGTCGTCGGGATTGCCGGTATCCGGGTGCTGCAGAGACCGTACCTGGGTCAGGGTCACCGAACCCGTCGTGCCATTGATCACGATATGGAAGGCTATATCGCCACTGGCATCCGCTACACCCGAGGTGTTAGCGACACGGCCAACAATGTAATTCCCCTCCTTGTAGAGGTAGACACCCTGCCCGCTGGCCACATCCACGACACCACTGGGCGCGCCACCCGCGGCGACATTAAGGGCAAAGACCAGCGCATTGTTCGTAGCGGCACCATCGGCACCGTAGTTGACGCCGAAGACACCCTCCACGAAGGTCGCGTCGGTCGCGGGCGTACCCAGCGTGGTTTCATCGACGGTCAGGCTGCCCAGCTTCGAAGCATCGGGAGTAATGACCGGCACATCGTCGACGATGGTAATGACCAGGTTGCCGGTCGCTTCCGCGCCGCCGGCGTCGATCACTTTCAGCGCGACACTTTCGCTGTTGCTACGCCCTACGTTCGGATCGAGCGGGTCGGCCGGCGTACTCTGCACATTTTCCAGCTCGTAGTTGAACTTCAACTCGCCCAGGGTCGGTACGCCGCCGACACTCGTGGTGACATTGAACCCGGTCAGGGTCAGCTTGCCTTCCGAGGTCTGGATCTCGATATGGGTGGATGAATCCTGCGGATCAAGCGCCAGCAGGCTCGACAGGCTGACGGGGGTGCTGCCGATCTCGATGGAATCCAGTCCGTCCGGGGTGGTGATGGTGATGCTGCCCGCGCTGATATGAGTGCTGTCCGCACCGGTCAGGCCGCGCTCATGGACGGTCACATGGCCGAGTTGGGTGAAGTCCGACGGATTGTTGCCGTTCACGTCCTCAGGCACGATGGTGGGCGGGCCATCGGTACGGCCATTGATGGTGATGGTCAGCTTGGCGGTGTCCGCATCGCCATCATCGTCGGTCAGGGTGTAGGTGAATACCTCGTTCAGGGTATCGCCGTTCTTGAGCGCGTTGACCTCGGCGTTGTCATTGTCCAGCTGGTAGCTGTAGCTGCCGTCGGGGTGGATGGTCAGCGTACCGAACTCGCCCTTGATGACCAGGGCGCCGTTGCTCAGCGTAGAGGTATTGGTCGTGACGTTGTCGCTGCCGATGGCGGTGACGGTCGCACCGTCCGCGCCGACACGGTCGGCCTCGTCATCGCTGGACGCACCCGAGCCGCCAATCACGTTGCCGGTGACCGGGGCCGTGGCATCTTCGGTGATGCGGTTGGCATCGTCCTCGGCCTTCGGCGCATCGTCGATGATATTGATCACCAGCTTGCCATTGGCGCTCTCGCCACCGGCATCGGTCACCACCAGGGGAACCTCGTCCAGGCCATTGTCACCACGACCCGGCACGGAGTTGTCGTAAGGCGTGGTCAGCTCATAGCTGTAGTGCAGCTCGCCCACCGTTGGCACGCCGCCCACCGAGGTGGTGACGTCGAAGCCGGTGATGACCAGTTCACCGTAAGGTGTGGGGATACGGATATGCGTGGTCGGATCGGCCGGATCGAGCGCGCCCAGGGTTGTCAGATCGAGTTCGCGGCCACCAACGGTGATCTTTTCCAGACCATCGGGCGCGGTGATGTCGATCACGCCCGTGGTCTTCTCGGAACCGTCGCCATCCACCAGGCCGGACTCCTGCACCGTGGCATGGCCAATGGTCGCGACCGTCGCTGGGTCGTCGGAGCCGTTACCGTCTTTCGGAACGATGGTAGGCGGGCCGTCGGTCTTGCCGTTGATGGTGATGGTCAGCGTGGCAGTGGACTGGTCGCCGTCGTCATCGGTCAGGGTGTAGCTGAACACCTCGTCCAGGGTCTTGCCATCTTTCAGCGCATTGACCGCCGGGTTGTCGTTGTCCAGCGTGTAGGTGTAGCTGCCGTCCGGGTTCAGCGTCAGGCTGCCGTACTGCCCGGTGACCGTGGTCGAGACATTGCCGTCGGGCACGTGGCTGCCGGCTTGTACGGTGCCCGATACGACACCGGTGACCTCCGCGCCATCGGCGCCCAGGGTATCGGCTTCATCGCCCGGGGCCTGGCCGGTCACTACGTTACCGGTGACCGACAGGTCGTTTTCATCGATTTCGCTGGCATCGTCACGCGCCACCGGCACATCGTCGACGATGGTGATGACCAGGTTGCCGGTCGCTTCCGCACCGCCGGCGTCGATCACCTTGAGCGGTACGCTTTCACTGTTGCCCAGGCCGGCACTCGGGTCGGCCTGGGTGGCCGGAGTGTTCTGCACATTTTTCAGCTCGTAGCTGAACTGCAACTCACCCAGGGTCGGCACACCGCCGACACTCGTGGTGGCATTGAACCCGGTCAGGGTCAGCTTGCCTTCGGGTGTATTGATCTCGACATGGGTGCTTGCATCGCTCGGGTCCAGTGCCAACAGTTGCGCCAGGCTGACAGGCTCGCCACCGATCACGATGGAGTCCAGTCCGTCCGGGGTGGTGATGGTGATGCTGCCCGCGCTGATATGAGTGCTGTCCGCACCGGTCAGGCCGCGCTCATGGACGGTCACATGGCCGAGTTGGGTGAAGTCCGACGGATCGCTGCCGTTCACGTCCTTCGGCACGATGGTGGGCGTGCCATCGGTACGGCCGTCGATGGTGATGGTCAGCTTGGCGGTGTCCGCATCGCCATCATCGTCGGTCAGGGTGTAGGTGAATACCTCGCTCAGGGTATCGCCGTTCTTGAGTGCGTTGACCTCGGCGTTGTCATTGTCCAGCTGGTAGCTGTAGCTGCCGTCCGGGTGGATGGTCAGCGTACCGAACTCGCCCTTGATGACCAGGGCGCCGTTGCTCAGCGTAGAGGTATTGGTCGTGACGTTGTCGCTGCCGATGGCGGTGACGGTCGCACCGTCCGCGCCGACACGGTCGGCCTCGTCATCGCTGGACGCACCCGAGCCGCCAATCACGTTGCCGGTGACCGGGGCCGTGGCATCTTCGGTGACGCGGTTGGCATCGTCCTCGGCCTTCGGCGCATCGTCGATGATATTGATCACCAGCTTGCCATTGGCGCTCTCGCCACCGGCATCGGTCACCACCAGGGGAACCTCGTCCAGGCCATTGTCACCACGACCCGGCACGGAGTTGTCGTAAGGCGTGGTCAGCTCATAGCTGTAGTGCAGCTCGCCCACCGTTGGCACGCCGCCCACCGAGGTGGTGACGTCGAAACCGGTGATGACCAGTTCACCGTAAGGTGTGGGGATACGGATATGCGTGGTCGGATCGCTCGGATCGAGCGCACCCAGGGTTGTCAGATCGAGCTCGCGGCCACCAACGGTGATCTTTTCCAGACCATCGGGCGCAGTGATGTCGATCACGCCCGTGGTCTTCTCGGAACCGTCGCCATCCACCAGGCCGGACTCCTGCACCGTGGCATGGCCAATGGTCGCGACGGTCGAGGGGTCATCGGAGCCGTTACCGTCTTTCGGAACGATGGTAGGCGGGCCGTCGGTCTTGCCGTTGATGGTGATGGTCAGCGTGGCGGTGGACTGGTCGCCGTCGTCATCGGTCAGGGTGTAGCTGAACACCTCGTCCAGGGTCTTGCCATCTTTCAGCGCGTTGACCGCCGGGTTGTCGTTGTCCAGCGTGTAGGTGTAGCTGCCGTCCGGGTTCAGCGTCAGGCTGCCGTACTGGCCGGTGACCGTGGTCGAGACATTGCCGTCGGGCACGTGGGAACCTGCCGGCACGGTGCCTGGCACGACGCCGGTCACCAGGGTGTCATCGGCGCCCAGGATATCCTTGCCGCCACCACCGCTGGCACCGTCGATAACGTTGCCACCCACCGTCGGGGTGTTTTCGTCGATGGTCGCCAGGTCATCCACGGCCTCTGGAGCCGTGTCGGTAATCCGCACGACCACTTCGCCCGGTGGCGAGGTCAGGTTGCGCTGGTCGGTAACGATGATCGGGAAGGTATCGGTGATGCTGTCATCGCCGCCGCTGTGGTCCTTGCTGTTGCCATTCTGCTGATAGGTGTAGGTGACCGTGCCGGTAAGCGGGTCATAGCCGGTCAACGTCAGGTCGCCTTCCTTGCCGGGAACGACGATATGCGTGGTCGGATCATTCGGGTCCAGCGAACGCAGGGTGATGTCCGTGACGGTCGTGCCGTCGACGGAAACACTCTGCAGGCCATTCGGTGCGGTGACGACGAACGTCCCGGTGGCGGGCACCGTGGCATTCTCGGGGATGGTCAGGATCGAGGACGTGGTGCCCGCGAAGAGCGGCACCGTGACCGACGGCATGCCACGGCTGCCGTTGTCTTCGCCACGGTGCTCGTAGCGCCAGTCGGTGTCGAACTCACGGTCCGGCAGGCTCATGCCCAGCGGGCGGAGTATTTCCTGGATACGCGCCACAGTGATCGGCGTAATCCCGTCGGCTTCGATGATTTCACCGATGCGCACCAGCTCGACAAAATCGTGCCCGGCCGGCTGGCTGGAGCCACCTTGACGCTCAGGGGCACGCGGCGCCTCTTCGTCACGGGTCAGGCTCGCCAGTTGCGGCAGCGTCTCACTGCTGGGGACCGGCGCACTCGGCGCGATCTGGCCGAGGTCTGCCTGCTGTTCGCCCAGCAGGGTGAGCAGTTGGTTGTTGCCAAAATCCAGTTCAACGCGAGCGCCCGGTTCGGTGACCAGTTTTTCGTCGCGCTGCAACACATCTCCGACCTTGATCTCGCGCCGCTCGCCATTGGCCGAAACGGCCCAGGCTTGACCAACGAGAGAAGCTACGGTTGCCAGATTGTTCATAGTGGACCTCGATTCGAATTATCCCCGCCGCCAGGCAGCGGGCACACAAGAAAAATAAATATCAACGCTCGCTCAAGGCATTGGCCTTGGCGCGCAGGATGGGTTTGAGCAGATACGCCAGAATGCTTTTCTTACCGGTGATGATGTCCAGTTGCGCGGTCATCCCCGGAATGACCGCCAGCCGCTGAGCAGACTCGGCGTCGGTGGTCATGGCACGTACCAGATAGAAAGTGTTGTCTCGCTCATCGGTGATGGTGTCGGCGCTGATGTGCTGCAACTGCGCCTCCAGCCCGCCATAGATAGAGAAGTCGTAAGCGTGCAGCTTGATCGTGGCCGGCAACCCGGGACGCAGGAAGGCGATGTCCTTGGGCGCGATCTTGGCTTCCACCAGCAGGCGGTCGTCGTTGGGCACGATCTCGATCACCGCGTGCCCCGGCTGCACGACACCGCCGATGGTGTTGAACAGCACACGCTGGATGGTGCCGTTGACCGGCGAACGGATTTCAGAAAACTTCACCCGGTCGGCCAGGCCATCGACGTTCTTGTCCAGGCTGTTGAGCTGGGAAGATGCCTCGCTCAGTTCGGAGCGCCACTGGTTGCGGGTGGTCAGATCGACCTCTCGCAGCCGCGCATCGGCCTCCTGAATACCCGCCTCGATCTGCCGGGCACGCGCCGCCGCCTGCCGACGTTCGCCATCGGCACTCGCCTGGTCACGCTCGAGCCGCAGGATGTCGATCTCGGACACCGCCCCCGAACGCAACAACGGACGGGTCACCTGCAACTCCTGGCTGGACATGCGGTAGGCCTGCTCGGCCGCGTACAGCCGGGCCCGCACCTCGCTCAGTTCCTGCTGGCGCTGGGAGCGTTGCTCGCGGGCAATCGACAGTTTCTGCTCGAGTTCCTTGCGACTCTCCAGGTAATAGCTGCGCTCCTGATCCAGCACCACACCCTGGTCAGCGCTCAGTTCCGCAGTACGCTCGGGCTGGTACGGCTGGTCATCGACCAGCGCCTTCAGCCGCTCGACCTTGGCCCGCAAGGCGAATACCCGCACGCTGCCTTCCTGGAAACTGGCGACGAAGCGGGTCGGGTCGATGCGCACCAGCACATCTCCCCGGCTCACGGCATCGCCCTCCTCCACGAAGACTTCCTCGACCACACCGCCATCCACTGACTGCACGATCTGCAACTGCCGGGACGGGATGATCTTGCCTTCGCCCCGCGTCACTTCGTCGATCTGGGTGAGCGCGGACCACAGCAACAGCGCACCGAAGATCGCCGCGATGGAATACAACAATCCACGCGCGCGCAGCACCTTCTGCCGCTCCAGCGCCAGTTCGGCATCCTGCTCCCAACGCGCGGAGCCATTGCGGAAGCCGGCGAACAGCCGACGGAACAGGCGATCGATCAGGGAACTGCCTGAAGCCCCTGCGGCAGACAGCTTCTCCAGACGCTCGAACGCCTGTTGCTCGGCCGGCTTCGCGGCCACATCGGGAGTGTGCGGCTGGCTCATGGCGCCACCTTCTGCAAAGTGCCCGCTTCCAGAGCCTGCAGCACGCTCTGCTTGGGTCCATCGGCCAGCACACGACCGCCATCCATCACGATCAGCCGGTCGACCAGCGTCAGCAGACTCGTGCGGTGCGTGACCAGCAGCAGCGTCTTGCCCTGGCTGAACTGCCCCAGCGCGCGGGCGACGTGATTTTCCAGGGTGCTGTCCATGGCCGAGGTCGGCTCGTCGAACAGCAGGATGCTGCTGTCGGGCATGACCGCGCGGGCGACGGCAATGGTCTGTCGCTGACCACCGGACACCCGGCTGCCACCCTCGCCCACCTGCATGCCCAGGCCATCGGCATGGGCGCCGACCAGGCCTTTCAGTCCGGAGATCTCTATCGCCTCATGCAGTCGCTGACGCTCGGGGTTGTCCACGCCCAGCGTGATGTTCTCGTAGACACTGCCGCTGATCAGCCGGGTTTCCTGGGGGATATAGCCGATGTTGCGCCGCAGTTCGGCAGGGTCGATCTGCCCAAGGTGCACCCCGTCGACCAGGATCGCCCCGGCCGTCGGCTGGTACAGGCCCAGGATGAGCTTCTCCAGCGTGGACTTGCCGGAGCCGACACGCCCCAGGATCGCCACCCGCTCGCCCGCCCGGATGTGCAGCGACACATCGCGCAGGACTTCGCGCTCGTCACCCGGGTACTTGAACGAGACATTGCGCAGCTCGATCTCGCCGCGCAGCTTCGGACGGCTGACCAATGGCTTGTCGGCACTGCGCTCCTGGCCGTTGGCCATGAGTTGCTCGAGCGAAGTCAGTGCGGTGGCGGCCTGGTAGTACTGGGTCAACAACGAGGCCGTCTGCGAAACCGGCGCCATCGCCCTGGAGGACAACATATAGGCCGCGATCAGCGCACCCTGCGTCATCTGCCCGTCGATCACCAGGTAGACACCGACGATGATCATGCACACCGCCACCATCTGCTGCACCCAGGACGCCCCCGTTCCCACGGAGTTGCCCAGCAGGCGCAGCTTGCCCGAGCAGGCGGAGAGAAACTGGGTCGACTGCTCCCAGTTGCTCTGCATGCGGCTGGTGGCATTGAAGCTCTTCAGCGTTTCGATACCACTCAGGCTCTCGATCAGGCCGGAACTGCGCTGCGCGCTGGCCTTGCTCATCACCTCGGACAACTGACGCATCCTGGCCTGCACCGACAGTGCATAGAGAATGATCAGTGCGGCGCCGATCAGCACCGGAATCGCCATCACCCAGGAGATCACCATGATGATGACCACGAACAGCAGGAAGAACGGCAGGTCGAGCAACGCGGTGACGGTCATCGAGCCGATGAAGGAGCGCACCGACTCGAAGCCATTGATGCTGGAGGCAAAGGAGCCGATCGATGCCGGACAGTGCTCCATTTTCATCCCCAGCACACGCTCCATGATCAGGGCGGATAGCCGGGTATCGGCGCGACTCGCTGCCAGTTCGACGAACCAACCCCGTAGCATGCGCAGCAGCAGGTCACCACAGATCAGGATGACCGCGCCGAACGACAGCACCCACAAGGTATCGGTGGCATGGTTCGGCACCACGCGGTCATACACGTTCATCACGAACAGCGGCATGGCCAGTGCGAACAGGTTGATGAAGAACGCCGCGACCAGGACGTCCCGGTAAAGCATCCGGTTTTCCCTGATCACACTCCAGAACCAGTGCCCTTTGGAGGCAAGTGTCCGCTTGGCGCCGATGTCGTGCTTTTCCAGCAGACGGAAATCCGCCCGGCAGTACATGACGACGCCGGTGTAGTCCGCCTGGAACGCGTCCAGCTCGACTTCCTGCACCTGCATCTCAAGTTCCGGGAAGCGGACCCAGGCCTTTTTCGCACGCGCATCGATACGCTCCAGCAGGCACGCCTTGTTGCCACGCAGGAGGACGATGCACGGCAACAGCAACTCGTTGAGGCGCCGCAGGTCCTGTCGCGCGAGCCGCGCCGTGAAGCCTGCACGCTCGGCGGCGCGCGGAAAGACCGAAGGGGACAGACGACCGCCGAGCAGAGGCAAGCCATCGACGATGGCGTCCCTGCTCGTCGCAATCCCGTTCGACTGGGCGATCCAGAGCAGGCAAGCGCTCAGGGGATCATCGACTAAAACTTCCATCGTGTTCCATCCACTGCGGCAGTCGGGTCCGCATCACCTGCGGACCCGACCCGTGACTTACTGGCTGCGCTTCACACTGAGCTCAACGCGACGGTTTTCCGCACGGCCATGAACGGTCGCGTTACTGGCGACAGGCCTGTCCGCGCCAGCACCGGAAACGGAAATCACCGCCTGCTCGACGCCATTGGCGACCAGGAAGTCTCGAACGGCCACGGCGCGCGCCAGGGACAATTCACGGTTGAGCGCTGCCGAACCGGTATTGTCGGTATGCCCGACGATAGCCAGCGACTGCAGGCCACCCTGCTGGGTCAGGCGCTGCACGAAGCTCTGCAGGCGCGAAACGGAGCCGGCCTTGATTTCCGCACTACCGGTGTCGAACAGCGCATCGCCGCTCAGCTCCAGCACTTCGTTCGCCGGAAGCGGCTGGTTCAGGTAGGCATCGCCACCCCAATCACCGCCCTGATAGGCCGCGCAGTAACGGCTGGAATCCGGAGCGACATCGCCGCTGCGCAGGTCTTCCAGGGTCGGCATCGACTCGGTGGATACGGACAGTGCCGGCAACAGTTGGCCCATGCTGTGCAGCGTGCGCAGGCGCGCTATCTGCAAGTCATAGCTGCCATCGACGTAGGCGCGCTCGGCCTGGAAGACTTCGTTCTCGGAATCGAGCACGTCCAGCAGCGTACGGCGACCGATGTCGAACTGATCGCGGTAGGCAACCACGACATTGGCGGCACCGTCGCGGTGGGCGATCAGGGACTGGCGCTTTTCCTGCAGGTTCAGCACATCGCTGTAGGCGATGGTCGCGGTCTGCCGCAGGTCGACACAGGCCTTGTCGCGCAGGCTTTCAGCCTGGTTGATACGGCGGAAGGCAGCCCGTTCGGCCGCACGGTCGCTACCACCACGGAACAGGTTGTAGCGGGCGCGCAACTCGACGATGCTCTCGTTGCCGTAAGGGTCCGGATCGGTGCGGTTATCGAAGCTGTTGTTGTTCTTGTACAGACCGTGACGCAATCCGAGCTCGAACGTCGGGTAGCGGTTGGACTTGATCTCGCCCAGGGACGCCTCTGCGGAACGGATGTTCTCGAAGGCCGCATACAACTCGGGGTTGTTCACGTAGCCACGGTTGAGGATGTCCTTCAGATCGGTCGGCACCTGCACCGCTTCGGCAGCGACTGGCTCCAGACCATCGGCCGGCAGACGTCCGACCAGGCGCTGGAAGCGCGCAGTGACGCTTTGCAGGTTGGCGATCTCGGTCATCAGGTTGGAGCGCGCCAGGGAAAGGCGGCCATTGATCTGTTGCAGGTCAGCCTGGTTGCTGACGCCGCTCTGCGCACGCTCGCCTACACGGGTCTGCACGCGGCGGTGGTTATCGAGGTTTTTCTGCGCCAGGGCGACCAGTTCGCGATGACGCTGAACACTCAGATAAGCCTCGCTCACTTCGAGCGCTTTCGTTTCCGCTTCACTCAGCAGTTCGTAATACCGCACTCGGCTGGTGTGCTCCGCCTTGGCCAGGCGATTACGCACACGGAAACCGTCGAACAACATCTGAGTCAGGGATATCTCGGCATAGTTACGCGAATAATCACTGCGATTATCGAACTGTCGATTGCCCTGCCCGACAGAAGCATTCAAGTCAACTGATGGCAAGTAGCCACCAAAGGCTTCGCGAGAGTCTTCACTTGCCGCATAAAAAGCTGCAAGACGAGTTTGCAGTTCAGGATTGAACTCCAGGGACTCTTGAACGACACCCAGCAGATTATCGTTCTGCGCAGCAGACGCACCAAAAGATAAAGTTGAAAGTCCGATCAGAACCGATAGGACAGAGGTCGCCCAGAGCTTAGGAGCGGTGAGCGGTGAGCGGTGAGCGGTGAGCGGTGAGCGGTGAGCGGTGAGCGGTGAGCGGTGAGCGGTGCATTATATTTTTCATAGTCTCGATTGTCAACATACATAAAAGTCTCCAAGTTGCGTCAAGGCATAAGCCAAGTTATCGGCAGTTGATCGTGCTTATTGAGGGGCGCGATCATAAGAAAGTACTTTCGGATTGTCCATTGACAAAGCAGTCAATGTTTTCCTGTCTTTTATTCGCACCACTACAGGTGCTCGCAAGTCAGCCTGATCAAACTAAAGTCTACATATGTCACGTCATATTCCGGACAAATATCCAGAGCCGGATACATACAGTGCGAACATAAGACTTTCGACATCCGATGAATAAAGGC